>JAJZAL010000063.1 GCA_021799405.1 Acidobacteriota bacterium
TGCGGTGGCCGAGCCCCAGCAACGCCACGACGCGATAACTGAGGGGCAATTTGAGGACTTCTGCCACTTTGTCCTGCTCGTAGCCTTCCATGGGAGCCGTATCATAGCCCATTACTTCGGCCGTCCACATCATGGTAGTCACGGCAATCATCACGTGGCGGTTGAGCCAGGCTTCGAGATTGGGGTGCTGCGTGAGGTACTGGGGAATGCTCTTCTTCGCCTGGTCGGCATAATTTTCGGGCATGCCGTTGGCGAGCCCGATGCGCAGCATTTCCTCCACGTCGCCGGTGCGCCAGCCGTCCGCGTCGCCGCAGGCAACGATTACCGCCGAGGCTTCTTCCACCTTCGCCTGATTGAAGCAGGCCGCCCGCAGATGCTTGCGCTGCTCCGGAGAGTGCACTACTACAAAGCGCCATGGTTGGAGATTGAATCCGCTGGGCGCGCTCAACCCGGCCAGCAGAATCCGGCGCAAATCCTGCTCGGGAATCGGCTCTCCTGTAAAGCTTGGTGTCGCGCGGCGTTCAGCGATTGCCTGGGAGAGCTCCTTCTCAATCACATTGGCCATGTATCGTGTCTTTCCTCAGTGCAGTCCGGGAGTTGGTTTGGCCGCAGGCGTTCCCGCCTCGGGCTGAATCTGGTTCATGGGCAACTCGAGCGCATAGCTGGACGAACCACCCTCCTCGGCGCGCATCCAGATGCCGTGGAAGGCGACGCGCAGCTCCGGGTGCTGCGCCAGCAGCGCCAGCATGGCCGCGGTGACCTGCTTGCGCGCGGCTACCGGATCGTTCAACTGCGCCGACTGTGCCGCATCCGGAGTGTACTGCACTTCGAGGTCGAGCGGGCCCAGCACATCGGTTGGAGCCATGGATGTCACGGTGAAAGTGCTGCTGACACCTACCAGTTGCAGGGGTTTGGCGCCGGGCAGACCTTCCGGTTTGACAGCTGCCGCCTCGTGTTGCAGCATCTCCAGGTTGGGACTGGTCATGAAATCCACCGGCACCAGCAGCTTTCGAGCCGCCTGGTAGTAAAACCAGGCATTCCACCGCATCTGCCGCTGCGCGTAAGCGCGAGCCTGGGTCCAGAACCAGATGCCGTCATGCCCGCCCATCAGCATCGGATGGCTGAAGAAACCCGCCAGATCCCACTGCCCGCCGGTCACCTGTTGCAATACCAGGGTGAAGACCTGGGGGTGCGGAACTCCCGTAGCGTGGAGAATGGCCACGGCATACTGGCCCGGCGGCAAATGATGAAAGCTGAATCCCACGCTCATCAGGGAACCGGGCAGTCCACAGGAGAAGTCCATCTCAGGCGTACCGGGCGCTACGTCTGATGCGTCTAACCGGTAAAGGTTGTCGACCGTGATGGTTGCGGATGAGATGAGCGGCTGCAGATTTTGCGCCGAGGACTCAATCGCACCAAAGTCGTTGGCGATGGCGGGGATGGTCGCCACTTTGAGCGCCTGCGTGTAACCTTGCTGCACATCGATGATGAGCATGCGGGCGGCGTTGGAGAGCGTATCGCGCTCGGCTGGTGTCATCATGGATTGTGTGGTGCAGGAGGCCGCATGAGCGGCAGGCAGTCCCGCCAGAAGTCCCAGCAGCAGAGCGCATTGCCGCCACAGCCTCCAACGCATTCTCAGACTGTTGGTATTCGTCATATGCATAGGCAGCCACCGCACGTCCGTGAGCGGACTCAGGTCACTGCTAGTCTAGTACAGTAAGGGGCGCAAAAGCCCGGTCGGGTTTCAGCAGCGATGAAGCAGCTTCGTAAATTTCCAACAACGCGCTCGATAACGGCATCCACGCGGCGGCATCTGTGGTGCATCCTGGCCGCGCCTTGCCTGTTTGCGGCCTGCGCGATCTGCGCTGTGCCGGTATGCGCCGCGCAAACAGCCAAGCCGTCTGCAGCGGTTGCGCAAAAGCCAGCAGCGGCACCCGTTCCGCAGGCTCCTGTCTCGCTTGCCAGCCAGCCCCCGACGGCGGCGACCGTGACTTTCCATGACGGCAAGCTCAAGATCCAGGCAAGCAACTCGGAGCTGCTGCAGATTCTGCAGGCCATCACCGCGCAAACCGGCATGAAGGTGCAGGGCTCGCCCGGGATCCATCGCATCTTCGGCACCTATGGACCCGGCGAACCGAATGCCGTTCTCTCGGACCTGCTTTCGGGATTCGATTTCAATTTCCTGGTGGTAGGGAGAGCCCGCAACGGCGCACCGCAACAACTGATTCTTGCAGGCGCAGGGGCCAGCGCGCCGGAGCCAGCGCCGCCGGTGAAAGACGTCCAGCCCGCGCCGCCGGTGAACGACGTCCAGCCCGCGCCGCCCGAGACGCTCCCACAGCCGCAGGCCGGCGATCGCCCCACCTACGAAACGCCGCGTGGAGGCATCCCCAGCCGCAGGAACATGCCTGCGCCTGCGCCCGGCAGGGTTGCGACGCCGCAGCAGATCTTGAAGGAACTGGAAGCAATGCACGCCGGCCAGCAGCAGCATCCGTAGCGCTGACGCACATGGCGGCATTTCAAGAAAGTGTGGATGGCAGCAGGGAGTGGGATATCGCACCGGCGAACCTGCACGGCTCGCGCCAGGGTGAAACGCGGGGAACAGAGGCTGGCGGTTGCTAGGTATGCAGCAACGTAGCCTTGCGGATGGCCTGCTGCGCGACGGAGCGGGAGTGCATCCGGAAGACGGCGAAGGCGGCCCGGGTCATTCCATAGGCCACCAGTACGCCGAACGCCAGTGAACCCAGCGCCGCACAGACCAGCATCAATGTATTTAAAGCTTCGTGCATATGGCTCGCTTTTCGATTGCTTCTATCTCACCGGATCAAACGCAGGAACCATGGTTTCTACTTTGTCCGAACTTATTGTCGCAGGAAGTGGGGATAAATTGACCCCCCTTCCTGTTGCCCACTAAGATACCCACAGGAAGCGGCGGCGATTGGTGCATGATTCTCCGGCCTGGCCGGAGCCGCAGCGTAAAAGTTACATTTTGCGCGACAGCTTTTCACAGTTCGTTCATCCACCGAATGCCCATCACTCACATCACAGTCCGCGGAGCTCGCCAGCATAACCTGCGCGACGTCAACGTTCAAATCCCGCGTAATACGCTCACTGTGGTGACCGGCCTGTCCGGATCAGGCAAATCATCCCTTGCCTTTGACACGATCTATGCCGAGGGACAGCGGCGTTACGTGGAGACTCTATCGGCGTATGCGAGGCAATTTTTAGACCAAATCGAGCGGCCCGACGTGGACTCGATCGAAGGGTTGAGCCCGGCGATCTCGATCGAGCAGAAAACCACGAGCCGCAGCCCGCGCTCCACGGTGGGCACCATTACGGAAATCTACGATTACCTGCGCCTGCTGTACGCCTCGGTGGGCACGCCGCACTGCCCCCGGTGCGGGCGCTCGATCTCGCGGCAGTCCGCGGAACAGATTGTCGAGCGCATCCTGGCGCTCTCCGCGGGCGAGCGGGTCACCATATACGCGCCGGTGGTGCGCGGCCGCAAGGGCGAATTCAAGGACCTGCTCGACAAACTCGACCAGCAGGGTTTTCGGGCGCGCGTCGATGGTGAAATCCGCGACCTCTCAGAACCGATCGATCTGGAAAAGCGCAAGAACCATACCATCGAGGCGATCGTTTACCGGTCAGCGCTCAAGCCGGGTATTGAGAAAGCGCTGCTCAGCTCGGTGGAAAGCGCGCTGCGCATGGCCAACGGCCTGGTGCTGGTGGGCACGACGCAGGGCGATACACTTTACTCGTCGTCGATGGCGTGCCCGGACTGCGGCCTCGATGTACCCAAGCTGGAACCGCGCAGCTTCTCTTTCAACAGCGCCTATGGGGCCTGCCCGGAGTGCCACGGGCTGGGCAGCATCTACGACTTCGACCCGGCGAAGGTCATCACGGACTGGAGCAAGCCGCTGCTCGACGGCGCACTGGGACCCGGCTCCGGCTCGCAGTATCTGGCACGGTTGATCTCGCTGGCCGCGCAGCGGTACAAGATCAACCTGAAGACGCCCTTCGAGAAGCTCCCGCAAAAGCAGCAGGAATTGTTGCTTTACGGGCCTGATCGCGCGGAAGCTCCGCGCACGGGCTTTCACGGCGTGCTTGCTTTCCTGCGCGACTCACTCGAAGAGTCCAGGTCAGACACCTATCGCGAGTGGCTGATGAACTACATGTCGCCCTCGCTTTGCCCGGCCTGCCAGGGCCGGCGACTTCGTCCCGAGTCGCTGGCCGTCAAGGTGAACGATCTTTCCATTGCGGATTTCACTGCGCTGCCGCTGGGCCGCGCGCTCGAAACCGCGCGCACGCTGCGCTTCTCCGCGCGCGAAGCCCTCATCGCCGACCGGCTCAAGCGCGAAATCGTCGAGCGGATCGAATTCCTGAACGCGGTCGGTCTCGGATACCTCTCGCTCGACCGCAACGCGGCCACGCTTTCCGGCGGCGAAGGCCAGCGCATCCGGCTGGCGACGCAGATTGGCTCGCGGCTGCGGGGCGTGCTCTACGTACTCGATGAGCCCTCCATCGGTCTTCACCAGCGCGACAACATGCGCCTGATTCACGCGCTGGAGTCGCTGCGCAACCTCGGCAATACGGTGCTGGTCGTCGAGCACGACGAAGACACGATCCGCCGCGCCGACTATGTTCTGGACCTCGGGCCCGGCGCCGGTCGTCTTGGCGGCCACGTTGTCGCGGAAGGCACACCTGAGCAGATCATGGCGGCGCCTGAATCGCTGACCGGCCGCTATCTTTCCGGCGAGGCAACGATCCTGCATCGCATGGCTCCGCGCGAGCTGACGGGCAAATGGATCACCGTGGAAGGCGCGCGCAGCCACAATCTGAAGGACCTGACCGCGCGCTTTCCGCTGGGTGTGATGACGGTAGTGACCGGTGTTTCCGGTTCGGGCAAAAGCACGCTGGTCAATGACATTCTCTACCGCGCGCTCGCCCGGCAGCTCTACGGCTCGCGCGAGGATCCCGGCGAGCACCAGCGCATCACCGGCTTTGAAAACATCGACAAGGCAATCCGGATCGACCAGTCGCCGATCGGGCGCACGCCGCGGTCGAATCCCGCGACCTACACCGGGGTCTTCACGGCGATCCGCGACCTCTTCGCGATGCTGCCGGAGTCGCGGGAGCGCGGCTACAAGCCGGGGCGATTTTCCTTCAACGTGTCGGGAGGCCGGTGCGAGACGTGCCAAGGGGACGGCCAGCGCCGCATCGAGATGAACTTCCTGCCGGACGTGTATGTGCAGTGTGAAGTTTGTAACGGTCGCCGTTACAACCAGGAGACGCTGGCGGTCAAGTTCAACGGCTACTCGATTGCCGACGTGCTGGAGCTGACCATCGAAGACGCGCTGGTGGTCCTCGCGGACATTCCGCAGGCGCGCCAGAAGCTGCAGACACTGGTCGATGTGGGGCTCGGCTATATCCATCTGGGCCAGGCGGCCACCACGCTTTCCGGCGGAGAAGCCCAACGGATGAAACTGGCCCGCGAGCTCTCGAAGCGCCAGACCGGCCGCACCCTGTACCTGCTTGACGAGCCGACTACGGGCCTGCACTTTGACGACGTGCGCAAGCTGCTGGAAGTGCTGCACCGGCTCACGGACCTCGGGAACACGGTCATCATCATCGAGCACAATCTCGACGTGGTCCGCAATGCCGACTGGGTCGTTGATCTCGGCCCGGAAGGCGGCGAAGACGGCGGCCAGGTTGTCGCCGAGGGCACGCCTGAAGCGGTAGCCGGCGTTTCCGGCTCGCATACCGGCGAATTTCTCCGCCGCTACTATGCCGAGCACCCGTCGGAGAGCATCGCCCTTCATCCAACGCCCGCACCCAGCCCTTCGTCCAGAGCCAGTGAACCCGAACGCGCCGAACGTGCATCTTCCACCAAGAAGCGTGCACGGCAACAAACGACGCGGCGCGCCGCGCAACCGAAAGGGAAAGCACCGAAGAAATGAGCGAATTTCACCCTGAAGGCAAGCGGGACAATGATGCGGCCAACACTGCCACTCCCGAGCCCATGCGCGAGCCCATCACGGGCTTCACGTATCCTTCCGGGCCTCACTCTCCGAGTTTCTCCGGATATGCGCGCAACGAGTTTTCACCTTTCACGGAGGCGCCCGCGCTGCCGAGGCTGATTCCCAACATTGGCCATACCATCCTGTTTTTCCTGATCGCCTTCATCCTGATGATCCTCACGGAGATTGGCGCGACGGTGATTTACCAGCTGGCTATCCACGGCCCGCAGTCGAGCGCCGGGCTGGACAAGGCCCTCCGGGTAATCGCCGGGAATCCAGTTTTCAGCATTCCGACGCAGGCCGCGTCCTACGGACTGCTGGTGCTGCTCTCGATCCCTGTCTTCGAGTCCATCTGGTTCGAATCCTTCGGGAAAGCTCTTCACTGGAATTTCCGGGGTGCGCTGCGGTACTTCTGGCGCCTTGCGGGCATCGGACTGGTGGCGGGATTGCTGATCGGGTCGCTGGGCAACTTTTTGCCGATGCCCAAGAGCCCACCAATACTGCGGGACATGATGACCTCAACCACCGGCGCATGGTTCATGCTCGTTTTCGGCATTACGGCCGCGCCCATGACCGAGGAGCTGGCGTTTCGCGGCTTCCTGCTGCCATCGCTGATCAACATCTTCCGGTGGGCCGAACGCCGTGGGATCAGCAATGAGGCCGTCACCCGCTATGCCGGAGTTCCGCTTGCGGTGATCCTCACGACGATTCCCTTCACGATGCTGCACGCGCAGCAGGTGTCAGACGCATGGGGGCCGCTGCTGCTGATCGCCATGGTCAGCGTGATTTTGTGCATCATCCGCCTGGCGACCGACTCGGTCGCCGCAGGAGCCGTGGTGCATGCGGCCTACAACTTTGTCCTGTTTGCGGGAGTGCTGTTCCAGACCAGCGGCTTTCAGCACCTGTACAAGATAGGTTCCTGAGCGATTCCAATTAAAATTGGCAGCATGACGACCCCGCACCGCGCAGCGCTTCTGGAACTCATTGCACGCAACTCATTCCGTCTAGGCCAGTTCAAGCTGTCCTCCGGCGGCACCAGTGATTACTACATCGATTGCCGCACCACCACCCTCCACGCCGAGGGCGGACGCCTCACCGGGCTTGCCATTCTCGACCTGCTGCATGAGCAGAAACTACGTCCCGACGCAGTTGGCGGACTCACCATGGGCGCCGACCCCATCGTCTCCAACGTTGCTACTGCCAGCGCCTACTATGCGCTCGGCCACCCCGGCTCGCCGCTCATTCACGGCTTTCTGGTGCGCAAGACGGAAAAAGCTCATGGCACCGGCCGCAGGCTGGAGGGTTTTTATCCTGAAAACGGCTCGGTTGTGATCGTCGATGATGTGTGCACCACCGGCGCATCCACCATCCAGGCCATTGAGGCGGCGCGCGAATCCGGACTGAAGATTCTCGCCGCCATCTGTCTCGTTGAGCGTGAAGAAGCCAATGGCCGCCCGGCCGTCGAAGCCGCCTGCCAGGGCGCGCCGTTCCTGCGGCTCTTCACCGCAAACGATATTCGCGCCGAGCACGTCCGCCTCTTGCCGCAGTAGCTCCGAACGGCAGTTCTCGCTCAAAACAAAAAGTGGGGATGTTTCCATCCCCACCCCAGACTGCTGACGAACCCCACCATTTTGGTGGGGTTTGTTATTGGGCGTGAGATTTCAGCTTGGTCTGTTGAAGAGTGCGGTGATGAGCTGATATCGGCGTAGTTGATTGAGATAGGCTCCCAGGAGTGCTGTGAGGGCGGAAACGGGCAGATTTGGCCCGGTTCTGCTCAGCAGCAGTGCGATCTTCTTGATGTTCTGCGCTGTGGCGGCCAGCAGACACTGCTGCTGCACACGCCTCAGTCCGCGGAACCGCGCATAACGATGCCCGTGCAGTTGTTTGCCGTCGGCGAAGCTGCGCTCCACCGTCTCCTTCCTTCGCTTGTAGATTCGCTTGCCCACCCGGCTCAGCCGATGCTGATCCATCCGCTCGCGGCTGGCCTCCCACACATGCCGTGTCACCACTTTGGTTGCATTCGATGACTGCGTGCACTGCTGGCGCACCGGACAGTTGCGGCACTGCCCGGGATCGGAGTGATACTGCCGGTAGCCTTCGCGATTGGTGGTCCGATAGGGAAGCAGCCGGCCGTTGGGGCAGATGTAGACATCGAGCTTCTCGTCGTACTTGTAATCGCGCTTATAGAAATAACCGTCGCGGTGGGTGGGCCTGCGATAGCCGATCACCCCATAGATATTGCGCTCTTCCAGCCCCTGCGTAATCGCCGCCGCCGCATAGCCGGCATCGACGCCGACCGCCCGGATGCTGAAGTTGAACCGCTCCCGCTGCCGATCCAGACGCCCCAGGTAGGGCACCGAGTCGTGTACGTTGGCCGGTGTCACATGCGTGTCGGTGATGATGGCGTGGCGGCCGTCCACCGTGCGGTGATCGAGATAGAAGAACCCCTTCGGCTTGCCCTCCCGAACCATATAGCCAGCCTCAGGATCGGTGCGGCTCACCTTGATTTCCTTCGTCTCCGGCTCAGCCGCCGGCTTGTCTTTCAGCGGCTTTTTGCCGTGCGCCGCGCGATCCTCATCGATGGCCGCATCCAGCGCTGCCAGGTACTCCTGCGGCTTCACCTTCACTTCCGCCACATCGTACTTGTTCTTGTTGGCGTTGGCCTTCAGATGCGTCGAATCGGTATACAACACCGTCCCCGAGGCCAGACCCTTGTTCACCGCCAGCTCTACGATCTGATCGAAGATCTCCTGGTAGATCGTGCTCTCGCTGAAACGCCGGCGCCGGTTCTGGCTCAGCGTCGAGGCATCCGGAACCTTGTCCCGCAACTTCAGGCCCAGGAACCAGCGATAGGCCACGTTCACCTCCACCTCTCGCATCAGCTGCCGCTCCGAGCGCACCCCGTAAAGGTAGCCAAGCAACAGAAGCTTGAACAACACCACAGGGTCCAGCGCCGGACGACCGTTGTCCTCGCAATAGAGGTGTTTCACCCGATCCCGGATGAAACTGAAATCCACCACCCCGGCTATCTTCCGCAAAAGGTGCTTCTCCGGCACCAGGCCATCGATCGACACCCACTCAAGTTCCTGCTGCTGCGCTTCTGCCTTCTTCAGCATGAATCCAAAATACGAAAAGCCCTCGTTCATTACGAGAACTTTTCTCGGTACCTTTGTCAGCAGTCTGAAGCGCGGAGACTTCAGTCTCCGCGCTTTTTATTCGCCAACTGGAAACCGCGCATTCCGACCCTCAATCGTCTAATCCTGCAACTCCCGCGCCTTTCACCTTGACATTTGCTGCATCATCCTGTTTCCATCGTGTGCGGTATTGCGAAATCTGCCGAAAATGCTGTAGACAATGGTTTGTCTCTCTTTGTAGGCATCTGACCCTGAATGCTTTTGTCTTGTGAGGAGTCTCCATGAAGAGAATCGTCGCCCGCCTGCTGATGCCGGTCGCCACCCTGCTGGCCTCTGGTGTCTTCGCCACCGCGCAGCAACTTCCCGCCGCACAGGAGTGGCTCACCACTGCCAACCGTTCTGCGCTTTTCGCACACCAGTCGCAGGCGCTGCCGTTTTCTTCTCCCTCGAATCCGTTGCCGGTCATCCGGGTCAACGACATGCAGCACTATCAGTCCATGGTGGGCTTCGGCTGCGCGCTTACCGGCGGCAGTGCGCAGTTGCTCATGGAGATGAATCCCGCGGATCGCGCTGCCCTGCTCAAGTACCTCTTCGCGAAAAGCGGCAACGGAATCCACATCAGCTTTCTGCGCGTCAGCATCGGCTCCTCTGACATGAACACCCACGCCTATACCTACGACGATCTGCCCGCCGGAGAATCCGACCCGACCCTCAGCCATTTCAGCCTTTCGCCCGACATGCAGACCGTCATTCCGGCTCTGAAGGAGATCCTGGCCATCAATCCGAATGTAAAAATTCTCGGCTCGCCGTGGTCGGCGCCTGCCTGGATGAAGACCGACGACAGCCTCAAAGGCGGCCGCCTCAAGCAGGAAGACTATCCGGTCTACGCGCATTACTTCGTCAAGTACATCGAGGAGATGAAAGCTGAAGGCATTCCCCTTTACGCCATCACCGTGCAGAATGAACCGCTGAACCCGAAGAACCTGCCCAGTATGGTCATGTTCGCGCCCGAAGAAGACACCTTCCTCGCAAAGGACCTGATCCCTGCATTCAGGAAGGCCGGCATTCACACCCGCATCTGGCTCTACGACCACAACCCTGACGTGCCTTCGTTCCCTCTTTCGATCCTGGCTGATCCTGCCGTCAGCCCATATGTCGATGGCACGGCGTTTCACCTGTATGGCGGTCAGGCTTCCACCCTGACCAGGGTGCATAACGCCTATCCCAACAAGAACCTCTACATGACCGAGCAGTCCATCACCAGCCCGCACACCGGCCCGCTTCCCATCGCGGAAGCCATCCACCGCGTGCTGATTGGCTCGACCCGCAACTGGAGCCGTCTCGTGTTGCTCTGGAATCTCGCCGCGGATCCGAACGATGGCCCGCACACCAACGACGGCGGTTGCACCTCTTGCCAGGGCGCACTCACGCTCAATGGCAACCAGGTCACGCGCAATCTTGCCTACTATGCCCTGGCGCACTTCGCCAAATTTGTACCTCCCGGCTCCACCCGCATCGGTTCCACGCAGCATGAGCAGCTGTTCACCGTGGCCTTCCTCACGCCGGGGGGACGCATCGTTCTGGTCGCCTCCAACACTGGAAACTTCCCAAAATCATTCGATGTGAAGTACCACGGCCATTGGTTCACGACTACGATTCCTGAAGAGTCTGCGGCCACCTACGTCTGGTAGGCAGCGCCAATCCCGCCATGCGGGGCATCCGGTCAGTCCGGAGCCCCGCAACTTATTGCTGGCCTCTCCTGTCCGCCGCGTCCTCTCCTGGGCTGTAATCCGAAAACCTGCTGCGACTTCAACCCTCACTGCGAATCCAATGTCAAAGGATGGGACAATAGAGAACGTCGCGCATCCTCCAATCATTCCGCATTTCGGGGTCTTTCATTCATGGCGCAGTCAGCTGTCGCTCCGGGGCCAAAGCCCGCCTTAAGCGACCACGACTTTGATTACGAGCACTGGACCCCGCGGTTCAATCCCTGGATCATTACCTTCACCGTCACGCTGGCCACCTTCATGGAGGCCCTCGATTCCAGCATTGCCAACGTCGCGCTGCCGCACATTGCCGGCGGCCTCGGCTCCAGCGAGGTCCAGGCCACCTGGGTTCTTACTTCTTACATTGTGGCGAACGCCATCGTGCTGCCCATCAGCGGCTGGATCTCCAACCGCATCGGCCGCAAGCGCTTCTACATGTCCTGCGTCGCGGCCTTCACGTTCTTCTCGTTTTTCTGCGGCCTCGCCTCCACCCTGCCGATGCTGGTCGTGTTTCGCGTCATCCAGGGCGCGGCCGGTGGCGGCCTGCAGCCGAGCGAGCGTGCCATCCTGGCAGACACATTCGCCCCAGAGAAACGCAGCCTCGCGTTTTCGCTCTACGGCATGGCCGTCGTTTTCGCACCGGCCATCGGCCCCACCGTCGGCGGCTGGATCACCGACAACTACAGTTGGCGCTGGATTTTCTTCCTCAACATCCCCATTGGCATCATCTCGCTGCTGCTCACCAGCCGCATTGTCGAGGATCCACCCTACCTGAAGCGCCGCAAAAAAGCCGGCAGCGTCGACGGCATCGGGCTCGGCCTGCTTGCGCTCACCATCGGCGCCGCCCAGATGGTCTTTGACAAAGGCCAGCAGGACGACTGGTTCGGCTCCCACTTCATCGTGGCATGCACCGTCATCGCCATCATCGGCCTCATTCTTTTCCTCTATCGCGAGTCCCACGTCGAGCACCCCATCGTGGACCTTTCCCTCTACCGCAAGCGCAATTTCGCCATGACACAGATCGTCATGCTGCTCATCGGCGCGGCTCTCTACTCCACTACCGTGCTCATTCCGCAGTTTCTGCAGGAATTGCTCGGCTATACCGCCGAGCAAGCTGGTCTTGCCTTGTCCATTGGCGGCTTCGTGCTCATTGTGCTCTTCCCCATTGTGGGCTTGATCGGGCAAAAACTGGACCCGCGCCTCATGATCACCCTCGGCTTCACCGTGCTCACCTTCGGCATATGGCGCATTGGCAATCTCAACCTCGGCATCAGCTTCATGGATGCCGCAAGCTGGCGCGCCATCATGGTCATCGGAATGCCCATGCTCTTTGTGCCGATCAGCGTTATGTCCTACGTCGGCATACCGCAGGAGAAAAACAACGAGGTCTCAGGTCTCACCGCGCTCGCGCGCAACATCGGCGGCAGTGTCGGCATTTCTTTCATTACCACCATGCTCACTCGCAGGACTGACACCCACCAGACCTACCTTGCCGCTCACGTCAATCCCTCCTCGCCGAACTACCAGTCGCTCCATCACGCTATGGCCGCGTTTCTGGCCCAGGCCGGAGCCGGCACAAGCAATGCCGGACACGCCGCGGCCGCGCAGATTTACGCCATCATGCACCAGCAGGCCCGCGCTCTGGCCTATGTCGATACCGTTCATATCCTTGTCCTGCTCACAGCCTGCCTTATTCCCATCGGCTACCTCATGAAGAAGCCGCGTTTCCGCAAGCCTGCCGAGCCCCTCGAGTAGCCCCGCCGGAATATCTCCATCGGTCCCCGCTTTCCCGGTAAAATGCGCTTGCCGAGGATTCGTCTCGCCACGGCGCGAGAAATGTTCGAGAACCTTGCCCAACTCGACGACGGCCGCCAGGCACGCAAGCGCGCGTCCACCATGTTCCGCGGCTTCTTCGACCCCGTCTATGGCGACGGCAACCACTTCGTTGCACGCTGGCTCTTCCTGCGTGCGCTTGCGCTCATTTACTTTTCGGCGTTCTTTTCCCTGCTGTTTCAGATCCGCGGACTCATCGGCCCGGATGGTCTGCTTCCGGCCGATCAGTACCTGCCAAAAGTCACGGAAGCCTTCGGCCTGCTCCGCTTCTGGTACGCGCCCACGCTGCTTTGGCTCTCCGCCGGCTCGCATATGCTCATGGCCATCTGCTGGATTGGCCTGGCCGCCTCAGTGCTGGCCGCCGTCAACGTGTGGCCGCGCCTTAGCTTCTTCGTTTGCTTCGTCTGCTATTTATCTTTCATCGGCGCCGCGCAGGATTTCGCCTCCTACCAGTCCGATGGCATGCTGCTGGCCGCGGGCTTTCTCGTGCTCTTTCTCGCTCCACGCGGGGTCTGGCCCGGCTGGGGACTCGGCTCGGTGCCCATTCGCGCCGCCCGCCTTCTGTTGCTCTGGGAGTGGTTCCGCATCTACTTCGAGTCCGGTGTGGTCAAGCTCGAAAGCGGCGACCCAACATGGCGCAACTTCACCGCCATGTACCACTACTACCAGAATGGCCCGCTGCCCACCTGGATCGGCTGGTATCTTGAGCATTTGCCGCACTGGTTTCAAAAAGCCACAGCTGGCGCCACGCTGGTCATGGAACTTGGCGTCGTCTTCCTGGCCTTTTTGCCGCGGCGCTGGCGCATTTTCTGCTTTTGCTTCGTCACCGCGTGGCAAATCGGCGTCATCCTCACCGCGAATTATGCATTCCTCAACTACCTCGTGCTCTCGCTCGGCATTCTTCTGCTGGAAGACCAGACCCTGATCCGCTTCGTCCCCATACGCTGGCGCAAGAGCTTTCAGCGTTCGCAACACCCATCCGAAAGCGAGAAGACAGCCGAAGAAACAACCGAAACAAGCCCTGCGCACGAAGAAGATTCCATCACCGAGGAAGCTCCATCGGTGCGTCCACCGCGCTGGCGACGGAGTCTGCGCACGCTTCGAATCAGCCTCGTCGCCTTCATCCTTTGCTGGGTTTTCTATGGGACGATCGTCCCCGTGCTGCAGCTCGCCTGGCGCGGCGTCCCGTTGCCCGAACAGCCCATCTACGCCCTTGCGCCCTTTCGCATCGCCAACCGATATGGCCTCTTCGCCGTCATGACGCCTGCGCGCTACCTCATCGAATTCCAGGGTTCCAACGACGGCGTCCATTGGACGGCCTACCCCTATCGCTATCAGCCGCAGAATGTCCATCAGGCGCCCGGCATCTACGCACCCTACCAACCACGTTTTGACTGGAACCTGTGGTTCGCCTCGCTTGGAAACTGGAGACAATACCCGTTTGTATTGAATTGCGAGGCTCGCCTTCTGCTGGGGAGTCCCGCCGTCCTTCAACTCTTCGCGGGCAATCCCTTCCCATCGGCGCCACCCAGGTATGTCCGCACCGTTGTCTGGCAGTACTGGTTCAGCACGCCGGAAGAGAAGCGCACGCAAGGTGTCTGGTGGACCCGTACGCTGCTCGGCTTATATGCTCCTCCGCTCGAACGAACGCCCGATGGCCACGTCGCGCTTTTCGAGCCGCCTCTGCAACTTCAGGCCGAACCAGCCCAGGTCGTAAAATGAAGACTGAGTGAGGACTATGGCACACACAGTATTTTGCGTACGTTACAAGCAGGAAATGGAGGGGCTCAACGAGCCGCCTTTTGACAGCGACTTTGGACAGAAAATCTATCAAAATGTCTCGAAAAAAGCCTGGGGCGAATGGGTCGAACACCAGAAAATGCTGCTCAATGAATATCGCCTGCAACCCTGGACACCTCAGGCACAGGAATTTCTCGTCGAGCAGATGAATCAATTCTTCTTCGGCGAAGGCTCCGCTCTGCCCAAGGAATACGTTCCGCCCTCATCCCACTAAACCGAATCCCATCGGTCGACGGTCACGAATCTGCGGCCCGCCGCATCCTGCGCCAGCAGCATTTCCACTGCGCGCAGGGTGCGGCTGCGGTCTGCGCCCATGGTCAGGTGGCCGCCATCGTGCAGCAGCACATTCGATCCCCTGCCGCGTCGCCGGTTGCGAGCAATCCCTGCCTTCACGATTCCGTAGACTTCCTCCGCGGATTTCTGCGCCCAGTCGTGACCGGTCACATTCCACGTCACGGGAACGAGTCCCAGTTCCCGCGCCGTACGCAGCACGTCCGGGCGTCTGCCGCCAAACGGCGGGCGAAAATACCGTACCGACTCGCCCAGCGTGTCTTCCAGAATCGCGTTGCAGCCAGCCAGTTCCTCGCGCACGCGTCGCGGAGAGGCACGCGCCAGAAGTGGATGCGTCACCGTGTGATTCCCCACCAGGTGCCCTGCCTCGTGCACGCGCCTCGCCAGCGCCGGGCTCTGGCGCGCATATTGACCCACCATGAAGAACGTGGCACGCACGTCATGCTTCGCCAGCACCTCCAGCAGCGCCCCCGTACAAGCGTCATTCGGGCCGTCGTCAAAGGTCAGGGCAATCTCGCTCGGATCGCTCCCGCCGCGAATCGTGCTGCCGAAAATTTGTGACCCCGGCCACAGAGCCGCGTACGCGAATCCGCCCACGGCCAGCCCTGCCACGCCCGTTGCTGCAAGAGCAGACGTCAGAATATTCATACCGTTCGCCATCCTGCCTCTACGGTCGCTTTCCCTTTACGATTTTCCGGCGTGAAAAACATGGTAGAGGGCGGCATGCACCACACTTTGTGCCGGCACACGGTTCTGTGCAGTTTCTTCAGGTCCGTTCTCGCCTGCCACGCCCAGCTTCACATGGAAGATCATCTTGCGACTGCCACGATACGCGGTGATGGTGATCGTTTCTCCCGGTCGCAGCCCGTCCATGATGTCCGACATGTCCCGCTGATTCGTCACCTGGTGCCCATCCATCGACACAATCAGATCGCCGCCGATATAAATCTGCTGGTTCCCCAGGTAGGCAATCTGGTTGCCGCCATGTAGACCGGCCTGGGCCGCCGGACCACCCGGAAAGACCCGCTCAATCAACAGTCCATAATTCACCGGTAGATTCATCTGCTGCGCCAGATACGGCCCAATCGGCAGTGTTTCAATGCCCAGTGTCGGACGCATCGCATGCCCATAACGCTTCAGATCCAGCAGCACCGCTTTCGCCGTGTCGATTGGAATCGCAAAGCCGATACCGGCGCTCTGCTCCACCTGCACCTGGTTGTTCGGATTGGTAGCAATCATCGAATTGATGCCGATCACTTCGCCCTGCGAGTTCAGGAGCGGCCCGCCCGAGTTGCCGGGATTGATCGGCGCATCGGTCTGAATCGCATTCTGGATCAGCACTCCGGTCGGGCCGCGCACGGAGCGAATCGCGCTGATAATGCCCGAGGTCATCGTCCCGCTCAACCCGAAGGGATTGCCAATGGCGTATACCTGCTGCCCCACCTGCAGGTTCTTTGAACTGGCCAGAACCGCGGGCTGCAAATTTGGCGCATCGATCTTTAGCAACGCCAGGTCGTGAGCGCGATCTCCGCCCACCAGCGTCGCCTTGTAGCGGTGCTTGTCCCAAGTCTGCACTTCGATGTTCTGCGCTCCGGCAATCACGTGATAATTGGTCAGAATGTATCCGGCTTTATCGAGAATAAAGCCCGAACCCTGCCCCTGCTGCGGCACTAGCCCATAGAAGAAATTCAGCCCCACCGACGTCGAGGTGATATTCACCACCGACGGCAGAGCACGCTTATACACATTGATATTGTTTTCTTCTTCGGGCAGATATTTGGGCTCGGTGTTCACTACATTCAGCGTCAACGACGAGGGATCGGGCTTGGCAAATACGCCGAAATTTCCCTCGGAGCCAAGGTGCGAAAGAAGAAACCAGAAGCCGCCCACCATGAGCAGCACCAATGCAATTTGACGGAGTTTCATGCGTATCCTTACCAGGGGACTGCTATTTGCTTCCGGGCCGACAACCCCCTGAAGCAAATAGCGCCTCTAAACTGCCGGCAAGAGCCACGTACGCCACCGGCACAAGAAGTGCTGATTCCAGTCTACCGCCTTAGTTACGAATCGTTTTCGCCGCGGTATGCAACGCCGCGGCAAGGCAGTCAACCTGCTGCCGGGTTGCCTCGACTGTACCCGAATTGTCGATGACTGCATCACACAGAGGAATCTTCACCCCATCCGGAATCTGCCGCGCCAGCCGCGCACGCGCGTCCCGTTCCACCTCCGCTGCGCGTTCCTTCGAGTGACCCGGCTCTGCAGCCAGCACCCGGCTGACATATCGCTCGATCTTCACTGCATCGGGCGCAGTCACCAGCAGCACCCGGTCAAATCGGTCCCGCCATCCCGGCACACTGGCATTCTCACCACGGCTCGCCTCAAAAATCAGCGCCGATTCCACCATCGCAACGGCATGGGGATCGCGGGCAAAAATCTCCCGCATCCACCGCTCCTGCGCGGCAATCACCGGCGGATGCACCAGCGCATTGAGCTCCTTCAGCCGCCCTTGCCCAAAGGCGAGTTCCGCCAGGCGCGCACGGTCCAGGCGGCCATCGGCGCGCACCACTTCGGGTCCAAAGTGCTCCACGATGGCGCGGTAGGCGCTCTGCCCCGGCTCCATCAGCTCCCGCCCCACCGCGTCGGCTTCGATCACTTCGATGCCCTGCTCCCGAAACATCTGGGCGACCGTCGACTTGCCGCTCCCGATTCCGCCCGTCAATCCCACTCGTAGCAAATCCAACTCCTTACGCGGCGCCGGTACACTGCTTCTATGCCCGTCGCTGACAACATTACGAGCATGCTCGACCTGATTGTATGTCCTGCTTGCCGCGGCCCGCTCACCATCGCTGGGGAAGAACCGTCCATCACCTGTAAGGCCTGCGGGCGCCGGTACAAGATCAAAGACGGCATCCCCGTACTCATTGTGGAGCGCGCAATCTCGTAACCCTTGACGTTCTTCCGTCCGATACCTCAGTCGGCTGCAGCGAAGACGCTCACTTGCGTCATGAAGGAGCAGGACCAAATTCACCCCTAGCCCAGCAACACATACCCCGCCTCACGTGTCTAAACAGGCAGAGGAAAGAGCCCATGAATACCCGGCCAGATCAAGTCGAGAAGTTCTCCGCAGCCGAACTCGCCAATCTGCGCGCCGACCTGCTGCGAGCGGGAATTGACAGCAGGCAGGCAGCCGAAATCCTCACCACCTTCCTTATGGGCCGCGGATACAGCGTGGACTCCCAACGGGTGGCGGAAGTCGCTCTCCAGATCGAACGAATGACCTGCTCACCTGAGTGCATGCAGGCGGAACTCGAACGCGTCGCCCTCGTCAATTAGACAGTTTTTCCAATCGCCCCCTGCCGTCGCGCCGCATCTGCACGGCAGGCTCGGTCGCGCCCAACGAGAACATGCCCAGATCCATGGTCCCCGAAGCAACACGTGCCATTTTGAGCTTCTCAGGCAACCTTTTTCGATGGATCGATTTTCCTCGCCGGAACTTCGCCGCCCGAGCTACGCCTGCGTCCAACGATTAGATCGCTGCTCGGAGGACCCGGTTCGACCGTGCACGACAGATGCTCCTCGAGCAGCCAAAGGAGTATCCGACTATGAAGTCTCTTACCCGCACTTTCCGGTTCGCCGCACTTTCTCTGGCGACCATCCTGTTCGCCGTGGGGCCTGCTCTGGCTGCTTCCACGGCGGCTTCGCCTGCAACCATGCAGCTGATGAGCACCAATGCACAGCTGAATCACGCTCTCAACTCCAGCCGCATATCGCTCGGGCAACGCGTTACCGCACATCTCACCATGGAACTGCGCACGGATCATGGCATGGTGCTTCCACGCAATACACAACTCATCGGAAAAGTCAGCCAACTGCAGCGGGGGCATAACAAAACGACCCGTGTCGGTTTGGTCTTCAGCGAGGCGCGCCTGAAGAACGGCCACGTCGTCCCCATCAAAGCCACACTCCTCGGCGCCATGCCTCCGGCCGATGGATTCTACTCTGGCGAGTCACAATATTTTCCAGACACCTCGCATCCGGTTTCCCCAAAAGAAAAAATTGACCAGGAAGCCGGTGTCCTCAACAATGTCTCGTTGCAAGCTGCAGTCCTCAGCCATGTCTCCGGGACATTCCTGAGCAAGCGCGGCAAGATTCGCCTGCCTGCGGGCACGCAGTTGCGCATCGCGATTGCCCCCGTGCACCCTTCTGCCAGCATGGCAGGCTGATTCTGCTGTCTGAATCGAAGAGCTGCCGGTTCACCGGCGGCTCTTTCTTCCTGAGGGTGTCTTTAGTACCGTTTCCTTTGCTGTTCCAGTCGGGCGATCCTGAGACGCGACCACCCTTATGCTTTTCAAAGCGCTCAGCGCCGCCGTCTACGGCATCGACGCCAATATCATCGATGTCGAAGTCGACTTCTCCGGCATCAAGACCCTGGAAGACCGCTTCCACACCGTGGGCCTGCCCGATGCCGCCGTGCGCGAAAGCCGCGATCGCGTCCGCGCGGCCATCAAGAACTCCGGCTTCGACATCCCGCCGACGACGATCGTCATCAACCTCGCGCCGGCAGACATCAAAAAGGAAGGCTCCGGCTTTGACCTGCCCATGGCCATCGGCATCCTCGGCGCATACGGCGCGCTGCAACTGCAGGATCTCAGCCAGTTTCTGCTGATCGGCGAGCTCGGTCTGGACGGCACTCTGCGCCCGGTTCCGGGCATGTTGCCGGTTGCCGTCGCTGCCCGCGAGCGTGGTATTCGTCACCTCGTCATCCCCAAAGCCAATGCCCGCGAGGCTGCTGTGGTCGACGGCGTCTCGGTCTATCCCGTCGAGACGCTCAATCAGGCCCGCGAACTCCTCAACGCCGCCGGGAATGGCGGCATCCACACTCCCGCATTCAGGATCGAAGCCGAGCAGGTTCTCTCCGAACAGCAGTACCACGGTCCCGACTTCGCCGACGTTCGCGGACAGCAGGCCGCCAAGCGCGCTCTTGAAGTGGCGGCCGCCGGCGGCCACAACATCCTCATGATCGGCCCGCCCGGTTCCGGCAAAACCATGCTCGCCAAGCGGCTGCCCTCCATCCTCGCGCCGCTCAGCTTCGACGAAGCTCTCGAAACCACCAAGATTCACTCTGTTGCCGGTGTACTCGACGCCGAAGCCGGCCTGGTCACGCACCGCCCCTTCCGTTCACCGCATCACACCATCTCCGACGCCGGCCTCATCGGAGGCGGCGTCATCCCCCGTCCCGGCGAAGTCTCGCTGGCCCACAATGGCGTCCTCTTTCTCGATGAGCTGCCAGAGTTTCCACGCAACGTGCTCGAGGTCATGCGCCAGCCGCTCGAAGACCGCAATGTCGTCATCGCCCGCGCCTCCATGTCGCTCAGCTTTCCCGCCGCCTTCATGCTCGCCGCCGCGATGAATCCCTGCCCCTGCGGCTACTTTAACGACCGATCCCGTGAGTGCCACTGTACGCCGCCCATCATTCAGCGCTACGTGGCCAAGGTCTCCGGGCCGCTGCTCGACCGCATCGACATCCACATCGAAGTGCCCGCCGTGCAGTACCGCGAGTTGCGATCGGGCGCCGCCAGCGAAAGCTCCGCTACGATTCGCGAGCGCGTACTCAAGGCCCGTAGAATCCAGGCCGAGCGCTTCCAGAAAGAAGCCACCCACGGCAAGTTCAGGACCTACTCCAACGCGCAGATGAGCACCCCCCAGATTCGCCGCTACTGTGAACTGAGCCCTGATGCCGAGCGGCTGCTCGAGCGCGCCATGCAACAGCAGGGCCTCACCGCTCGCGCCCATGACCGCATCCTCAAGGTCGCCCGCACCATCGCCGATCTGGCAGGAGAGGTGTCTGTTTCGCTTCCCCACATCGCCGAAGCCATCCAGTACCGCACCCTGGACCGCAGCTACTGGAATTGATCGTTGCAACTCGCCAGATTTCTATGAGTTTTGGTATATGACGCAGCCAGGATACCGGGAAGTTCGAAACCGAAAAACATAATCCATTGAAAAACAGGTACTTAACAAAGAATTCCAATCATGGAATGACAATTATGCAATTTTTGAAAAAAAATTGTTGACCTCAAACGCAACTCCATTTACGGTACTCATGGCTGGTAGCTCGTGAAGCCTCTTTTTAGGGTTTCCGTGTCAATTCCGTCTCTGGCTCCCTGTTTCAGATGATGCGCGCATTGCGGTCAGCACCCTGAACGGTGCAATCAGCCCGTTGCGTGTCTTCTGAGCACGGCCAGGTACGTGAAGTGACTGATTTACGTTACTGTCAGGGCGAAAAATTTGCCCTCAGCCGTTGAGAAATTGTGACCAAACCGGCGGTCTTGAGCGTCTAAGTATATGTTCCATAGTTCTCTCACACTTGGCCTCTCATAATCTTTTTGGCCCGTCGTAGTACAGGAGGAATTTGATCTTTATGCGCTCTGATCTTGTTTTTGGGGCATTAACCCATGTAAGCAATCGTTACCAGCTCTGCCAGCTCGCATCCAAGGCGACCCGCAAGCTTCATAAGCCCAGCACCCGTCTGCAGGACACGACGAATGAAGTGCTGGCCCATTTCCATGGAGCAAATCCCATGCAGGGTTCCTTGCCTCCGGCGGCTGCTCACAAGTCCGCTGCCCAGTCTCAACAGCGCCGCGCTGCCTAAGCGCGGCCTGTCCCCCGGGCTGCGCAAACCTGAACCTTCCAAAATCCTCCTCATCCCTTCTTCTTACTACCTCTCATCGATCCATATCCCACCGTAGGTACACATGACCATTTCTGAGTTAAAAGAGAAAAATATTACTGAGCTGAGCCGTATCGCGCGCTCGCTCGAAATTCCAGGAGCCAGCGGCCTTCGGAAGCAGGACCTCATCTTTAAGATTCTGCAGGCGCAGAGCGAAAAAGAAGGTCACATTTTTGCTGAGGGCGTCCTCGAAATCCTTCCTGACGGCTATGGCTTCCTGCGTTCCCCCGATTACAACTATCTCCCTGGCCCCGACGATATTTACGTTTCCCCTTCCCAGATTCGCAAATTCGACCTCAAGACCGGCGACACCATCAGCGGTAATGTCCGCCCGCCCCACGAGGGAGAAAAATACTTCGCGCTCGTCAAGATTGAAGCCATCAACTTTGAGTCGCCCGAAGAAACCCGCAACAAGATCCTCTTTGACAACCTGACGCCGCTCTATCCGCAGGAACGCATCAAGATGGAAACCGTCCGCGAAAACATCAGCGGGCGTGTCATGGATCTGCTCACCCCCATCGGCAAGGGCCAGCGCGGCCTCATCGTCGCCCCGCCGCGCACTGGCAAAACCATGCTGCTGCAGGCCATCGCCAACTCCATCACCGCGAACCATCCGGAAGTTGTCCTGATCGTTCTGCTCATCGACGAGCGCCCCGAAGAAGTCACCGACATGCAGCGCTCCGTCAAGGGCGAAGTCATCAGCTCCACCTTCGACGAGCCGGCCGCCCGCCACGTCCAGGTTGCGGAAATGGTCATCGAAAAGGCCAAGCGCCTGGTCGAGCACAAGCGCGACGTCGTCATCCTGCTCGACTCCATCACCCGTCTGGCCCGCGCCTACAACACCATCGTGCCCCCGTCGGGCAAGGTGCTCTCCGGCGGCGTCGATTCCAACGCCCTGCAGCGGCCCAAGCGCTTCTTCGGCGCGGCCCGCAACATTGAGGAAGGCGGCTCGCTCACCATCATCGCCACCGCTCTCGTCGACACCGGCTCCCGCATGGACGAGGTCATCTTCGAAGAGTTCAAGGGCACCGGCAACATGGAAATCATTCTTGACCGCAAGCTCGTCGACAAGCGCGTCTTCCCCGCCATCGACATCCAGCGCTCCGGCACCCGTAAGGAAGAGCTTCTCATCAAGAAGGAAGACCTCCAGCGCATCTGGGTTCTTCGCAAGGTGCTCAACCCGCTCTCGCCCGTCGAGGCCATGGAGCTCATCGTGGACAAGCTCGGCAAAACCCGCAACAACGCCGAGTTCCTGCTCAACATGTCCTCGCTCTAACCCTCATTTCTCACAGGCAAGTTGTCGAGAGCGGCGGGTGGAATGAAGAAAAGTGATTGGAAAGGCCGTCATTTCATGGCATAACTGCGTTGTCAAAGCGTAGTTGGAGCCAAAGAAGGGCGGCCTT
>JAJZAL010000316.1 GCA_021799405.1 Acidobacteriota bacterium
TGAACCAGAAGCTTCTCCATGGCGTCGGCAATATCTATGCGGATGAAAGTCTCTTCCGCGCCGGCATTCGCCCGCGACGCCAAGCTGGCCGCCTCACGGCCAAGGAACTCGAATGCCTGCACAGCGCCATCCAGTCCGTCCTGCGCGAGGCCATCGCGCTCGGCGGTTCGTCCGTGTCCGATTACGTGGACGCCTCCGGGCAGAAAGGCTTCTTTCAGTTGGAGCACAAGGTGTATCTCCGCACTGGCGAGCCCTGCCTGGTCTGCCAGACGCCAGTCCGCCGAATTCTCGTCGCCGGCCGCGGCACCCACTTCTGCCCGCACTGCCAGCACTGATCGGCACTTCTTCGTCCAATCAGTGCGATGGCCTGCTATCAACAGAGCCGAACCTTTGTTGCTGGAGTCGATTTCGGCTGCGGTATCAGAGCAAGGTTGCGCCATGATCCTCGTACACTCGGCATAGTCGAGATGACTGGCAAGAAAAACGCGGGGAGATGGGGATGAAGCGACTGACATTGGCAGTGGGATTGTTGTTGGCGGCGAGTCATCTGAGTGCTCAGACAGCGGGGTGGCAGCCCTCGCCGGGACACACTCAGATTTCAATTTGGCCGGGACAAGTCCCGGACGCCCAGCCGACCACCGGCTCGGAGCAGATGGGGACGGATACAAAGGGCCTGGTCGCGGGACGGCCGTGGGTCTATGTCGAGAACGTCTCCAGGCCGACGATGACCGTGTATTCGCCGAGGGACAACAATACCGGAGCCGCGGTGGTGGTATTTCCCGGCGGCGGCTATGAGGTGTTGGCGATCGATCTGGAAGGCACCGAGGTCTGCGATTGGCTGACGTCGAAGGGAATCACCTGTGTGCTGTTGAAGTACCGCGTGCCTGGGGATGGCGGATATCCGAGACCGGCGTACCCAAAGTCGGGGCCCTATCCGGAATCGCCGATGGCGTTGCAAGATGCGCAGCGGACGATGGGGTTGGTTCGTTTGCACGCGGCGGAGTGGCATATCGATCCGCACAAGGTCGGAGTGCTGGGATTTTCAGCCGGAGGGCACCTGGTGGCGGCCATCAGCACCCACTACCAAACGCGCTTGTATCCGGCGGTCGATGCCGCCGACAAAGAAAGCTGCCGCCCCGACTTTGCCGTAGCGCTCTATCCAGGCCACCTGTCACTGGCCGCGGCGCAGTGGGATGCGACACAGGCCCGGGGACAATTTGCCGTCCCACGCGCGACGAATGCCGACAAGGGTCTTACCCTGAATCCGGCGGTTCCCGTCACCCACGAAACGCCACCAACTTTCTTGCTGCAGGCGGAGGACGATCACGTGGACAATGTCGACGACGCGCTGTCCTATTACGTAGCGCTGAAGAATGCCAGTGTCCCGGTCGAGATACATTTGTATGCGCACGGCGGTCACGCATTTGGGCTGCGGCACACAAACGATCCGATTACCGGATGGCCCTCATTGGTGGACACTTGGCTGGTGACGATCGGGATAATTTCGGGCTGAGAGCTGTTGAAGAGAATGCGACGAGGCGTCGATCTATGGATTTATGGATGCAGCAAACAGATTTCCTATGGAATTGCAGACAATCGAGTCGCTTTTTCGACGTAACTCCTTTGATTCGTGGCGAATGAGTTTGGTATCCAAGTTGCACTGGTATAGGACAAGCCAGTGTACGCACCTAGAGCCGAAAGGCTTGAGAAAACAGAAAAGTTCAGGCAAAGTGGGCCGTCAGCAGAGTTTCTAAGCATTCAATAAGGAAACCAGTCGGCTCCACCCGAACTGATTGAACCAGGCACCATGAAGCGGGTCCACCCAAGTCCGGGAGGCCAGTGACCCGATTCCGGTTGTGAATGTTACGCCTGAAGCATCCGTCCCCCAACGGGTTCCATTTCCCAAATCAGCAATTTCCACTCGCAGGGTGCTCGTGCCACAATGCCTTCGTGAAAAATTCAATTGGGTAGGGTCCGCGATCCGACCGAATCGTATTCATGCCGGCCCGGTGCTGGGAGAGCGTTTTCACTGTCCCAGTCTGGGAGGGTATTCGAAATTCATTTGCATGCGGTGTTTACAACCAAGTACCGCAAGCCGGTTCTGGGCGGTGAAGTGGGGACGCGGGTGCGGGAGTCGATACGCGACATTTGCGCCCAGCATGAGGTGAAGATCATGAAGGGGCATGTGGCCAAAGACCATGTGCATTTGTTCCTGTCGATCCCGCCGCAAGTGACCATCAGCCGGTTGCTGCAATGGTTGAAGGGGAAGACGGCGCACCATCTGCTGGGAGAGTTTGCGCACCTAAAGAAGCAGTTTTGGGGGCGGCATCTGTGGGCGCGAGGATACTTTTGTTGCAGTTCCGGTAATGTGACCGACGAGATCATAGCCGAGTACATAGCGAATCGGAACGAGAATCAGGACGAAGACTTTCGAGTAGATGGTTAAGTCCATCTACTTCTTGAAGCCCGCTTGGTGCGGGATCCATCGTGCCGGCCTCTGGCCGGAATAGGGCTTACAGCCCGTTACCAGAGCCACCGCCTTCAGGCGGTGGTTTTTCACTGCCGCCGCTGCCGCTTAAAAAATGTAGAAACTCCAGCCACCGGCTTTCAGCCGGTGGCCGTTTAGACCAACCTGTCGCATCCTTACACTTTGCGGTAAGGTTGCTGACCGAGGAAACAATCATTTCCGGTGTTCATCGGTTGACGTCAACGACACCGTGCGGGAGCTACGGTAAAAGAGCACTCCGATTCCGATAAGAACAAGTCCAACTAATGGATCGATGATCCGAGCAGTTGTGGACTTGGAAATCAACCCGGCCAGTGTGAGCAACAACCCTACCCGACCCGTGGACATTGCGAGCACTGGCCACGGAGGGGTCGCGGCTTTCATTGGAATTTCGTTGGCCAGCACGGGCGCATCCAAGGCGCGAAAGAACTCGTCGACCCGCATGGATTCAGTAGATGTGCGCGGGAAGAAGCGAGTTCCCAACACCATACCGAGAATGGTTGCGGCTGTGTTGGCCAGTAGCGATACCCCCTCAAAGTTGTACGTCGACCCAAAAGCTGTACTTGCTGTGGGCCACCATGTTTTCACCGCGAGCATGATGCTGCCGGTAGCCAACCCACAAAGAAAACCGCCGAATGCGCCCTGCCAATTCAGTTTTCTCACTGTCAAGCCGGCCAGTAATGGCAGCAGTGTAGGCGCCATGAATAAGCCCAGAGCCGTCACCATCAGGTTAAACAGCGATTGCTGATGTTCAAAAGCAATCCATAAGCTCAAGGAAGTCGTCAGAGCGCCGAGACCAAAGGTTATCCAGCGCCCTATGGAGACCAGATGGCGTTCCGGTGCGGAGGGCCGCATCAGGCGACGGCAGATGTCCTGTGTAAGCACGCTTGCAATTGCATTGAAGTCGCCACTGACCACAGCCATAGTCGCCGAGAACATGGCCGCCATGATGATGCCGACCATACCCGCCGGGAGCAGGCGCATGACAAGCAATACATATGTATCGGCGGTGCGACGCTGCGCAATCAGGTTTGGAAGAATGTGGCGCCCGATGACAGCCGGCAGAATCATCAGCGGAGCGCCCAGAACGTTCAGAACTGCAGAACAGTACGCCGCTTTGGATGCCTCGTGTTCATCGCGTACCGAATAGTATTTTTGCGCAAGGGACCAGGTCGCGTTGTAACTCACGATCATTACCGTCGCGAAGCCGGCAATATATATCCAACCATACGGCTCGTTCACCGGCGCCAGAAATCCCTTGGGCAAACCGGTGAATGCAGGTCGAATTCCTCCCGCAGCCACTATAGCCAATGGCAACATCAAGAGAATGGCAAGCGCTTTCATCAGGAACTGAACATAGTCAGTGACCACCAGGGCCCAGACTCCGCCGAAAAACGTGTAGGCCACCATGACAACGCCGCAGATGATGATCGACCATGGCAAACTAAGACCCGATGCAATCGAGACGAACAACCCCGTCGCAAAGATTTTCAGCGCGTCGTCGAATATCTTCATAGGTATGCCAGCCCAGGCAAATAATTGCTGGATCAAAGTATTGAAGCGCGTCTCCAGAAATTGCACTGGGGTAATCACCCGAGCGCGCCGCCAGCGCTTTGCGAAAAACAATCCTCCGGCAAGACATCCCGGGACGGCCACCCAAAACAACGTCACGGCCACCCAGCCGTACATATAACCGATCTGTGCGTATGCTATGAATGAGAACGCGCTAAAGCTCGACATGTAGTGTGAAATACCGGCCATCCACCACGGAATCTGATTGCCTCCGGCAAAGTAATCCTTCAGTGTGACTAAACGATTTCGAAACCAGATCCCAATCCAGAGAACGAGCACAAAATACCCGATGACGACCAGGTAATCGGACGCGGTGAGGCGCAGATGCGTCATGCGTTAGAATCTCCACTGGCGGAGCGCATAGCGCTCCAGCTTTTCCGTGTCGACAGAAAAGCCCAATCCGGCTCCAGATGGTGCGATCAATTGGCCTGCTTGCAGCATCAGCTCAGGTTTCAGAATGTCGTCGCGATACCATCGCGTACTGGGTTCGACGTCTGTGGGATAAGCGCACCCCGGATGGGCGGCGAGCATCAATGCCTGGGCGCTTCCGATCCCCAGTTCCGGCATGGTACCCATCCAGAGAGCAATATTGTTCTGTATACAGCATTCAGCAATTCGAAGAGCTTCCAGGTATCCGCCAACCCGCTGTAATTTGATATTCACGATCCGGCAGGCATCCAGCTTTGCGGATCGCTGTACATCGTCGACGGTCTCGATACTCTCGTCAAAGCATACCGGTGTGCGCACAGCATGCTGCAGCGCGGCAGAGCCCTCAAAATCTGACCGTGCGAAAGGCTGCTCGAACATCGTCAGGTGATAGGTGTCCAATTCGCGGAACAGGTCGAGGTCATCCAGCGAATAGTCCGCATTGGCATCGACAAAGAGCGGAATATTTCCGTACCAGTCGCGGACTGCCCGAACCAGCCGCGCGTCATGGCCGTGTTTAATTTTGATCTTTAAACGAGGGTAATCGTAGACCCGGTAGCGTTCGAGGGCGAAATGTAACGCATCGTCCGTGTCGTAGAGTCCTACCGCCAAGCCAGATGGCACGGGGCGGTCTGGGATGCCAAATAGTTCTCGCAGCGATTGGCCGGCCTGCCTAGCCAGCAGTTCCCAGGCTGCGGTTTCGACGGCTACACGGACGAAACGGCTGGAAGTTAGTTCGGCAAGCGCCGCTTCCATTGCCATCATTGTAGGGTAGGTTTGACCAATTATGCCTGGCAGAATGTGATCGATCAGTTCACTTTCA
>JAJZAL010000317.1 GCA_021799405.1 Acidobacteriota bacterium
ACACCGATGCGGAACACGCTCTCGACCTGGTAGAGGCTATCTGCGCCACCAGCAGCTCTGTCACTGTGATGGTCTATTCCGCGCGGGCGGATTCAGCCATGCTGGTCCGCTGTATGCGAGCTGGCGCCCGTGAGTTTCTGTCGCTGCCCATCACGCCGGGAGCAATTGAGGAAGCCCTGGTGCGCGCGATGGTTCGCCGTCCAGTTGGCCGCCCCGCCAAGAAGGCGCTGGGAAAGCTGATGGTGTTTATAGGAGCGAAAGGCGGTTCCGGTGTGACCACCGTCGCCTCCAACTTCGCGGTCGCGGTCGCCCAGGAGTCCCATCAGACCACCCTATTGATCGATCTCGGTCTGCCAATCGGGGATGCGGCGCTTGGCCTCGGCATACGCGCCGAGTTTTCGGTGGCCAACGCCCTCGAGAATTTCAACCGACTGGATTCAAATTTCTTTTCGAAGTTGCTTAGCAAGCATAGCTCGGGGCTTTCCGTTCTGGCCGCGCCAGACGGTTACGTTCCCATTCAAGCAACTGTTGAGGCCGTCGAGCGATTGCTCATCGTGGCTCGCCAGACTTTCGATTATGTGATTGTAGACGCCGGCTCGAACATGGGTCCCACCAGCAAGACTCTCTTCAAGGACGCCTCCATTGTCTACCTGATCACACAGGTCAGCATTTCCGAACTGCGCAACTCTCATCGTCTGATCGCCGAGTTCTTTGCAACCTCCAATTTCAAACCTGAGATCGTACTGAACCGCTTTACACAACGTTCACTCGGGATCGACGAAAAGGAAATCGGAAAAGCACTGACTCAACAGCCGCAATGGAAAATTCCGAGCGATTACCAAACCACTTTGCGCGCGCAGAACACGGCAAATGCGCTGGCTCTGGAAGATTCTTCGATTTCCCGGGTAATCCGTCAGATGGCGAGAATGGCCTGCGGTTTGCCGAAGAATTCGGAGAAAAAGAAATCGTTCAGTCTATTTGGATGAAGGCTTAGGAGCTATTTTTCGCACCAACGGACGGGTGACATATGGCGGAAGCGCTGAATCTCGAGAAGCTCAAATCGGAAGCGCATCGGGTGCTGATCTCCAAGCTCGATTTGGAGAAGTTGTCGCGCGTCAACTCCACGCAGGCGCGTCAGGCGGTGGCAGGCATGGTGAACCAGATCATCGGCGACCAGAGAGTGCCGTTAAGTCTTGGCGAACAAGAGAAAATCCAAGCCGACCTTCTGGATGAAGTCTTCGGCCTCGGGCCACTTGAGCCGCTGCTCCGCGACACGACCGTCTCCGAAATCCTGGTAAACGGTTCGGACCATGTTTTTATTGAGCGTGGCGGAGTCCTGCAACGGATCGACGCAAGCTTTCGCGATGATCGCCACCTGTTGCAGATCATCGACCGCATCGTTTCGCGCGTAGGCCGCAGGGTAGACGAATCTTCTCCCATGGTGGACGCGCGGCTCGCCGATGGTTCTCGCGTAAATGCGATTATCCCGCCGCTTGCGCTCGATGGCCCCGCTTTATCGATACGACGATTCGGCACAGGTCCCACTTCAGCTAAGAAGTTGGTGGAGTTGAAAACTGTATCGCCGGAGATGATGGAGATGTTGGCCGCCGCCGTGCGCGCTCGCATCAGCATCCTGATTTCGGGAGGCACCGGAGCTGGCAAGACAACATTTCTCAACATTCTGTCGCAATACATTCCGCCTGCCGAACGACTTGTCACTATCGAAGATGCGGCTGAGTTACAGCTAGCTCAGCAAAATATCGTACGGCTGGAAACCCGGCCACCCAACATAGAAGGTGTCGGGGCGATTCGCCAACGTCAATTGCTCATCAACAGCTTACGTATGCGCCCCGATCGGATCATCATTGGCGAGGTGCGCGGAGAGGAAGCATTCGACATGCTTCAGGCCATGAACACTGGCCACGAAGGCTCGATGACTACCATTCACGCCAATACTCCGCGCGACGCACTGTCCCGGCTCGAGTCAATGGTCGCGATGAGCAATTTGAATATTCCTGAACGGACTGTGCGTCAGCAGATCGCTTCGGCTATTGCCATTGTGATCCAGGTTTCTCGCCTCAGCGATGGCAGCCGCAAAGTGACCAGCATTTCCGAGATCACAGGCATGGAAGAAAACGTGATCAGCATGCATGAGATTTTTAGTTTCAACAAAAAAGGGATTGGACCGGACGGCAAGGTAATTGGCGTATTTCAGCCCACCCGCATCCGTCCCAAGTTCCTTGAGCAGCTCCGCGTTTCAGGTATCTTCCTGCCGACGGGTCTGTTTGAGCAGACACTGGAAGTGAACTAACCAAGCCGAGGGTTGGGAGTCGAGATATGTTATTGCTGCTTGCATTGGTGTTTATCGGCGTATTCATTGTATTGTCACTGGTCTTAGTGTCGAGCGGTGTAGGCGCCTCCGAGCAGACCAAGCAGACCCTGGCTGTACTCCAGTCGGCGCTTGCTTTTGAGCAGTCGCAATCGGGTGATCCGATCGTCGATATCCGCAAGAGCGAACTGCTGAGCGCGGTCCCCTGGGTCAATCGCTGGCTATTGAAGATCGAGGTTGCGCCCCGTTTGCGCGGCTTGCTGTACCAGGCCAATGTGAAATGGACTGCCGGCGGACTGCTGCTAATGTCCTCAGCTTGTTTCGCGTTTCCGGCCTATCTGATATATCTGCGTACCGGGACTGTGATCTTCGCAGTTCTGATTGGGCTGCTTGTGGGGGGAGCGCCCATATTCTACGTGCTTCACAAGCGCAGGCAGCGCTTCAATAAATTTGAACAGGAACTGCCGGAGGCGCTAGATCTGATGGTGAGCGCGCTCCGCGCCGGCCACAGTTTAATCGGCGCGTTGGGTTTGGTCGCTCGCGAATCTCCGGATCCCATTGGGGTTGAATTCCGTATTTGTTTCGAGGAGCAGAATTACGGGCTTGACTTGAGAACGGCCATGAACAATTTACTTATCAGAGTTCCGCTGCAGGACCTGAGAATCGTCGTCACGGCAATTCTGATTCAGAAGGAGAGCGGCGGCAATCTTGCTGAGGTGCTTGACAAAACAGCCTATGTGATTCGCGAGCGATACCGCTTGAAACGGCAGGTGCTTGTCCATACCGCTCAAGGGCGTCTAACGGGTTGGATACTGTCATTTCTTCCCATTGTCCTCGGAATCGGTTTATATCTGGTCAATCCCGATGCCATGAGCCTTTTATGGAAGCGCCCGATCGGCGTCAAGCTTCTCTACACCGCGGCCGGTATGACGATCGCCGGTGCACTGATCATTCGGAAGATTGTCAACATGGATGTTTGAAGGTGGGTTATGGGATTCGCCGTTTTCACATTTCTAGCGATCTTTCTGCTGTTCGTAAGTGGCGGCTTTCTCTTGTTCTATCGGGAGGCCATGCTGCAGCGTATCCATGCGGTAATCGCGCCGAATGAAAAGCGCGGAAATCTATCGAGTGTCATGCAATACACCGGCCACGCTTTCGGCGAAGTTATCGAGCACTTTGAGCGCGTCCTGCCGAAGAGCCAGGCGGAAGTCTCGGTGGCCCGGCAGCGTCTCATTCGCGCAGGGTATCGTGGGGATTCCGCGATCAAGAACTTCTACGGCGCGAAGGTGCTGATTCCTACCCTATTGTGTGTGCTGGTGACAATTACTGGGCTCGCTCACGCCAACCCATTCCTGGTCTATTTACTGGCGCTGGGCGGGGGATTTCTGGCGCCCGATTTTTGGTTGGGAAGAAGAATTTCCCTCCGTCAGGCAGCCATTCGGCGCGGCCTGCCCGACATTCTGGATCTCCTCATCATTTGCATCGAAGCCGGCCAGAGCCTCGACCAGGCGACCGCTCGCACGTCTGAGGAACTCCGTTTGGCGCAACCGGCGGTCACCGATGAATTAAATGTCGTTGTTTTGGAGCAACGCGCGGGGCGCGCTCGCATCGATGCGTGGAAGCATTTTGCGGAACGTACCGGAGTCGACGCCGTACGCAATCTGGTTTCGGTGCTGGTTCAGTCCGAACAGTTCGGGACCAGTGTTGCAAAGACCTTGCGCGTTCATTCCGACACGCTCAGGACCCAGCGGCGCCAAAAAGTGGAAGAGCAAGCGGCCAAGACTAGCGTCAAGCTGGTGTTTCCACTCGTTTTTTTCATTTTCCCGTCGTTGTTTCTTGTGACTTTAGGCCCCGCTGTCATTATCATGGCGGATTCTTTTAAACAGTTCCTCAACCGTTGAGAGAAGGGAGAATTGCAATGGATAACGTAACCATCATTCGAGTAGTGGCTGGCGTTTTTTGCGTCATCATACTATTCATTCTGATTCAGCGCCGCCGGACACGGGTCCGCTAAACATTTCCATGTGCGGTGGATGCGATGCCCGGCATGCTGTCAATGCCGGGCTGGAGTGACGCGAAATGCGATACTCCAGCGAAATATGGATCCCGACGCCCTCCTTCCTTCAGGGGAAGGAGCGGTATAGCTGTTCCCGATGCTGGGAGCATGAAGTGCCGCTTGAACGATGTCGATGGAAGAAAATGCAAGGATGCTCGGATCCGCGTTTAGGAACCGAGCCTGAATAGAACGCCCGATAGCGGGAACTGCCAATGCCCTGGGGATGACATGGAAAGACCGACCTACTGCGTATACAACCAGACGCGAGAATGCTTCCTCAGTCTCGGCGTCACCCCGGCGGATACTATTTTTAAACGCCTAAAGGGGTTGATTGGAAGGTTAAGCATGAGGTCCGACGAAGGACTGTGGGTGGTTCCTTCGAGCGGGGTTCATACCTGGGGCGTGTTGTTTCCTTTGGACCTGATTTATTTGGATGAGAATTATCGGGTCGTTTGCGTGACCGAGCACTTCCCGCGATTTCGTGTTGGACCGCTCAAAATCCATGCTGCGAGCGTGCTGGAGTTACCCACCCACACGGTTTATTCGTCGCAAACGCAGCCAGGAGATCAGTTGGTCATCTGCGTGGCTGACGAGATCGAAGAACGATTGATGAAGGAAGTCCCAGAATGTCTGGTGGGGCAAAGGAAATGAGCGAATGTGACGTATGGGAGGCCAGTGAAGGTTTTTTTGCGGAGACTGTTGGGCCAGGAGCGCAGGAGGGCCGAGCGACACGTTCTTCCTGGTCTGGTTGCCTATTACTGGGAGGGCGGGCCATCGACGCCGCACAGCATCCGCGAAATCAGCTTGACGGGAATGTATTTGTTGACAGAAGAGAGATGGTATCTGGGCACAGTGCTGATGATGAGGCTGCAACAGTCGGACATCGCTGAAATAGACCCGGAGCATT
>JAJZAL010000064.1 GCA_021799405.1 Acidobacteriota bacterium
AGGTAAGAACTACGGGGTTCTTCCAAACACAGGCAACCAGAATGGCGATTTCTTCCTGGGCTCCGCCTCCAGTTACACAGTCCGCTTTAACCCGCCGTATACCCATTTCCACGACATGGAGTTCGATGCCTACTTCCAGGACAACTACCATGTAAGCCGGAACCTTACGGCAAACATTGGGGTGCGCTGGGAGTCCCATCCTGCCGTGTGGGTGAAATACGGGATGGCAAACGCCTTCGACCTGAAGAACGACGCCCAAGTGACAGCCGTTCCTCCCGCGAAACTCATCTCCGAAGGTTTCACCACGCAAGCGGTGATCACCAATCTCGAGAACCTGGGCGTAAAGTTCGAGACCCCCGCGGAAGCCGGATATCCCAGCGCGCTGATGAAGAGCTACAACTTGAATTTCAGCCCGCGCCTGGGCATTGCTTACCAGCCCTTCGGCGGCAAGTACGGAACCGTGATCCGTGGAGCCTACGGAAGATATATCTACCCCATTCCCGCACGTAACAGCGTCAAGAACGAGCTCCAAAACGAGCCGTTTGAGGATGCCTATAGCCAGAGCTATATGGCAGCCAATCAATCACCTGACGGACTGCCCAGCTATTTGCTGCGAGCTCCCCAGCCAGTGGTGATGGGCGTGAATAGCGCCAACGTCGTGGACAGCACCACGACCAACGCCATTACCCCGGGATTCACTTTGTGGACCTTCGCCCCCAACTATGCCCCAAACTTTGTCACCCAGATGAACGCGACCTTGGAGCAGCCGCTGAAAGGCAACTCAGCGCTGCGGGTCAGTTGGGTCTGGACGCACGCGGCCAACCTCGACCATCCCTATTACTACAACACCCACCCGTCCAACTTCACCTGGGAGATGAAGACGGGCACCATCCCTCCGACTGGCGGCGCTTCGGTCATCGGCACGCCACAACAAAACACCTATGCCGCTACCGCGCTTGGTCCTTATGACCAGGCGATCTACAGCGGCGGCAACCTGTGGCAGGCAAGGGACGGCTGGTCAAACGACAACGCCCTGCAAGTCAATTACCAGCGCTTGTACCATAGCGGGTTTGCTTATCAACTCAGCTATGTGTGGTCCAAGCCGCTCCGCCTGGGGGGCAACTCCTCCCGCGACGGTCTTGTCTACACAGCCGCCTCGTATCTCGGCACCAGCGGCAATGTAGGTACGATGACTTCGCCTTTCGGAACCGTCATCTCGCCCGTTCTCCCTCCGGCTCGCCCGGCCGGCATTGCGCCTTATGCCGATTGGAAAGGGCTGGCGCGATGGGAGCAATACAATCTTGACAGCGCAATACCCTTGCACCACATTACCTTCAATGGAATCGCAGACCTTCCATTTGGGCGAGGCAAGCGCTTCTTTGGCAACTCCAACCGCTTGATGAACGAGGTGATAGGCGGTTGGCAGCTCGCCGGCGACGGAAGTATCGCCACGGAGGTCTTTCAGCCCTCCAGTGGAAACTGGGGACCGACCAACCCCATCAAGGTCTACAAGCACAACGCCAGAATTACCGACTGCCGCAGTGGCGTTTGCTATAAGGCTTTTGAGTGGTTCAACGGCTACGTACCCTCAACCGTTATTAATGCCGCCACCAAAGGACTCAGCGGTCTTCCATCTGGCTACGTTCCCTTCCAGACTCCGGTCGACACCACGCCCGGAACCACCAATTACGGCAACAATAACGTGCAGGTTACCGCGCCGTCTTTGAATAATGGTCAGCCGGTTACAATCGGCTTCTCTCCCGGCAGTTACACCAATCCCTTCTCTCACACATTCCTCAACGGGCCGATCAACTACACCGTTGATTTGTCTGTGTTCAAGGTCTTCCCAGTTACTGAGAGCACAGATCTGCGCTTTAACATGGACGCCTTTAATGCGTTGAACGTGCAGGGATACAACAATCCGAATGGAGGCGACGGCGTCGAGAACATGCTGTCCTCTCACAACACACCTCGCCAGTTGCAATTCACGATGCGGTTCACCTTCTAGGTAAACTTATCCAGATCCAACCCGGCCGATGCTTCGGCCGGGTTGGGCTTATCCTTAAAAGCGCTGCTCGTTATTGATTGCCGGTGATTGAAGAGAGACCGGTAACTTTCGCCTGTTTTCTTGAATTACATGAAAGGGACTGCATCTATGCAAATTGATCCGGAGTCTGTTCTTATGACACGTTGCCCCGCGCCGAGGCATTTGCGTTTGTCCGGTCTTGTGGCGTTGTGTTTCCTCGCACTCTTTGGTTCGTCAGGGCTACTCGCCAAGACAGCCAGCCTCACCCTGAAATCACCCAGGGGAGTCTTGACGCTGCACTTCACGCTCGATGCGTCAGGCGCTTCTACTTATTCCGTCGATCGTGAAGCGGAACAGGTGCTGCTGGCGTCGCGCCTCGGCTTTGAGCCGGATTGGGCGAGTGGATTCACGATAGCGTCGAGCACCAGGACAGAGCATCGCGTTTCCTGGAAGCCCCTGTACGGCGAGCGCGACACGATGCCTGATAACTACAACGAGCTGACAGTCAAGCTCGCGCAGGCGAATGGGCACAGACTCACCGTTCAACTGCGCGCTTATGACGGTGGAGTCGCCGTTCGCTACGGCGCAGACGAAGCAATGCAGGTAACGAAGGAGCTGACTGATTTTCACTGGCCGGCGAATAGCTCAGCTTATGAGGAACACGGCACCGAGGGCATCTATCATCTCAATCCGGTGTCGAAGATCGCCACTGGCTGCCAGAGGCCTCGAATGCTCACCATAAATATAGAGTCGCCTTCGACGAGGCTGAAACTGCAATTTTGAAATCGAAGCGAGGTCTTCAGGCTTTAAAGATAGAGCAAAATAGCGGCAGTTCCGATCCTTTGAATAGCCCCCATGAAGTTTCCTTCATGGATGTCTGTGCCCCATCTTCTCTCGAGATTTCCAGCTAAATCGAGTTCAGGTCTGCCGGTGCCCGCTTGGCTCCATGCGGAGAAGTGGAAAGTGCCAGAGTTGGCAGACCTCTATTCAGGAGAGAGCGAGCATGAAGCACTCTGAGTCCACTCGACGCGCCGGTCCTGGCCTCGCTTACATAAGCCCAGAACAAACTGTAGGGACGAGGCGGCCGCTGTGCGCGCGAAGGGTGTCTTGTTTTACCACTCAAAACGTTTGCGCTGGATGCAACGCATCGCCAAACAGCAGCCCGGCACTACAAATACATCAAAGTTCCTGATTTTTGCTTGAAATAGCTGTTTTGGACCGCAAAATATGCTGCGGCTCGGCAATTTTACGTTGACCGAACCGCTACGAATAACCCTAAGATGGCGGCGCCAGTGAAAAGGAGCATTCGGATGGGTTTGAACTCGAATTTCACGCGCCGCGCTTTCATCGAAAAATCAGCCTTGGCAGGTACTCTGGCAATTGTCCCGCGCATGATGGCGCAATTACCAACTCCTTCACCGGAAACGATCTACACATTCGACGGGACTCCGTTTCGGCAACTCAGCCTGTCTGATCCGGCCAATCGGGTGGAGATATGGGATACCTTCCACGTCTTTTCGGCTCTCCAGGGCTTGGTCAACCGAGGCCTTCCTCAGCTATATCTGTTCTACGTAGTGGAAAATGGCTTTGGTGGCGCGCCGTTGAACAACACCAATGCGGATCAATTCTGGTTCGACTGGATGCAGGAGACCGCCAACTGGCCGCCGTCGAGCCAGGTTCTGCCTTTGAACAGCGTCGAAGATGCCGTCATGAAGTTCCGCGAGTACTTCAGAGGCCTTGTCGTTTACGATCCATTGGTTCCAGCCACATCGAATGTCGCATCCACCATCGCCGGCTGCGATGATTTATTGCCCGTGCGCTACGATAAAACGCCCGGCTCGATGTACATGCTGCTGACAAAGCAATTGCGGATTCCGGCTCTCCGCTGGCTGGTGAACCCCGACGGATCATCGATGTTCACAGGCAGCGGCTATATTCCCGATACGCAAGAGCCTTCGACTGGCAGCGCCAAAGGGGATGCCTATCTCTGGGCATTGCACTTCTATCTCAGGCATGGAAGGTGCGACCCCAGATATGCCGCCTACTACATTGATGCGGCCTGGCTGACAGAGGTGAAGCCAACAAGTGCGCCCGACTCGCATACGCTGACCGATCACGACTATTTCATCAGTAATCGGGGATTCTTTTTTGATCTCTCGCCGTGGGATGACGAAGCGCCCAACGACGATCCAACTCAGCCGATCGGGACCGACCGAAAGGTGCTGCAAAGCATTCTCTTGCGGCTTTATCAGCTGACGCAAGGGCAGACGATGATCAAGATCGGAGGCTTTCCTCCCTGGCCATTCAAGTACACCACCGTCACTGGCGGCAAGCACCCCCCAGTAAACACCGAATGGGAGTTCGTAAAGCTGGTCACGGAGTACAACGGGTATGTTGAAGCAGATGCTCCCAGCTTGAACGCGATCGCCAACGCTTCGTTCTTCAGGCATTTCCCTTTGCCTCAGAGCATGCCGCAGCCAAATCCGATCCCAACGTATTCCGATTGGGACAACAAGGGCTACATCACAACCAGCGGCGGCGTTGCCCCCAAGGTCTTCATTGGCCATTATCTCGGCGATTACGATGCGCCTTCCTGGCTCTATCGGGAACTACCGACGCAGTTTGCCGATCCAACGAGGGGCCAGGTGCCTCTGAACTGGGCGTTTGATCCGAATCTGGCTGACCGAGTGCCTCAGGCAATGCTGTATGCCTACAAAAACGCCACCGGAAACGACTTCTTTATTACGGGCGATTCCGGAGCGGGCTATGTGAATCCCCACGCGCTCGATGCGCGTCCAGACTCGAACCTGCCGTCAGGCCTGGAGGTGTGGGTACGACATTGCCTCCGTTACTACCATAACTTTGGCATGAGCATCACGGGATTCATCATCGATGGCTTGGCCGGCATTACCGACAGCGCTGAATTTGCCGCATATCAGCGATTCAGCCCCAACGGCATCGGAACCCAGTTCGGCCCACCATTGACCATCCAGAACGGTGTGCCGCGATGCCTGGTGCGGGATTTGGGGGCAACTGTACTCGATGCGGTGACCACGATCGGTGGCCTGGTGACTACCAGCGGCAACCCCATCTTCCTGTGGCTGCGAAGCACGTTGAAGAATCCGCACTGGTACCTGCAATTGACACAGGAACTGAAAGCGAAATATCCAAACATTCCTTTCGAAACTGTCGACGCATATACGTTCTTCGGGCTCGCTGCGATCTATCAGGGAGCAGCTCCTAAATCCTGACCGCTCTGCTCCCCGGCCAAGGCATGAGAAGTCGGCGTGCTTCGACTTGCACCGTCTCCCAGCTCGACGATAAATCCTCCTGCATCGTCACATAAGATAGGTTCCGGAAACTAACCTTCGGACCGGGCGGTGCAGGATGACTCAAAACAGTCAGTTGGTTCCGGCCGAGACGCCGTTGCGCTCGTGGTCCGGCAAACTGCGCGGCAAAGGCAAGCTGGACCTGACCGAAGGCTCTATCGACAGCGGTCCTCAAAGAAGGCGGACGCGTGCGGCAATTACAGAAGGAGCACACGCATTCTGGAATCACCATAAGATGCCGAGGAACTTGAACAACGTTCGCCCCTGCTGAAGCTGGTGAATCATCATTGGCTGCTGCCGAATATCTGTTCGATCGACACTTATACCTTTATGAAGATCTTCTTCCGATAGAGAAGTGCGATAGGCACGAAACACACAGCCACAATGCTCAGGGAATCAATCAACGATGCCAAATGCGGTGCGGGGATGCGCAGGACGAATTGCGTGTAGAAATGTCTTACGCTTCCCTTAGCCCTTCCAAGGCGGATGTGAACTAACGACATTGCGGAACTCAGAAGCTCAGAGAACATATAGGCAGTAATGGCATTCATACCGAAAACGATCCAAATATAATCCTTTTTTCCAGTTCTTGATATCGACCGCCCAATAACAGAGCGATAGCATGGCTCTGTCGCACCGGGCAAGCGAAATCTTGCCTTCTGCCGAGTCTCCTTAAGCAAACATAGGAAGCTCAACTTCACCGCGTGGATGGGCAGCAAAATCCCCCGGGGAATTTCCGATAATTTTCTCCTTGACAGGGAATTTGTTCGAAATGTACGGTAGTTACCGTTTAAGGTTAAGGGCTAAAGATTTGGCTGCGCCACGCTGCACTCAGATGATCGTTCTGAAATGAGCAGTGAAGATTTGAGGCGACGGCCATTTTCGTGATGCATTGCCAGATGCGGATTGTTTTCATCCTGGCTGAAGGCGATGCGAAAGCTACGAGTTCTGAGTGTTACTTCAAAAAGCGGCTTCCTCTCCGCGTATGAATTCGATTACTCTTTGACGCTGGTCTATGCGGCTGGGCGCGCCATCCGATCTTCCTGGAGATTGATGCAATGGATACTTCAAAAGGCAGCAGTCTATCGAGAACTCTTCCCCTCCTTCTTGCCGTGGGTCTCGCTATGGCCGTAGTTCACACGAATAGCCTGCGCGCGCAACTTTCCAGCGCTTCGATCAACGGCACGGTGACAGACACAACGGGAGCGGTAGTTGATGGAGCACAAGTCACCCTAATCAATACCTCGACGGAGACCAGGCGAACGGTGGCAACGAATTCGTCAGGCGCGTACACTTTTGTCGATATTGCGCCGGGCAACTATACGCTCTCCGTCGTCAAACAGGGGTTTGCCACCGCCAACCATGCCCCTTTTGTTCTGTATGTGAATCAGACTGCCACGTTCAATTTCTCTCTGAATGTGGGTTCCCAGGTGCAGCAGGTTACGGTCACCGCAAACACGGTGCAACTGCAAACGTCCACGGAGGACCTGGGCACGGTCGTCAGTCCCACAGAGGTGAATGCGCTGCCATTAAACGGCAGAAACTTCACCCAGTTGCTGACCCTCACGCCGGGCTCCAGTCCGGCGGATACCGGGCAGGGAAAGGGCGGTGGAAACGCCATTCTAATTGGAACCTTCGGCTTTCCTTCGGTAAATGGACAAATGAACCGAAGCAATCTTTATCTGCTGGACGGCGTGGTCGATGAGCAGTTCTGGTTCAGCGAATATGCGGTGCAGCCAATTGTGGACGACATCGCCGAGTTCAAGGTGCAGTCGCATAATGACCAGAGCCAATTCGGCGGCGTGATGGGTGGCATTGTGAACGTTGTCACGAAATCAGGCTCGAATCAATTGCACGGCGATGCCTGGGAGTTTCTGCGGAACGACATCTTTGACGCGAACGACCCGCTGCTGCAAAAGAAGACCCCGTTGAAGCAGAGCGTGTTCGGAGCAACAGCCGGCGGACCGGTTTTGCTGCCGCACTACAATGGGCGCAACCATACATTCTTCTTTGGAGCGTATGAAGGTACACGCATTAATTCGGCCAGCGAATTGCTCTACAACGTGCCCACGCTTGCCGAGAGAAACGGGGATTTCAGCGGGATTCGGCAGACCTTATGGAATCCATATACGACCCGGCCTGACCCGAACAATCCCGGAAAGTACCTGAGGGACCCGTTCCCGAATAACAACGTTTCGTCGGCGATTGATCCGGTGATGCAGAAGCTGGTCAACCAGGTATACCCAGCGCCGGTGACCACCGCATCAGGCCAGTTCAACGGCCAAGACACAACTCCCACCCTCACTGACGTGGATAACTACACGGTGCGCATCGATCACCAGTTTAATCAGTCGAATTCCGTGTGGGGGCGCTTTAGCCAGTTCTTTGCAACGCAGGACCACTCGGGCGGGATGCAGGGGCTGACCGCGCACGATACGAGCGACGGAAACAACTGGGGCATTGGTTATCTTCATACGTTTGGCTCCTCGGCAACCCTGCAGGTAACAGCTGGTCACGTGAACCAGGTATTCAAGACGGCGACGAACTTCACCCACACGGTGGATGCCAGTGGATTCGATCCGGCATTTGCCTGCAGTTTCCTGGGGCCGCTATCGTGCCAGATCCCGGACCTTGGAGTACCCGGCTATGCCGGGGGCGGTCCGAGCTATCTGGACGACGACGATGGAAATATCTATCAATGGAGTGCGGACTTTACCAAACTGGCCGGCCGCCATACCTGGGACGTGGGCGCGCTCATCAGCCATAACAGCGAAAGCATTTTAAATGCGAATGGCAATCTGAATTTCACGGCATTTCAAACGGAGAACCTGGAGTCCCCGGCCGGTACGGGCAACGCCATGGCGTCGTTTTTGATTGGAGTACCCGACAATGGCGAGCGACGCAATAACTTGAAACTGCCGGAAAACGGGTGGGTGAACGGCGTCTATGTGGGGGACCAGTGGAAGGTGAGCTCGAAAATGACCGTGAACATCGGGTTGCGCTACGACTGGGACATCATGCCGACATTGGCCCCGAATGTGACGCAATCGAATATCACCGGAGCATTTGACTTCCGGAACGGGACCTACATTTTGACGAAGTCGGCTGCGGGACTGGGCTCCTGTGCCACCTTGAAGTCCGCGCCGTGCATTCCCGGGGGTACGCTGCCAGACCATGTGGTGGTGGGAAACAGTAACTCGCTCATCAACAATCAGGTTGACAATATCCAGCCGCGTTTGGGCATTTCGTACCAGATTGATTCGACGCGCGTGTTGCACCTGGGCTACGACCGCGCTTACGACAACTGGTCCGCGATTATGCAGATGACGCAGAACGAAGGAGCGCTGTGGCCATCATTCGGATTGGATATCTCTTCAGCCCTGAATCCGACGGCCGTGACAACCACCGCCGAGAATCCGCTGAATCTTACTGCCGGGCAGACGAGCAGCCTTCCGCTGCCATCACCCTTCACGCAGCAGGCCTTTTTCATTGCGCCCTATCTCAAGAACCCTTACTCCGATCAGTGGGTCGTCGGGCTTCAACAGATGGTAGGGAATAACACGGTCCTGACGCTGAACTATGTTGGATCGCGCAGTTCGCATATGCCCTGCTGCGATGTGTATAACGTGGCCACCACACCGGGGCCGGGCAATCCCCAACTCCGCGCGCCGTTTCCGTATATCACTCATACCCACTACGAGCAGAGCAATGGATCGAGCACCTACGATGCGTTGCAGGCTCAGTTGCAACAAAGAACGTCAGGGGGCCTGACTTACACGCTCAATTACACATGGTCCAAAACCATGGATGTCGCCTGTGACGGCTACTTCGGAGCGGAAGGCTGCTTTATCCGGAATCCGTACAATCCGGCTGCCGACCGCAGCGTGGCGGGCTTCGACCTGCCCCAAATGGTGACTGGAAATCTCACCTACGAATTGCCATTCGGAAGAGGCAAGAGGTTCCAGACCGGAAATCGGGTCACGGATGCGATCATCGGCAACTGGGAGATGAACGCCATTACCACCCTGACCTCCGGAACTCCATTCACCGTTTCTTTCGCCGGCGATGCAGCCAACACGGGCAACAACCATCAGGGCGTGGACCAGGTAGGAAATCCGAAACTGTCGAGCCCGACTGTTCGCGAGTGGTTTAATACCGCGGCGTATAAGGCGCCCGCTCCATACACCTATGGCGGTGTGCCGAGAAATACGCTGCGGTCCGACTGGCATCGCGACCTCGACCTTTCGGTCTTTCGGCGGTTTCCGATTGAGAGCACAAGTCTGGAACTGCGCGCAGAGGCGTTCAATGTCACCAATACACCGGTATGGGGAGTTCCGGTTGGCACCCTGAACAGTCCTACGTTTGGGCAGATATCCGGCACAGCCAGCACGCAGCGCGAACTGCAGTTTGCCGCCAAGTTCTACTTCTGAGTCCGCTACGAGTACGCAAGACGGCTTTACGCTTCTTGTTCAGGCCGCTCGATACCAGGTGAACGTAAGTCTGGCCGAGCCGTCTTGCGGAAAGTGGCTCCGGATCGCTTTCCGCGGCTGCGATCAGAAACTTTGGCATCGAGCCAGGCAATGCAAAAAGCACTGAAAAGTGAAGAGATTCCCTACCTTTTTGTCAGCTTGAGTGACGAAACCGCTCGCAAATCGACGGAGATAGAACTCCATAAGGCTGCCGACTGCTTGCGCAATATGAAGAGTTACCGACTCAAGGGACTGCATATACAAGCTTCGATTTAGCCAACATGCAGCCTGAACGCAGATATCGGAAAGCTGCTGCAAGAGCACTCATGACGCGACAAAAGGTATAATCGGCCCATGGTGGCGAGTGTGCAGACAAACTCACCGGAAACGGCAATTGCACCAGACGCGGCATTGAAACTGCACGCTCTGGAGGCAAAGCTGGAGCAGTTGGGCAGCCTCATGGTGGCCTACTCCGGCGGTGTGGATTCGGCATTCCTGGCGGCCACGGCGCATCGCGTGCTGGGTTCGCGTATGCTGGCGGTACTGGCGGATTCCCCGTCGCTGGCGCGGCGCGACATGGAGCAGGCCTGCGCCTTTGCCCGCTCGCTCGATATGCCCCTGCGCGTGATTCAAACCGAAGAGCTGGACCGGCCCGAGTACGCGCGCAATGATGCCAACCGCTGCTTCCATTGCAAAGACGAGTTGTTTACCACCATGGAAGCGCTCGGTGGCGAGCTGGGATTCACCAACATCGCCTACGGCATGAACGCCGACGACACCAGGGATTATCGCCCCGGCCAGCGCGCGGCCACACAGCATGCGGTTCTTGCGCCGCTGGCGGAGGCAGGCCTGACCAAGCTGGAGATTCGCGCACTTTCCAAGGCTGCCGGTTATCCGCTCTGGGACCGGCCCGCAGCACCATGCCTGTCTTCGCGCGTCGAATATGGCCGCACCGTGACACGCGAAGTGCTCGAACAGGTAGAGAAGGCCGAGGAGAGCATGCGTCAGTTGGGCTTCCGCGAGCTGCGCGTTCGCCATCATGGAGAGCTGGCTCGCGTTGAAATCGCCCGCTCCGAACTGCCCCGCGCGCTCACGATGGAGATGCTGGACGCGATCACAGAAGCGCTGAAACAGGCAGGCTTCAAATATGTGACGCTCGATTGCGCGGGCTTCCGGTCCGGCTCTCTGAATGCGATTCTGCCTGTCGAAGTCTTGGCCCGGCGCGGCGCATAGGCGGCAAGTACGCGTTTGCAAAATGACGCCGACCAGAGACAAGATCCTCAAACCGGCGCGATACCCGGGAGCGGCGTCCATGCGTGCTCCTCGTAAGGGTTAGGCGATTCTGCAAAGCGCCGTATAAAATCACAATGCGATGCGTATTGGATACCTCGAGTGCTTTTCGGGCATAAGCGGCGACATGCTACTGGGCGCCCTTGTCGATGCCGGCGTTCCCATTGACTCACTGGCAAAGACAGCGGTGGCATTGAATGTGGGCGCGCGGCTTGAGATGCGTAAGGTGAGTCGCGGAGGGGTGGCCGGCACCAAGGTGGACGTAGTCACGCCCGATCACGCCGAAAGCGAACACGGCCACAGCCACGAGAGCCACACGGCGCACAGCCACGCGCATGACCACGAGCACGACCGCGGCCATGCGCATCATTCCCATTCACACGAGGAACATGCGCACGGAGAGCATGGCGCGGAGCACACGCATGAGCATCACGAGCACGCGCCGCACCGCTCCCTTTCCGCGATCCTCAAAATCATCGAGTCGGCGCCGCTCGCCGAGACTGTCAAAGAGCGCTCCAGCCGCGCCTTCCGACTGCTGGGCGAGGCTGAAGCTGGCATCCATTCCATTCCTATTGAGAAGGTGCACTTCCACGAGGTGGGCGCGGTAGACACCATCATCGATATCGTGTGCGCGGCGGCCGGGTGCGAGGCGCTCCGCGTCGATCGCTGGCTTGCCTCTCCTCTGAATGTGGGAAGCGGAACCGTAAAGTGCCAGCATGGAACGCTGCCCGTGCCCGCACCGGCCACGCTGGCACTGCTGGGCGATGCGCCGGTCTACGCGGCCGGCCCGCCGCTGGAGCGCGTGACCCCGACGGGCGCGGCAATTCTGCGCATGCTCGATGTGCGCTATGCGCCACTGCCAGCCATGCGCGTCAAGACGTCGGGCTACGGAGCGGGCGAGCGCGATACTCCGGGCCAGCCCAACCTGCTGCGCCTGCTGGTGGGCGAAGATGATGCAGCGGATGCCGCCGTCGAGCCGATTGCGGTGATTGAGGCGGTCATCGATGACTCCAGCCCGCAGTTGCTCGCCTACGTCAGCGAGTTGCTGCTCCAGGCCGGCGCATGGGATGTATATCGCGCCGCGGTGCAAATGAAGAAAGGCCGCACCGGCGTCCAAATGACCGTGCTCTGCCGCCCCGATCTGGTGCCGGCGCTGCGTGACCTTGTATTTCGCGAGACCACGACGATCGGACTGCACTGGCGGATAGAAAATAAGCTGGCGCTGGCCCGCGGGTTTGCTGAAGTCAAGACGCAATGGGGACCGGTGAGGATGAAGATCGCGCGCTGGCCCTCCGGTGAAGTGGCCAATGCTTCTCCGGAGTATGAGGATTGCCGCAAACTCGCGGAGCAACACGATGTCCCGCTCAAGCGGGTGATGCAGGAAGCAATGCAGACCTACGCAATGAACAAGGAGGTGCGCTGATGAATCGCGCTCAGATTGAAACACTGCTCAATGAAGTGCGTGAGGGCAGCACCAGCGTTGATCATGCGCTCGAACGCCTGCGCGGGATGCCCTTCGAGGACCTGGGCTTTGCCAAACTCGACCATCATCGCGCCCTGCGCACCGGCATGCCCGAAGTGATCTTTGCGGCAGGCAAGGCCACACAGCAGGTGGCGGATATCTTTGTTCGCATGGCCAACGCCGGAGGCAACGTGCTAGCCACCCGCGTCACGCCCGAAATGGTGGAGGCGGTCCGCGCCGTCGTGCCGCGTGCCGAGTTCCATGCAGCAGCCCGCGCTATTACGCTCGCCCAGGCGCCTACGCCGCCGGGCAAAGGAACCATCGCGGTGGTCTGCGCAGGCACCAGCGATCTGCCGGTGGCTGAAGAGGCCGCCGTAACGGCACAGCTGATGGGTAACACCGTCGAGTTGATCGCCGATGTAGGTGTAGCCGGCATTCATCGCCTGCTGGCGCAAAAGGAATCGCTGCAATCCGCACGTGTGCTGATTGTGTGCGCGGGCATGGAAGGCGCACTGCCGACTGTGGTCGGCGGGTTGGTGCACGCGCCGGTGCTGGCTGTTCCCACCAGCGTAGGCTATGGCGCCTCGCTCGGCGGCGTGGCCGCGCTGCTCGGCATGCTGAACACCTGCACACCCAATGTCTGTGTCGTCAATATTGACAATGGCTTCGGCGCGGCGTGCATTGCCTCACTCATCAATCACCTGTAGCGGCTCTTTCCTTCCCTCATCGGGATGCGTGCTCAACGGAATTAGTTTGCACATCGCTGTGATTCCCGCCAGCCTGAAGTTGGCAGCCTGCATCGTGATTGATTTTGTACATTATTCTTATGCGCTTCCGGGGCTATGACTTTGGATTCTGCCCAGGAAGCCGCGAATCAATTAAGCCGGTGGACAGAGAGAGGCTATGGCCGAGTGTTTCCAGATCAGTTTGCTGGATAATGTCGCAACCCTGCTCGAGGATGCCGAGCCCGGCTCCGTGACAATTCGCGGAGAGGCGGAACAGCAGGCGATCCACCTGGCTCAGCCCGTCAGGATAGGGCATAAAGTTGCCTTGCGGGCGATGGAAAAGGGAGCACCGGTGGTGAAGTATGGCGTGCCCATCGGCGAAGCTACGCAATCCATTGCGCCCGGCGCGTGGGTTCATCTGCACAACTGCCGCAGTTTCTACGACGACGGCTCCTCCCACCTCAACCTGGAAACAGGAGCGCGCGAGGAGATGCCCTATGTCTGATGAATCCGCAACGCTCCGCAATGCGGCCTGGGAAGGCTATCTGCGCCCGGACGGCCGCAAAGGCATCCGCAATCTGTTGCTGGTCGTCTATACAGTGCAATGCGCGGAATTCGTTGCTCAGGAAATTGCCCGCGGCGAAGCCGGCACCCATGTTATCGGATTTCCCGGCTGTTACGACAACGCCTACGCCATCCGTCTGCTGCTCGCACTGGCGCGTCATCCCAACGTGGGCGGTGTGCTCGCGGTGGGCCTGGGCTGCGAATACACGCAGCCGGCGCGCATTGCGGATGTCGTGCGCGCGTCAGGGAGGCCGGCCCACTCCTTCTTCATTCAGGAACACGGCGGAACTCGCTCAAGCATCGAGTACGGCAAGCAGTTGCTTGCCGCGCTGCGCCGGGACGTGGAGTCCGCTCCGCGCGTGCCGATGGATTGGCGTGACCTGATGGTAGGCTGCGAATGCGGCGGCTCCGACGGCACCTCAGGCCTGGCTGGGAACCCGGTGGTGGGACGCTTCTTCGACCTGCTGGTCGATCTTGGTGGATCGGCGATCTTTGAGGAAACCGTGGAGATGATCGGGTTGCGCGATGTGCTCGCCCGCCGCGGCAAAACCCCCGAAGCGCAACAAGCGCTGCGCCACACTTACGACAAGGCGGAGCACTACTGCCGCTCGGTCCGTCAATACTCAATTGCTCCCGGTAACTTTGCCGGCGGCCTCACGACGATTGAAGAAAAGAGCATGGGCGCCTTCGCCAAGAGCGGCTCGCGCCCCATCGAAGGCGTAATTCGCGTTGCCGAAACACCGCCGCACCCGGGACTCTGGCTGCTCGACTCCGTCCCCGATCAAAGCTTCATGCAGTTCGGCTATACCAATCCGAACGATACCGAGGGGATTATGGACCTGATCTCCACCGGCGCGCAGATCATTCTCTTCGTTACCGGCCGGGGCAGCGTGATTGGGTCTCCCATTGCGCCACTTATCAAGATCACCGGAAACGGGAAGACGTTCCGCAACATGGAACAGGACATCGACTTTAACGCCGGGCGCGTACTCGACGGATCGATGACCATGGACGGAGCCGGCACGGCGCTGGCGGAACTGGTCCGCAGCGTGGCAGGCGGCACTATGACCAAGCCGGAGCAGATTGGCCACCGCGAGTATTTCATCATGTACAAGCACCAGGACACTCCCTCGCTCACGGAGGGATGCCGTGCATAGTTCGGCGCCTGACGCAGGCAAAGCATTTTCTCTTGATGGCAAAGTAGCGCTCATCACCGGCGGAGGAACCGGCCTGGGTTTTGCCATGGCTGAGTGTTTCATCGCTGCCGGCGCGCGCGTGGTCATCACGGGCAGGCGCACGGAAATTCTCGAACGCGCCGTTGCCCGGCTTGGCCCGAATGCCGCAGGCATCGAACATGACGTAACCCGAACAGAAAGCGCGACCTTGGTTCTCACCGAAATCAGGGAGAAACACGGACCGCCCACGATTCTGGTGAACAATGCCGGCGTGCATCTAAAGCGGGCGCTCACGGACACAGGCACCGAAGACTTTCGCAACGTCCTTGGTACACATGTCGAGGGCGCATTCGCCATGACGCGCGCGGCCGTTCCGTATATGAAAGAAGCCTGCGGCGGCAGCGTGCTCTTTGTCGCCTCCATGACGTCGCTAATCGGCATGCCACTCACGGTCGCTTACTCCGCCGCAAAATCGGCGTACGTCGGCATGACGCGCTCGCTGGCCACCGAGCTTGCACCGGACAACATTCGCGTGAATGCAATTGCGCCCGGATGGATTGAAACCCCGATGCTCGAACAGGCCCTTGCTGGCGATCCCGAACGGAAGAAAAAGATCCTCGGGCGCACTCCGATGCAGCGGTTTGGGACGCCGGCCGATATTGGCTGGTGCGCGGTCTACCTCTGCAGTCCCGCCGCCGCGTTCATCAACGGAGTCATTCTGGCCGTCGATGGCGGCGCAAGCATCGGCTTCTGACCGGCATCGCAGTCATCTCCCCTGACACCGGCACAATACCTCGGACCGCGATAATGCTGAAGGATCGGAGCCCGGCGCAGATCAGCGAAAATTTTCGGTATCAAAGATGTTGAAAGAAATTGCCTGTAAATGAAAATTATATGTACACTTGCCTTTCGGGATTTCCTGGAGCGGGAGGAGTGTTTTGTGAGCTGGAAAAGGCCTGGTCTTGTCTATTTGGCGCTGCTCGGCTTCGCCATCACGGCGTCAGCGCAGGTCACCATCGACCACCGCTGGTCGAATACCGACGCGCAAAGTCTGATCGGACTGCCCATGGGCAGCCACAAGACCATCGTGGACAAGCAGGGCGACCTCAAGTGGTCGCAATGGAGCCTGAAGCGCAGGCCGCTCGACTCGCCGATCGGCTTCAGCGCCCAGATGGACGGCGAGCTGGCCATCGAGGCATTCGCCGGCGCGCAGCCGCTCGCCGTAAGCAGCCAGGAACTCTATCGCGGTCGCTATCCTTTTGTGGTTTCGACGCTGCATAGCGGTGCAATGACGCTAGAGGAACTGGCGTTCTCCGTGGATCCCGATGCAAAGCCGGGAGAGCTGCCTAACCGGAACTCCGGCGCACGGGGCATGGACATGTTGCGGCTCACCTTCCGCAACACCGGCGCGGTCGCGGCCGATGCAGCGCTCAAGCTCAGCGGTAGACAGCGCAATCTTCCAGGCCACGCCGCAGGCCACTCGCTCATCACGCGTGCCGGCGAGGATGTCGCGCTGGTAACAGAAACAGACGGCGCCACGGTAACCACTGAAGCCAATGGGCTCGCGCTGGTCCTGCATGTCAGCGTTCCCGCCCGCAGCGTGAAGACGCTCTGGATCGAACTGCCCTACGAGTGGCCGGCCGCGCGGAATGCGGCACTGTCGCATGCAAGCGGAGACATGCTGCTGAACAAGGCCGTGGCGCAATGGAACGGCCTGTGGGCGCGCGCAACCACGATCGACTTTCCGCAGCGCCAGTTGAGCGACTTCTATTACTCGTCAATCGCGTATGTACTCATCCTCTCCGAATATGATGCGCGCGGTGACCTGTGGACGCTCGACGGACCTGCGGTTTATCGCCAGTACTGGGGCCGCGGCGAGTACTTCCAGGCGCGCGCGATGGAAGTGGCTGGGTTTCTCGATCCGGCGCGGCAGAGCGTTGAACATGCCCTTCACATCATCAACGACGACGGCGAATGGGATGGGCCGCCCGTAAGCGGCTGGCCTGCCTGGGACAATGCCGGTGGCAATGTGGGAGCGGTGTGGGAATACTACCTGTTCTCTCGCGACAAGCAGTGGCTCGCGCAGGCGTATCCCTTCATGGTGCGAGCGTCCCGGTGGATTCGCGATCACCGCGAAGAGACAACGCTCGAAGACGTAACGGGAATCCCGCCGGGAGCGCAGCCGATCAAGCGGATGATCTCGTCTCGATGCCGGCCAGAGCCGAATCCTCCGCTGCAGCCCGGCGAGAAGACTTACTGGTATGGCCTGCTGCCGTGGAGCTACGGAGATTCGGGGCTTCCGGAAGGCCACTCCTTCGCGCATAACTTCATGGCCGCGTATGCCGAGCGAGTTACCAGTGACGCCGCCAAGGTTCTGGGTCACACCGGCGATGAGGCCTCGCTCGATCGCGAATACGCGGCATATACGGCCGCCATTCACGAAAGCGTGCGCCGGGCCGTCGCGCTCGAAACCACCATGCCGCACTATCTGCCCGCAATGCCGACCTATCCGCAGGGAGCGTATTCGCAAACCTTTCTAGCTGTGTATCCCACACATCTCTACTCGCCTAATGATCCGCTCGTGACCGGGCTCATCGATCGCATGGAGGGCGAGGAAAAACAGGGTTTGCCGACCAATGTGGCATGGGCGGGACTGGCCGGCGTCTGGGCGGGCGAATCGATGAACATGGCGGAAACCTACCTGTTGCGCGGCGAAAAGCAAAAGGCCGTAAACATGTTCGTCGCGGCCCTCAACCACAGCTACACGACCAAGGTCTGGAAGGAAGAGATCCTGGTGGATGTAACCCTGCCGCGCGCCTGCAATACTCCGCACAGCAAGCGCAAGGACATGCAGGGCACGGGCGACATGCCCGAGGCCTGGGCCAACGCCAACCTCGTCCTGTTTCTGCGCGATATGCTGCTGAATGACCGCGGAGGCAAGCTGCATCTGCTGGCCGGATTGCCGGCAAGCTGGGTTCCGGAGGGGAAATCGCTGGTCCTTCAAAATGCGCCGGTGACGACCGGCGGCGAAGTCAGCGTGCGCGTTGAGCATTTGAACATAAAAGACTGGCGCATTACGATTGATCCGCATGGCGCAACACGCGCATTCGTGTTGCATCTGCCCGTTGACGCGAGCAGCATCGCCTCGGTGCGCGTCGATGGCAGGCCCTCAGCAGTGAATGCGGAGGTGCCGCTGACAGCGCCGGGAAAAGTAAGCGTAGTTGAGGTGGTGCAACGATGAATCGGCGTGCATTTATAGGAAGCGCGGCGGCAGCAGCCGCAACCTCCTGCTTTGCGCCTCGCCTGCTTCGCGGGCAAAGCAACTCAGCCGGCAACTCGCCTGTCTTGCAGGCGACGCTCACGGTGGATGAGGCAAAGAAGCTGACCACCGTACCGATGGACTTCACGGGCTTGAGCTACGAATCGGCGCAATTGGCCAATCCCGCATTCTTCGCGGCGAGCAATAAGGCTCTGATCGCGCTCTTCCGCGAGCTAGGCCGCGAGGGCGTGCTGCGCCTCGGCGGCGGAACCAGTGAATACACTGCATTCACAACCAAAGAGCCGTCCGGGCCGCCACCATTCGACGCCGTCGGCCCCGACACAAGCAAGAATGTCGACACCGATACGCCCATTACGCCGAAGAGTCTGCGCAATCTGCGCGCCTTTCTCGACGCCACCAACTGGCGTTGTCTCTATGGCCTCAATCTCGCCCGCGGCCCCATCGAGCGCGCGGCTGAAGAAGCATCTTACGCCCAGCGCATCCTGGGCCCGCGCCTCATCGCTTTTCAGCTCGGTAACGAGCCGGATGCATGGCGCAAGCGCTACCGCCCCGCCACATGGTCGTATGCCGATTACTGGAAAGAATGGTCCGCGGCGCGAGCGGCCGTGGTTGCACGGGTTCCGCAGGCCAGATTCGCTGGCCCCGATGTCTCCAACAAAATGAACTATGTCACCGGATTCGCGCAGGATGTGAAAAGGAGCGCGCCTGACGTTGTGATGCTCACCTGGCACTACTACGCCATGGGCCCGGCAGGCGCAAAGGGCATCACCATCGACAAGCTGCTGTCGCCTGACCCGAAGCTCGATCGTGACTTGCAGATCGCCGTGGAGGCAGCGCGCGAGGCTGGGCTTCCGTATCGCATGAGCGAAGGCAACTCCTGCTGGAACGGCGGCCAACCCGGCGTGAGCGACACGCTGGCCAGCGCATTGTGGGTCGTCGATATCATGCTTCACTTCGCCGCCATGGGCTGCGCAGGCGTGAACCTGCACGGCGGTGGCGACGGCTATTACACGCCGATCGCCGGCGGCCTGACCGCGGGTTTTGTGCGCCGGCCGGAGTTTTTTGGAATGGCGTTGGCGAAGCAGTTTGCCGGAGCGGCAATCGAAGAATCGAGTCTTGTTTGCAGCAGCGACAAAGTCCGTGCTTACGCGGGCACGAGAGCAGGCGCGCACTGTATCGTTGCGATCAATAAAACCGATCAGCCAGTCTCCATGAAGGTACCTCTGCGAAATGCACATGAGCAGTGGCTGCTTACCGGTCCGGCAATCGATGCCAGGCAGGGCATTACACTCACCAAAGGTCACGCTGACGCTTTGCGCGACGGCGTTCTGCACGTATCGCCCTACAGCGCGGTACTGGTGGAACAATAGGAGAACTCAGGATGCGGAAACGATGGAGCAGGAGGCGCTTTTTGCGCGATGCGGCCCTTACCGGCGCAGCGCTGGCGCAGTTACCGGCCTCGCATGCATGGGGTAAAGGCGCGGATGAACAGGAGGGTGGACACAGCATCTTCTTTGAGCAGCCGGCCGCCGCCTGGCCCGACGCGTTGCCGGTGGGCAATGGACGTTTGGGCGCGGTTGTTTTTGGCGCCACGAAGAAAGAGCGCCTGCAGTTGAATGAAGAGACCGTGTGGATCGGCGAGCGGCGCGACCGGAACAATCCGCAGGCCAGCCGCACGCCGGAAGTGCAAAAGCTGCTGATGGCCGGCAAGGTGCACGAAGCTGAAGCACTGGCGGCGCAGGTGATGATGGGAATTCCCGTCCGGCTGCCCTGCTACCAGACGCTCGGCGACTTGTGGCTCGAATTCGACGGCGTGCCCGAGCAGGTTACGGATTACCGGCTGGAGCTGGATCTCGATGAGGCGATTGCAAAGACGCGCTTTGCCGCCGGCGATGTGCGGTGGACGCGCGAAATCTTCAGTTCCGCGCCACGCAACGTGATCGTTGTGCGCCTGGAATCGACATACCCGATGACGCTGAATGTGAAACTTGACCGCCCGGCACACAGCGAAACAAGTGCTGCAGCAAACGATCGCCTTGTGATGACGGGCGCGGCGCGGCCTGTGAATCCGACAACTGATCCCGCGACACAGGAGCGGCAAGTGGGCGTGGCCTTTCGCGCAGAGGTCAAGGCGATTCTCGATAGCGGTACGGTTCATGCAAGCCAGGGCTCTTTACGAATCGAGAATGCGCGCGCTGTTACGCTCCTGGTAACGGCGGCAACAGACTTCCGCGAATGCGATGACGCGGGTATGGCGAAGGCATGCGCGCGGAATCTGGCAGATGCCGCATCGCTCACTTACAGTCAACTGCGCGCCGAGCATGTGGCCGACTATAACCGCTACGCGCAACGCGCGGAGATCCGGCTGATGGAGGGCCGCGACCCGCTCGCAAAGATGCCGACCGACAAGCGCATGCAGCGCGTCAAGGACGGTAGTGAGGATACCGGTTTGATCGAAAACTACTTTCGATTCGGCCGGTACATGCTCATCAGCAGTAGCCGCCCCGGCACACTGCCGGCAAATCTGCAGGGCATCTGGAACGAGAGCCTGGATCCGCCGTGGGGATCAAAGTACACCGTCAACATCAATGCGGAGATGAATTACTGGATCGCCGAGCCCGGCAACCTGGCCGATCTGCATCCGCAGTTATTCGATCTGCTCGACAGCACGCGCTCCTTTGGCGCTGAAACGGCGATGAAGTACTTCAAAGCGCGTGGTTTCCTGATCAATCACAACACCGATCTATGGGGTGACTCCATTCCCGTGGACCACGTGCAGGCGGGCGTGTGGCCAATGGGCGCCGCGTGGATCTCGTTGCATCTGTGGGAACACTATGCGTTCAACGGCGACCGCGACTTCCTGCTCGAGCGCGCGTATCCGCGGCTCCAAGAGATTGCGCAGTTCTTTCTGGACTATCTCGTCGAGGGCCCTGATGGAACGCTGCTGAGCGGGCCGAGCCAGTCGCCGGAAAACAAGTACCGGCTGCCGGATGGCACCGCGGCCAGTCTCTGCATGTCGCCCGCGATGGACAGCGAAATCATTCGCGCCATCTTCGATCGCGTTGCGCGTGGCAGCGAGTTGCTGGGAGTGGATGAAGATTTGCGTGAGCAGGTGCGGGCCGCGAGCAAACGGCTGCCGCCTTTCAAAATTAGCAAGGATGGTTGTTTGCAGGAGTGGAACGAAGACTACGCGGAAACCGAGCCGGGGCACAGGCACATTTCGCATCTCTTCGCGCTGTACCCCGATGACCAGATTACACCGCGCGGAACTCCGGAGCTGGCGACAGCCGCGCGCAACGTGCTTTTGCGCCGGCTGGGCCACGGCGGCGGCAGCACCGGCTGGAGCCGCGCATGGATCGTCAACTGCTGGGCGCGGCTGGAGGATGGCGAAGCGGCCTACCAGAACATGCTGGCGCTGCTGCGGCTCTGCACGCGGCTTAATCTCTTCGATGTATGCGGGCTGAAGGCGAACTCGCCCTTCCAGATCGACGGCAACCTGGGCGGCGCTGCGGCACTAACTGAAATGCTGCTGCAAAGCCACGGCGGCGTCGTGCGGCTGTTGCCTGCGCTGCCCAAGGCCTGGCCCGCGGGCAGCTTTCGCGGATTGCGCGCCCGCGGCGGCGTTGCAGTTGACTGCGTATGGCAAGGCGGCAGAGCAACCAGCGCCACCCTGCGTGCGAGCATCGATGGCCACATCACGCTGGCTGCTCCGGCCCCACAGAGGATACTGCGCGTGACACGCGGCGCGAAAAGCTTGCCAGTGCGTCGCGTGGACGCGCACACAATCGGAGTCGATCTGCAGGCTGGAGAACAGTACAGCGTCGCCTTTGCCTAGAAGGCGCAGCACAGTCTGGCCGATTCAACATCACAGCGCTGAAAAGAACAACGGCGGAGGATGCATTGCGCATCCTCCGCCGTTGTTTGCCTTGCTGCCAGCTTAGAAGAGCAAGTGGATTCCGACCTGCATTTGCCGGCCGGAATTCAACTGCTTGGTCACGTCGCCAAAGCTGCCGGAGGTCGGGGAGGTGTTGGCACCCTGGAACTGTGGCCGGTTGAATGCGTTGAAGGCATCGAAGCGCGGCTGCAAGATAAACCGGTCGCCGATGGTGAGGTCTTTCAACATGGAGAAGTCGAAGTCCTTGGTCGGATCCGAGCGCAGCAGGTACTGCGGGAAGGTCCGGTAGTTATAGCCATTCGGCTGGTCGGCCGCGCTCCTGTCAAAGACGGCAGTGTTGAACGAAGCGCCTTTGGTTTGGTGAGGATTGTTATGAAAGTCATTCCAGTTGCCGGTGTAGATCACATTGCCCCAACCCAACGGCGTGCCGGAAAGGTACTGGGCGATCGACGTGATCTGCCATCCGCCCACGATCTCATCGAGCGCCCGCGGAGCCTGGTTGAGG
>JAJZAL010000318.1 GCA_021799405.1 Acidobacteriota bacterium
TTGATAAGTAGATCTTTCATGTGACATGTTCCCCCGTTCCGTTGGAATGATGTTCCAGCCATAGGCTGGTCGTGCCTTATCTAAAGCAAACGGAGAGCCATTCGCAGCCTGCGTGCGTGGCCCCAAATAATCCAAGCACTTACGGATTTCATGATTGCTGGGGGATGTGAACGGCTGTTTACGCGGTGAGCCGGGCAGATACGTCCGTATACACGGCGCAGAAGTGGCGTCCTCTTCCGGACAGCTCACGCCATGGCCGGGAGGCCTTCCGAGTTCCGGCCATCCCGCGTAGGCCAGAGATACCAAACTAGCCACGCCACGGCGGGCCAGCAATGCAGGGGCGAGTGTAAGGAGACCGCGAACAGCATTTCGATGACGGTCGCGCTTGTCAGTGCGAGGAGCGCAACTAGAGATCTTCCGGAATAAATTCCATAGAGGAGAGCGGGCAACAAAATTACCTGATCGCTGAACCATGAATAAGGAGCGGCGAGAACAGAGACAAGCATCAGAAGCGAGCCGTGCGTTTTCCAGTCCCAATCCACGCGGTGGCGATGGAAGTACCAAAGCGTCCACATGCAAGCCGCCGCGGCGGGAAGGAACTGAAGCCACATGGCATCGCGGTCGATGGCGAAACGAAGAATCGTGGAAAGGTCTGGCATGAATTCATTCTTAATGCCCGATGTCTGGGCCATGCGGACATATTGCGACCAGACGGATCGATCCCAAAAAAGCGGGATAGCGCAGCACACGCCCATCGCAAGCGCGGCGCCAGCAAGGATGCTATATGCCTTGCGAGTGGCGATCCACGCGAACAGCGCGACCGCGAAGGGCAAAAAGAGGTGCGGCTTCAAAGCGCAAAGAGAGAGCGCTATTCCGGCTAGCAATGGCTTCGAGTGGTGGAGGCGCAGGAACAGTACAAGACCCAGCAGCGCGAAGATGCCAGTCTGACCCGTCCCAAGGCCTGCGAGAGCTGGTGCGAAGAGATAGCCAAAGAGATAATGTGGAGTCGCCGGACTGCCATTTATTCTCCAAATCATGCGAAGGGAGCCACCCAAGCAAACTATGAGCACCAGTGACCAGAGAATCGATCCAACCCGTGCACCCATCCAACCCAACGGAATCACGACGAACAAAGCGGTGGGCGGATTGCGCATGATGAGCGACAGGTTTTCTCCCCCACGTCCCGCCGCACTCTCCAAAGCGGCTACGGCGCTGGCGCTGTAAGGATTTGCCCCGTGCAGCAACAGCTTTGCAGCCGCCCAATAGGAGACAAAATCGCGAGTGCCGACGGCGGTTCCCCGCAACGTCGTGGACAAGACCCAAACTGCGGTCATGCCGGAAACCACGACAAAAATGCAGAGGATCAAGCGCGGGGCAAACCCGCGAAAGACTGCTTGCGTCGGTGTTACTCCGATCGCCGACGCAAGAGTGGCTATGGGCTCAGTTGCGTTACACGGCCTGTCAAACTGTGTCGCCATCGACATCCTTGTGTTGATCTAAAGGAGTAAATTCGAGCTTATCGCCGGCCTGCGTCTGGGTTTCGCGAACGGCGCCGGCCGCTAACTCGACAACTGAATGCGCGGAGAGACACGCGGACATGCGCCAGGGTGTCACATTGCTCCGCACTTTTTTCACTCGCTTGTCGCGGTCTACGTACACAAGGTCGATCGGGAATCGCATGAAGAAGGTATGCACGGATTCACAGGGAACGATCCACAAGCCTTCTCCCGGTCCCAGTGCGTTGCGTCCCAGCAGGCCTTTGCTTCGCTTCGCACCATGGTCAGCCACTTCCACTCGCTCCGCAAGTATTGTCTGACGGGTCAGATTTGAAATTTTCCAGCGCGCATCGGGTTCTCGACGGCGTCGCGGGATGAGGTGGTCGAATATCCGGCGCGTCCAAGGCATCTAGTTCCCCTAGAGTTCCCCATTAGTTGAAGATAGCTCCCACGGTATCGTTGGTCGTCAACGTGACGGTGCAAGTGTTGGGCCCGGTTGCAGTGATGGTTCCGGTATTCGCGCAGTTGGATGACCATCCGCCGAAGGCAGCCCCTGTGGCAGGCGCGGTCAAGGTTACGGTTGTGCCATAGGGATAGGTCGCGGTGCAGACCGAACCTCCAGCCCCGCCGTTCAGGGCCCAGCCTGGGCCGCAATGGAGCACATTCGGCGTACCCGTCGCGGAGGGAGCGGTCACCTCCCAATTCGTGATATTCAAGCCCTCGTTATAGACCGTCAGGGTAACCAGGAGTGGTAGCGGGAATGGCGGAACCTGATAGCAGGAACCGGGAGTTGTTGGCGGGTTGGGAAGAACCAGGGGGCAGCCAACCGTCGCTGTAGCGGTGGCTAAAGACCCATTGCTGTCGGTTGCTTCGGCAGTAATGGTTGCGCCAACACTGCCATTGCTAGAAGCCCAATCGCTGACAACCCCGCCGTTCTCTGTGCCACTGCCCGGCGGCGCGATGTTGTCGTTGGTTACCGGGAAGTAATTCGGTTCGGACGAAATCCAGGTGACGGAGTTGGTCAGATCCCGCACAGTCGGCGTAGTCGAGAACGTTCCGATCGCCAAGTATTGGCCACTTTCTCCTAAACTACCGAATACGATCGAGCTCGGAATGATTGTGAGCGAAAGGATGCTTCCACCGCTCCCCCCAGCTACGCCTCCGGTTGTTCCAGTAACTGTCAGGGCCGCGGAGGAACTGACAGGACCGTTGAACCCGGTCGCACTGGCTGTGATGATTGTCGAGCCCGCACTTACAGCCGTCGCAACCCCGGAAGAGCTTACGGTTGCCACGGATGGAGTGCTGGAAGCCCAGGTCACCGTGTTCGTTACATTCTGCGTCGAAGCATGATTCGCATTGCCGTATGTCCCGACTGCGGTAAATTGCGCAGTCTGACCAACCGCCACGGACAGAGTGGCCGGTGTGACCCGAACGGAATCCAGCCCGGAAGGATTGCCGCATCCGGCAAGCAACAGAACCAGGCAACTAAACGAAAGCATTCCGAAATGACGACAATCCAACATATATCCCTCCATAAATGTTTCGTCCTAGGGGCGTCTGCGCAGCCCCATCCAGGAAATGTCACCCCGGCGTTGGAGGAGTCCGCCATCTTCTACACCGGTCGATTGCAACTAGCGTGCTTACTGTGGCGGCGGACCTCCAGGGGAAGTAGTGCTCCCAACACCGCCGTACCCGGATTCGGTTTGTATGATGAGCGGCTTCTCGGGTTTCATACTCTCCATCAGCTTCTCGATGGGAATTTGTGACGGGGAAGGAGGCAGCGGTTTCGCGCCGGTCACATCCGCGCCCGGAGTTGTCATGGGTATCTTGGAGTTCGGCGGTATGAACTTCTCCGGATAATTCAATTTCGGTAGAGGAACTCCAGCAGGTATCGGGGCCACGATCTCTGGTGTCACAATCACAATCAACTCGGTCTTGGTGGTCGTCTTCGAGATTGACTGAAACAATTTGCCTAGTATCGGAATGTCTCCGATGAACGGAACCTTTTCAAAATTCTGGGTCTCTCGATTGTCGAGCAGTCCACCAATCGCAAGACTCTGCCCCTGGGCCATTTCGACTTCGGTATTCATCTTGCGAACGTCCAACCCTGGGACTGTGAATCCAGAGATCTGCACGCCATTGGTAAAGTCCAAAGAACTGACCTCAGGAGCGACTTGAAGGTGAATCGTATTGCGGGGAGTAATGGTAGGGATAAAGTTCAAGCGCACCCCAAATTCCTGAAATTGAATCGTCACCGCGCCAAAGCCGCCTCCAGTAACTCCTTGTACGACAGGATAGGGGTATTCTCCGCCAGCGAGAAAACTCGCCTGCTTCCCATCCGCAGCCAACAGGTTGGGTTGTGACAGGACCTGGATCACTCCGTCATTCTCCAGCGCCTGAATGGTTGCGCCTAAACCGAGGTCTTGGCGGAACAACGAGAGGTTCAATGCGTTGGATATGGTTGCGACGGCGGACCCCGTCGTTGGAGTGGAAACTGTTGGCGCCAAATATTGTCCTGTGGTGGTCGTACCGATTGTGTTGGCCGCGCCAACGCTGAAAAGGTTTATGCCGAGTTGTCTCAACCTGGTCAGGTCGACACTGGCGAAACGAACCTTTAAAAGAATCTGGGGTTGCGCCGGCGGAACAGCGACATACAGCAGATTGACGACCTTGCCCGCCGTGGATGCGATTTGAAACGCACGCTGCGAGCTATTGAGGTCTTTCACGGTGCCGCGAAGGAACAGCAGACCGCCCTCCGAGCTGAGCCTCAGGTGTTGCCCCGGTAGCTCCATGCGGAGCTCGCGCTCGATGCCCGCCATTGCGTCGTTCTCGACATACGAGCTAGGGCGCACCATCACCTTGAAGAACTGCCGTCCGCCTTGGGCCTCCCAAACGATCAAGCTCGTTACGCCGGGGGCCTTTCCGTTCACCATCACCTCGTTTGGACTCGTTGCGGTGGCCTCGGCAATATCTCCCATGCCAACCGCCACGCGGACAATCGGCTGGGTAGTATCGACGAGCACTGACTGTCCCACAGTGACGAAGAGTTCATTGGCCGAGTCTTGGCTGGATATCTCCGCAGGCTGTTGGAGAGAAGCCGTATTCTCGGCGGGAAGGGCTGTCCCCAAATCCAGCACACAAGAAATGGCATAGAAAGATAAGATTGCAATTCCGGTTTTCGCTCTCACTGTTTTTCCTCGCGTGAGGCAAATTTAGTTTCAGTCTTTTTGGATCCGTTGAAGACTTCTATCAAATACACGCGTGCCGCAGGAGCGGACCTTCTGCGAACCATATGCGCAGGCCGCGGCGGTCCTATCGGAACATTGTCCTGACCGTAGAGATGCGCCAGACCTGTCCCTGGCGTTACCGCAAGCTTTGTATCCAGCGGGTTCCTCAGGACGAGCTGAATTTTTGTTTGATTGCTGGCAAGGCTCAAGGCCTCCGCTTGCTGCGGCGTTACCAATAGATTGACAACCTGAACCTGCCGTGGTTTTCCTTCCGCGTCTCTCTGAATGTCCGTCCCAGCGGACAGAACCTGTATGTTCTGCAGCAAGGTCCGCACCTGCCATTCTTGAGCCGTATTCACCGTTCCTGGCGGATTGCCGGAGATCAGCACATCTACCCGCATTCCTGGCGTCGCGAAACCCGCCACGCCGACGACATCGTCAACTTTCACTGCGCATGCGCGCATTCCGTCGGGAATGGTTGCCGCGAGACCGCCGCCCGATCCAGGCGCCGCCAGACGGCTATTCAAAATAGGTTCGCCT
>JAJZAL010000319.1 GCA_021799405.1 Acidobacteriota bacterium
ATCCCATACCGGAATGAACTGCGCGATGTTGCGTTTCTCCCATTTGGCGGTAGCTGTGGGGAACGTGCCGCCTGGAGGCAGCGCGCTGACGGGGAGCCTGTCGCCATGACCGCCCGCGATGGGCCCTAGGACATCGCGCACAAAAGCGGGCGCGTTCTCGGGGATTGCTGGGAGGATGTCAAAGCTAGACGTGGCCTTGGCGGGAACCTTCACTTCATACAAATGCGCGAGGGATGCATCGACAGCCGCCCAGTTCTTCTGGACGACCTCTTCTCCCCGCTTGATGTAGGTTTTGCGAATGGCCTTTTTGATCTGCTCGATGGCCTGTTCGCGGGGCAGGATCCCGCTTATGGCGAAGAAGCAGGTCTGCATGACGGTGTTGATGCGGTTGCCCATGCCGGCTTCACGTGCGACGCGATAGCCGTCAATGACGAAGAACTTGAGTTTCTTGTTGATGATTGTCTGCTGAATCTTGCGCGGCAGATGTTGCCAGACCTTGTCCGGGCCCCAGGGGCTGTTGAGCAGGAAGGTCGCGCCTTCCTCGGCGGTTTCGAGCACGTCGATCTTCTCAAGAAATTCGAACTGATGGCACGCGATGAAGTTGGCCCGGGAGATGAGATAGGTGGAGCGGATCGGATCGGGTCCAAAGCGCAGATGCGAGGTCGTCAGCGAGCCGGACTTCTTCGAGTCATAGACAAAGTAGCCCTGGACATAGTCGTCGGTTTCGGCGCCGATGATCTTGATGGAGTTCTTGTTGGCGCCAACGGTGCCATCGGCGCCGAGGCCATAGAAGAGCGCCCGTACCGTCTTTGGGTTTTCCGTGTTGAAGGCCGGATACCAGGGAAGGCTGGTGTGCGTTACGTCATCATCAATGCCGATGGTGAAGTGATTCTTCGGGGTAGGCCGGTCGAGCTCATCAAAGATGCCTTCCACCATGGCGGGGGTGAATTCCTTGGAGGAAAGCCCGTAGCGGCCGCCGATGATGATGGGGTAATCGGCCAGCTCGAGAGCACGGTTGGCAAATGCCTCGGAGATGACAGTGACGACATCCTGATAGAGCGGTTCGCCGGCAGAGCCCGGTTCCTTGGTGCGGTCGAGCACGGCGATGCGACGCACGGTAGGCGGCAGCACGGCGAGAAATGCCTCGGCTGCGAAGGGACGATAGAGCCGTACCTTGATGAGTCCGACTTTTTCGCCGCTGGCGATGAGCGCATCAATGGCTTCTTCGGCTGCACCCGCGGCAGACCCCATGAGCACGATGACGCGCTCGGCATCGGGTGCGCCGTAGTAATCGAAGAGGTGGTATTGGCGGCCGGTCGCGCAGGCAAAGCGATCCATCGCATCCTGCACAATCTGCGGGCAGGCCAGGTAGAAGGGGTTTGCGGCTTCGCGTGCCTGGAAGAAAACGTCAGGGTTTTGCGAAGAGCCGCGCAACACGGGATGCTCGGGATTCAGCGCATGTTCACGCAGCATCTGTACGGCTTTTTCGTCGACGAGTGAGCTGAGTACTTCGTCGGGGATGGCCTCAATCTTGTTGATTTCGTGCGAAGTGCGGAATCCATCGAAGAAGTGCAGGAAGGGGATGCGCGACTCGAGGGTGGCGATGTGTGCGACGGCAGCCATATCGGCGGACTCCTGCACGGAATTCGACGCAAGCATGGCATAACCGGTGGCGCGGCAGGCCATGACGTCAGAGTGGTCGCCGAAGATGGAAAGCGCGTGGGTAGCCACGGAGCGGGCGCTGACGTGAATGACCGAAGGCGTAAGCTCGCCGGCGATCTTGTACATGTTGGGGATCATGAGCAGCAGGCCCTGCGAGGCCGTGAAGGTCGTGGCGAGGGCCCCGGCCTGTATGGCTCCATGCATGGCGCCGGCAGCTCCGCCTTCGCTTTGCAGTTCGGCAATGATGGGAAGCGCGCCCCAAAGATTTTTACGGCCTTCATCGCGCCATTGGTCCGCCAGTTCTCCCATGGTGGAGGATGGCGTAATGGGATAAATCGCGATGACCTCAGAGAAACGGTAGGCGACTGCGGCGGTCGCTTCGTTCCCGTCGACGATGATTCGATTGGCAGGCGTGGCCATGGTGTTCCTCGCTACTTCTGTGAATGTGTGCACATACGGCAAAAATCGTTGATAGAAAAAGTGTCCCCTTTGCAACGGGGTGGGGACTGTGACGTGGGACACAGGGATGGGTGCGGGAGATGGAGTCCGAAAGCAGGACGGGGGTGATTGTGCAGGTGTGGTCCGAAAAAGAATCTAGTTTGGTACCTAGTTATCCACGATTTTTATTGCGCGCTACTTGTACTCATGCTTGTGGGCCTCGATAATCGGGGCAAGAGAGCGAAGGTCCGTGAATCCATATACACGCCCCGATGTACTTCGCATACTCCACATCAACGCCCGGCAACTACGCGGCTGGGAGCGTGCCGGGCTGATTGCCCACTCCGAGACATACAGCTTTCAGGATCTGGTGCAGTTGCGCAAACTGCGGGACCTGAGGTCGACGCGGCTTTCGGCGGCGAGCATTCGCGCCAGCGTGGTTGCGATGCAGAAGGCCTCAGGAATTGCGAATCCACTGCTGGAGGCGGGTACGGAGCGGGATGGCCCGCGACTGGCTTTCCGGCATTCCGGAACGCTGGTGGATCCGATTCGGGGGCAGATGCTGTTCGACTTCGAACATGGTTCCGGTGTCGCCCGGGATGATGGGAAGCGCTTCCGGTGCGAATCGGAGGCCGAGCCGGCGACATTTCTGGACGCTGTGCAGCTGGAAGAAGCGGGGCGAGTGGAAGAAGCGATCGCGATGTATGAGGCGCTTCTAAAGCAGGATTCCTCGCATGCGCCTTCGGCGATCAACCTGGGAACGATCTACTACCATCGCCAGGACTTTCAGCGTGCCGAGGCGCTGTACCGCAGTGCGGCGAAGGCTGATCCGCACTATGCGCTGGCGTTTTTCGATCTCGGGAACGTGCTCGACGAATTGCGCCGGATGCCGGAAGCGATCGAGGCGTATCATGCGGCGATTCGGCTGGCGCCGCGCTATGCCGATGCGCACTACAACCTGGCGCTGGCATACGAGCGTCAGGGTGAGCGGCGCAAGGCGCTGCAGCACTGGCTGGCCTATGCGCGGCTGGACACGACGGGCCCCTGGCATAATCATGCCCGGCTTCAGATTCGCAAGATTCTGGAGCGCGAGAAGCTGAAGATTGTGTACAGGCGCCCCATTTGCTGAGGCCAGCGCGCCCCTCGCAACTGCTCGCCGGGATCATCGTTCGCTGCGCAGCTCCAGGCGGAGCCTGTGGCACGCGAATCGGCAGGCTTTCTTTGTATATATTGTCGTTAACTCCTGAAATTGTACGTAAACCCGCCGCCTATTGACGGATATATAACTCCTCGGCGATACTGCTTTTCGCTTACGAACTCGCTCACGTAAAGCGTTTTATCGAAGCTGCAAGAGAGTCTGGTCTGCAGTCTTTTCCCTGCCGTTCTTCTGACAGTTGTGTGCCCAGAAGCCGGACGTGCCCGTTTTGGTGAGCATCTGCGCCCTCTAAACGTTGTTATCAGCATTTCCGGGAGACCTTATGTGTGACAGTGCAATTCGCTATTTCACGTGGAGTATGTCGAGGCTTGGCATGCTTTTCGTAACGGCTGTACTGCCTTGTATGGCATCCGCCCGGCTGAAGATTGCGGAAGAGGTTAATATGTATTGGAGCAAGCGCAGAATAGAATTACCGTTGCTTTCGTCCATCATTCGGATGCACGTTAATGCTGCTTCTGTTAAGCCGAGAAGAAGAATCCGAGTGTTTCTATGCTGCGCAGTTTTGTCCTTGGCCGGCTGCGCTTCCGGCAGTGGCGGGAATTCGATGTTGCCGCCGCCGCCTAAGCCGGAGATCACGGTGCAACCGCTGGATCAGACAGTGCCTTTGGGCCAGACGGCGACATTTTCTGTGACGGCAACCGGCGAAGGGAATCTCACCTACCAATGGAGCGAGAATGGCCAGGCGATTACCGGTGCCATTGGCCCCTCTTACACCACGCCGCCACTGGTGCTGGGGGCGAACGGATCGCCCGCTCTGGGTACCTTTCAGGTGACGGTCAGCAACCTCTATGGATCGGTGATGAGCAATAGCGCTACACTGACCGCAGGCCCGCGCTCGCCCAAGCCCGGTGATCTCCGCTATCTGCTCTTCCGGCAGGTCAATCTGCCGGGTTTGCTAAATGAAAGCAACAGTCAGAATACGGGCACCATGGCGGAGCCGACGAACGATGTGGAGGTGACCAAGAGTCCTGCCGTTGGTTCGCCGTTATCGTTAGGATCAAATTTTGATTGCGGTGACAACATATGCTCATGGCAATCTGCCGTACAGTTTCTGCCACCTCCGATGACGGGATTAAAGATGTACTATCTTTCGGGCCTGTATTCTAGTTTCGCGTCCGATGTACGGCCGCTGACGGCACCGAACGACGTGATTATCTCGCTGGATTTTGAGCCTGCCTTCAATTACTATGCGGTGGCGATGGTGCAGACCTCGCAGCCCGGCGGCTTCGACTATCGGATGCAGGTGGTTTCGCCATCGCAGGTGCAGGCAACGGTGGAAGCCGATGGGCAGGAGAGCCGGATTGTCACGGCGCTTTCCTTCGGCGCAGCAGGAAATGTGCACCTCATCTCCTATGGCTGGACCGGCGATACGACCACCGTGTACGGAGCACAAACCGAATTTGTACCTCCCGGGAGCAATGTTGTCGATGCCGTACTGACGGAGGCGAAGACGCTTGCCACCGACGGCTACTTCATCAGCGCCTTCGGGGGCAACGACACAGATGGCTATCTGCTGGTCGGCATGCGGGTGAGGGGAGATCGCTTGCCCCGTTCTGTGGAACTGGTGACACCAGCGGGAAACGAGCCTGCAAGCTTCTCCTTGAATGTGCCGTATTTCACCACGGTTATTTTCCTGAAAGAGATCGGTGCTGTGGCAGCAGTCAATGAGCGATGACTCATGAGAAAACAGCTGGGCGTGGCGCGTCAGGCCGGGAGCCGTCCTGCGCGCCGCAGTTGCAATAACGTTAGGGGCATCGCTCCTCCCCACAGAAGAAAAAGGGCTCTCCGGAGACGGAGCGCCCTTCGTGTTGTTGCGGCCGATGCATTTAGAGCGAGGACATGTTGAGCAGGAACTCGGCGTTGTTGCGGGTTTTGCCGAGCTTGTCCACGATGAGCTCCATGG
>JAJZAL010000320.1 GCA_021799405.1 Acidobacteriota bacterium
GTAGCGCACCCAGGGTGTCACAGGCTCTTGACGCATCCCGTAAGCTGTTAACAGAACTGAAGAAAAGCACAATCGGAGTCCGCGCCCCCACGCGCAAGGCAAATTCGTGGTCTCTGCTTGCCGGTTCTGCGGAACCAGCCCAATACAAACCTGATCCACCGACGCGGGACTGAGGGCCGAAATTTCCTGTCCGGGTCAAGCGACCAAGTGAGGCATTCTGCGTCTAACAGCTAAATGCTCTAAGCGGAATACGGAATCAGATCAAGGCGTGCAGTGCGCGCTCAAGTTGCCAGCGAACGGGGGCGAGAAAGGTACAGATATGGGCAGAAACGTTGTTGATGGCCTGCTGCCCAGTGGCGATGCTGAGCCTTCTTTTATCAATCTTTTAACCGTCAATCGACTAGAAATCATGAACCATCGATCTGTGGTATCGCCGGTTTGCCAGCGCGAATTCACCTATGGTGAATGGGCCGCTATAATTGAGATGACACCGTAATAAACCGTTTTCACGTATACTTTATGGGATACCCCGAGAAAAGCAGACGCTCCGTGAGGCGCCTTTGCCGATGCTTCCCTCTACTATTGTGGGTGGCACTGGCCATCTCGGTCTTTGCCTGGGGACTCCAATACAAGCTTTCGCTGTACTCCCCTGCGATTGCGGTTTCATGCCGTGTTCCGATCGTTAAGCTGCTTTCGGATGATCAGGTGGGCGCCGAATCTGGCGAGCATTCCGCCAGCCCTTCCGGACACGGCATATTGCCGGTGCAACTCGCGTTTCACCACCTGGCAATATCCTCCGATATTGCCGATCACCAACTTGCCGTGGCTCGAAGGCTCGAACGCCACGAACCTGGTATCACCCCTCCGATATCCCCGTTTCTTCTGGGACTCGCGTCGTCGTTTCTACGACCCCCTCCGCATGTCTTCCCAATGGATGCGCTCAAGTACTGAATAAGGCCCGGCTGCATACCACCAGCCAGTGGTCGAACTCTATGCCCACCCTGCCCAGGCCTTCCCAGGCCGATGCACGGTATTTCCGGAATAGGTGCGTCACATAATGATCAAGAAACGTACGATTTGGATAGCTGTCGGCGCAGCGATTGCTATTGCTCTGCTTGTAGTTCTTCGTCCTCACCGTGAGCAAAAGGTAGAGGCAGCACAAGGTCCACCCGCGGCCGAGGTGGCACAGGTACAGAGCGGCTCCATTTCCCAGGTACTGACCATGGCCGGGCAATTTCAGCCCTATCAGGTCGTGCAAATCCATCCCAAGGTCTCTGGCTTCATTCGCCACATTTACGTCGATATCGGCGATATCGTCACCAGAGGCGAAACCCTGGCAGTGCTGGAAGTGCCGGAGTTGCAGGCGCAATTGCAGGGCACGGCTTTTGCGGTGAAACAAACCAGGGATGACGTCGTGCGCGCGCAAAATGAAGTTCAGCGCGCAATCTCCAGACACGCCGCACTGCACGATGAGTATGTGCGCCTTGCGCGAGCGTCCAAAGAACAACCGGGGTTGATTGCCGAACAGGAACTCGACGACGCGCAGGCGAAAGATCTCTCATCCGGCGCGCAGATCGATGCAGCCAAGTCTGCGCTGGCAGCCGCAGAGCAACGGGCTGAAGTCGCCAAATCCAATTATCTGCGGGTACGCGCTCTTCATCAGTACACCGACGTGATTTCACCCTTCAACGGCGTTGTCACCTGGCGTTATGCGGACACGGGTGCGCTGATTCAGGCGGGCACGACTTCGAACACGCAAGCTTTGCCAATCGTCACAGTTTCTCAATCTGATTTACTTCGTCTGCGTGTTCCGGTTCCGGAAATGGACGTCCGCTACGTGCATATCGGCGAGCCGATGCAGGTCACGGTCAGCGCAGTCGGCCGGTCCTTTGTCGGCAAGGTCGTGCGATTCACTCGCAACGTGAGTCTGCAGACACGGACCATGGAGACTGAAATTGACGTGTGGAATCGGCATCTCACGCTCGATCCGGGCATGTATGCCAACACCGAACTGCAACTGGCGCAGGCAAACAACGTTCCTACCATCCCGGTGGGCGCTATCATGCTGCGCAACGGAAAATTCGAAGTCGAGGTACTCGACAGCACCAATCATGTCCACATTCGCCCTGTGCAGATCGGTCTGCAAGGATCCCTGCTGGCACAGATCAAGCACGGTCTTAAACCTGGCGATCGCGTCATCATTGCCGCTCAAAGCAAGTACCAGCCAGGGGAACTGGTTACACCCGTCCTGAAGAAGGAACCAACCAGCGAGGTCTATCGCGAAAGCAACGGCATGGTCGATATGGCCGCTCAGCAGGGAGGCCAGAGCTAATGCCGAAGTTTGCTCTGAAATACCCCTTCTTCATCTTGATGGTCTGTTTCGTGAGCATCCTGGTGGGGGTGGACAGTATCATCAGCATGCCCGTCGACCTCTTCCCCCACATCGACATTCCGGTCGTTGTTGTGGCTACCTTCTATTCCGGTATGCCGCCGCAACAGATCGAAGGCGATATCACCGATACCTTTGAACGATTTTTCACGTACGCCCCCAACATCTCCCTTATCAGATCTCGATCCATGTTCGGCGTTAGTCTGATCAAGGTATACTTCCGCCCCGGAACCGATCCGAATGCGGCGCTGAGTAGTATTTCGAATCTGGCGATGGCGGACTTGCGACGATTACCACCAGGGACGCTGCCACCCGTGGTGCTCGGCATGACTGCAGCCGACCAGCCAGTTTGCCTTGTGACTCTGAGTGGTAAAGGCCTGAATGAAACTCAATTGAAGGATTTGGGGCAGTTCACCGTTCGCGATCAGCTCGCCAGCGTCCAGGGGTCATCCATCCCAGACCCATACGGCGGCAGATACCGGCAGATCAACGTCTATATCAATCCCAAAAAACTGGAAGCGACCAATCTTTCGGTCATGGACGTCGTCCATGCGGTCAACGATTCGAACCTCATCCTGCCCGCGGGCGACGTTCAGATCGGCAACAAAGACTACAACATTTATTCCAACGCGCAGTTCCCCACGCCCAGGGAAATCAACTCGCTGCCGCTGAAGTCGGTGGGAAATTCGTCCATTCTTGTCGGAGATATTGGTCACGCCAAAGATTCGGGCATGATCCAGACCAATATCGTGCGAATTGACGGACAGCGTTCGGTCTACATCCCCATCTTCAAACAAGGTGGCGGCGGCAACACGATCACGATCGTGGACGGCATTAAGAAGGTCGTGAAGCACATGATGGATGTGCCGCAAAACCTGGATGCAAGAGTCGTCTTCGACCAGTCTCAGTTCGTGAGAATGGCCATCAAGCAGTTGCTTCGCGAAGGCGGCATCGGTCTGTTCCTTACTGGATTGATGATTCTGCTCTTCCTGGGCAATGTAAGAGCCACGATCGCTGTTCTGCTGTCGGTGCCTCTGTCGGTGGTCTTGTGTTTGATGATCGCACACCTCTTAGGCGACTCCATCAACACCATGATCCTTGGCGGATTGGCGCTCGCCCTCTCCCGTCTCATCGACAACGGCGTCGTTGTGCTCGAGAACATCTTCCGCTACATGGAACGAGGTGAAACCCCGCGCGTTGCGGCCGAGGCCGGCGGGACGGAAGTGTCCCTGGCCGTGCTGGCTGCTACCGTGACCACCTCGATCGTATTCTTTCCTGTGGCAACGTTGAGCGGCGTGAGCAAGTACATCTTCACTCCGCTGGCATTGGGCGTCGTCATCTCGATGTTCGCCTCCTATGTGTTTGCTATGACGGTGGTGCCGCTCTTCTGCGCCACTTTCATCAAAATCGACCATCACGCGCATTCCACCGTTGAGGTGCAGGGCCCGGCAAGGAAAGTCTCGTTCTTCCAAAGAATCGTGAACGGATTCAACTACTACTTCGAGCGTTTGCTGGAATGGTACGAAGTCTGGGCGCGTCGCACCTTGAAGAGACCGGGGCTTACGACAATCGTGATCATGCTCGGCGTGATTGTGATAACGGCAGCAGTCTTTCCGTTCTTGGGTCAAGCGTACTTCCCGCGCACGGATGCCGGTCAGTTTGTCATCCGCGTGGAAATGCCGAATGGCACGCGCATTGGCGTCAGTAATAATTACATCGCGCAACTGGAGCAGAATATCCGGGATGTGATACCTAAAAAAGACATCCGCATCATCGTCTCGAATATCGGTGTTTCCGGCGGTCCGTCGACGATCTACTCTCCAAACTCTGCTATGGATACGGCGTTCGTCGAGGTCAGCCTTACTTCGGCGAGAAAGCACAGCAGCTTTGTGTACATGGCTCGCGTGCGCAGGCGGCTTGCGGAGAAGATGCCGGAACTTACAACATTCTTCTACAGTGGCGGCCTCGTGGAGAGCGTTATCAATCAAGGTTTGCCGGCTCCGATGGATGTGCAGGTGATTTCAAACAACATGAAAGGGGCATACGCTCTGGCTCAGAAGCTTGCAGCGAAGATTCGCACCCTTCCCAACGTCGCCGACGTATACATTCCGCAGAACTTTGACTATCCGGGGCTCCAACTCAATATCGACCGTGAGCGAGCCAGTTTGATTGGATTGAATACCAAGCAGGTCATGGACAACGTGATTTCCGCGTTGACCTCGGACTCACAGATCGCTCCCAGTTACTGGATTGATCCCAAGACCGGCAATAACTATATGCTGGCCGTTCAGTATCCGATGAAACTTATCACGCACATGAACATGCAGGATCTGATGACTATCCCGCTCCGGTCAAAAACGAGTAAGCTCTACACTCCTCTTGACTCAGTGGCGACGATTCACCGAATCAATACACCGACCGAAGTGGATCACTACCAGTTGGAGCGCGTCATCGACATCTATGTCTCAACCAAAACAGAAGCGATCGGCAAAACGGGAGCGCAGATTCAAAAGCTCCTCAACGGCATGCACACCGGGCGAAATACCCGCCTGGATATCCGCGGAGCGATCGTAAGCATGAAGAAGGCATTCAAAACCTTCGGAATAGGTCTGGTCCTCGCCGTGGTTCTGGTGTATCTGGTGCTGATGGCGCAGTTTGCCTCGTTCGTGGATCCGTTCATCATTCTGATGGCGATTCCGCCGGGCCTGGCAGGCGTCGTGCTCACACTGGTGCTAACGGGAAGCACGCTGAACCTGATGTCGCTCATGGGAACCATCATGATGACTGGCATCGTGGTCTCCAACAGCATCCTCA
>JAJZAL010000321.1 GCA_021799405.1 Acidobacteriota bacterium
CCAGAGCCACAAATTGGCTCCCGGAAACTCCAGCGTGCGGTTGCGCCACTTGTAGAGATTCACTTCCGCCGACCAGCCTCCAGCCGGAGCCGAAACCCACCGCAGCTCCAGCGCATTCGGGCCGCTGATGAAAGTGCTGGTCTCTACGGGAATCTTGCCATCGATGAGGCGCAGTGTGCTGGGAGCGCTGGCCCGGCCGCTCGAATAGAAATAGCTCGCCGGCGAGAGGCTGTTGTCGAAGAAGACCTGCTGCGAATAGTTCTGATCGGCCCGCGCCGATGCCGCCGTCAGGCAGCTCGCCAGCGCCAGCAACGCGGCGCAACGCCAACTGACCGGCTTCTTCTGAAGCCTCATCTTTCCCCTCCAATTCCGGGCCCCGCCCCGGACACTCGAAGCCGGATTCTGCAATGGCGCGCGGGTCTCAAAAGCCGATCCGCTTGACAAGCACTTCACCGGATGATACGAATTGTAACCGCAGCACAACCGATTGCGCAATGATGCACAATCGATTGTTCACAACTGCGCTCATCAGCAGCACTGCCCCCTGATCAGCTTGCCTTGTGTCTGTGTCCAGCACTTTGGGCCTTCGAAACAAACACTCAGCTTCATGCACGATTTCCAAAGGAGGAAGTATGCACATCCTGCCCTCACGCAGGGTCCCCACCTTACGAACCGGATTCCGCGTCATCCAGTCGAAAGGGAGAACGAGCTTATTCGGCTTGCGAGTCGCGCTGATCGTGGCGGCTCTCGTCTGTCTTTCCGCGCCCGCATTGCGCGCCCAGTTCAATGCGTCCCTACGCGGCGCCGTCACCGATCCTACGGGGGCGGTCATCCCCGGCGCCACCGTCATCCTGAAAAACACTGACACAAACCTGACCCAGACGGCGACGAGCAACGCGCAAGGCATCTATACCTTCAACGCGCTGCCTCCAGCCCATTACAGCATCACTACCTCTCATGCGGGTTTCCAGACCAAGGTGTTGGCGCATGTCGAGATCATTCCCGAACAGGCCAACCAGCTGAACATCCAGCTGCAGGTGGGAGCGGCGCAGCAATCCGTCACCGTTTCCGCAGTCACTCTGGGCTTGCCGACAGAAACCGCGACATTGAGCGCGACGATCAGCAGTAACCAGATCCAGCACATGCCATCGTTCAACCGCGACGTCTTCCAGCTTGCGCAGCTTACGCCAGGCGTATTTGGCGACGCTTCGCAAGGCAGCGGCGGCGGCACGTACAATCTGCCCGGAAATCAGGGCCCCGGTGGCTCGGGAGCCCAGCAGGCCGGCATCTTCCAGACGGAGAATGGACCGCAGGTTCAGGACAAGGGCGGCCAATACGAAACCAACAGCATCACCGTTGACGGCATCAGCACGGTCAGCGCGGTGTGGGGCGGCACAACAGTCATCACTCCCAGTGAGGACTCCGTACAAAGCATGCACGTGGTCGCCAACAGCTATGACGCCGAGAATGGCCGCTTTACCGGCGCCGACATGGAAGTGACGACCAAGAGCGGCACCAACGACCTGCACGGCAGCGCCTTCTTCAAAGCATCCCGGCCAGGGTTGAACGCCTATCAGCGATGGAATGGCGAGGGCTCCGACATAACAGCCCCGAGCGCCATCAAAGGCGTGCCCACCACCTCCGCGCAACGGGCGGCAATCCGCGGCGTGAATCTCGACGATAGCCGCTTCAACAACTTTGGCGGCAGCTTGGGTGGCCCGTTCTGGAAGAACAAGCTCTTCGGATTCTTCAATGTTGAGGCCAGCCCGCTCTCGGCCAGCACCACCGGGCAGGCATGGTATGAAACTTCACAGTTCAACTCTGCAACCGGCATCGGTCCGATTGCGCAGAAGTATCTGACCTTCAAAGGAGAGGGTGTCGCGCCGGGCAGCACCATTATTTCCCGCACCTGCAAATCCATCGGCCTAACGGAGGGGATCAACTGCAATACGGAGCAGAACGGGTTGGACCTCGGTTCGCCACTCAAGACTGGGGTAGGCCATCAGGATCTGACGTACGGTGGCAACTCAGACACTCCCGGCGTAGGCGGCGGATTAGATACCGTGCCCGACCTGGCGTTCTTCAACACCATCGATCCGACCACAACTTCCCAGGTCCAGTACAACGGGCGCTTTGATGCCGACATCACCCAAAAGGATCGCCTTACGTTTGCAATCTACTGGGTTCCGGTCAGCACCACCTTCTACAACGGTCCTGTGCGCGCGGCCAACCTCTGGCATCACTCGCAGATCAACGACGCATTCTCGCTCATCTGGAACCACGTCTTTTCTCCGACTTTGCTGAACCAGGCGCGCGCGAACGCCGCCGGCTGGCGATGGAATGAAATCGCTTCAAACCCGCAGGAACCCTTCGGCCTGTCGCAGGATAACTTCGACGCCATCGGTACCGCCGGCCCGCAGTTTTTAGGCGCGCCCGGTCCGAGCGACTTCAACCAGTGGACGTACAGCTATAACGACGTGCTCACCAAGGTCCTCGGCAACCATAGCATCAAAACCGGAGGCGAGGTCACGCGTCTCTACTATCTGAACAATCCGGTTTACGCGGCGCGGCCCAGTTTCAATTTTCATAATCTCTGGGACTTCGCCAATGACGCTCCCTACTATGAAAACGGCGAGTTTAACTCCGGTACGGGCGTGCCGTTCTCCAATCGCCAGGACAATCGCATCGATATCTGGGGATTCTTTGTGCAGGACGACTATAAGCTCCGTCCCAACCTCACCATCAACGCCGGCTTGCGCTGGTCTTATTTCGGCTCGTTCTCTTCCAAAGAAAACAACCTCGACGTGGTACGGTTCGGTTCGGGGTCCAATCCCCTGTCCGGCCTCAACGTCCACGTCGGAGGCAATCTGTACACGCCGCAGAAAAGTAACTGGGGTCCGCAGTTTGGATTCTCCTGGGAGCCAACCAGTCTGCAAGGTAAAGGAGTGCTGCGCGGCGGCTTCGGCGTTAACTACAACCAGGATGAAATCGCCATCCTGGCCAATGGCTTCGGAAACCCGCCCAACGCGGTTCAACCCAACTTTACTTGCTCCTATCCATTTCCCAACCCCACCTGCTCGGGCACGGGGATCCTTTACGAGACGTCGACGAGCGTGAATTCGCTCTTTGGCTATGCTCCCAATCCCGCCGCCATCACCAAGTTCAGCAGCGCGAACCTGCCGCTGACCGGCTCGGCCCGCATCACCGGCTTCCCCTCGCATCCCAAGACCATCGCCAACTACCACTATTCACTCGAAGGCGATTATCAGTTGCCTGACAACACGGTAGCTACGCTCGGTTACCAGGGAAGCCTCATGCGGCACCTGCTCATCCAGAACAATTGGAACGCGATTGCGGTTGCCCAGGGACTGGCGCTCAATCCCTCCGTCAACTTCCTCGATTACTACGAGAATGCCGGCAACGGGAATTACAACGCCATGATCGCCACCGTAACGCATAACTTCTCGCAGCAATTCCAGGCTGAAGCGCAATATACATGGGCCAGATCCATGGACGAAAACTCCGGCCCCTATACCATGGACTTCTACCCGTATAACACGCATCTGGCCTACGGACGCTCCGACTACAACATTCAGGACGCCTTCAAGCTCTTCGGCTTGTGGCAGCCTGTCTTCTTCCACGGAAATAACTGGGAGGAAAAGCTTGCTGGCGGCTGGTCGCTCGGCGGAATCCTGAACGTGCACTCCGGCTTCCCGTGGAACCCGGTTTACAACGTCGTCGGCAACGTCTATTACGCGAGCAGCGGCTACGGGCAACTGCGTCCGGCCGCGTACCTGGGCGGCGCGGGCATGAAGACTTCGAATAAGACCTTCGAAGGCTTCGGCGGAATTAACCCGAACTACGGCGGAGACGGTACGAAGTTCTTTAAGTCCCCGGCCTACGTTGAAGGCGCGAAATTCCCGAACCTGTCTCCCGCGCCGTTGCCTGGAATCGCGCGCAACAGCCTCAATGGCCCGGGATACAACGACGTGGACGCCAGCCTGACGAAAGCCTTTGGGCTGCCGAACACGCGCGTGCTGGGCGAAAATTCCAACTTCTCGTTCCGCATGGACGTTTACAATCTGTTCAACAAAACCAACATCAACAGCGAATCCATCGACAACGTCATAGGATCGGTTACCCCCGGCGGCTCGACAGTCCCGAACCAGGATTTCGGTGTCGCGGGCGGCGGGCTCGGCAGCCGAACGGTGCAACTGCAAGCGCGCTTCAGCTTCTAGGAGCCTCCGAAGCTGATCGTCGCCTGGGAGGGTGTTCTCACCGGAGCACCCTCCTCTCTACGCTGCTCTTGACCGGCGGCTACGGAGGTAATCGTGACAAGCGGAAAATTCTACGCGCCGCCTGGCGGCGGAAGGATAGCCTACCGCGCGGCCTTGCGCGGAACTGCGGCGTAAATGACTGCGTACTGTCCGCTGATACTCGATAAATAGTATTTGGGAGAGGGGAATGTTTCGTCTTCATTTAGATCTGATCACAGCAGGTGCGTTGGCAGTCTTCGCCTCTTATGGGCACGCGCAGCAATCCGTGGCATCGCAGCCTCCGGCCCATGAGGAGATTGTTGTGGACGCGCACGCAGCGGGCGCTCCTTTCCCGCATTCCTGGGAAGAGATGTTTGGCTCGGGACGCGCCAACCTGGCGATGCGCGCCGATTACCAGTCCGACCTCCGCCGGGTGAAGCGCGTTACGGACTTTCGCTATGTCCGGTTTCACGCCATCCTTGACGATGAAAATGGCGTCTACAGCGAAGACGCGCACGGAAATCCTGCCTACGACTGGTCGTACGTCGATCACATTTACGACGCGCTGCTCGCCAACGGCGTGCGCCCGTATGTCGAAATCAGCTTCATGCCGAAGGCGCTCGCCGCGCATCCTGACTACCAGGGATTCTGGTATCGCCCGATCATCTCGCCGCCCGCGGACTATGCGAAGTGGGACGCCCTGATCTCCGCCTTCGCGCGTCATCTTGTGGAACGTTACGGCATCAACGAGGTGGCAAATTGGTACTTCGAAGTATGGAATGAGCCGAACATCGGCTTCTGGTCCGGCACGCCAGCCCAGAAGACCTACTTTGAACTGTACGATCACACTGCCCGCGCGTTGAAAGCAGTCAGCCCGCGCATTCGCGTCGGCGGACCCGCGACCGCTCAGGCTGCCTGGGTTGGCG
>JAJZAL010000322.1 GCA_021799405.1 Acidobacteriota bacterium
GCAAACAAAAGTGGAGAAGTGGTTGCCAAGCTTCCCCATCCCAACGATACCCAAAGGAAGATATTGCAAGCGTTCAAGGTCAGCCTACCCAGATTGTAGGCAGACACGCACAACACTGCGGATAGGCGCATCTCGCAACACTTCAATTGCTTGCAAGTGAATTCACGCTCTCTTCCAAAAGGAAGCTCCGTCTGGCTTCTATACGCACTCGTGGTGAGCCGCTGTGGGCTCGGTGCCCGTTGGGGCCCGATGGTGATGAATCGGGGCTGCTATCTGAAGCGCGGCCTCTTGGGCCAAGCCCCTGGGCGCAGTCACCCGGACACGAGATGGATTCCGATGTCATTGCCTGGTTACGGTCTTTACCTCTGATTTGCTTTTTGGTTGAAGGTTGCGGTTGGGTTGCCGGTCAGTCTTGCGCCGGGGCCGGTTGTGGAAAGGGTTGGAAGTGCTGGCCGCTGCGCCACATGCTGTGCAGGGTGACGGCCAGTTTGCGGGCCACGGCAACGATGGCTCGCTTCTTGCCGCGCTTGCCGCCGTTTTGAGCCAGTTGCAGACCCCAGCGGCGCAAGGCGCAATCGGGGCCGAAACGTCCCAGGATGTATTGCGCCGACTGCACCAGCAGACAGCGTAGATAGGTATTGCCGGTGCGCGTGATGCGCCGCTGTGGGTCCGAATCGCCCGACTGGCTCTGTCCGGGACGCAGGCCGAGAAAGGCTCCCGCCGAGCGGCTGCTGGGAACCGCGTTGGGGCGGTCGAGCGTGAGCACGTAAGCCGCGGCCACCAGCGCGCCGACGCCCGGTGCGCTGCGCAGAGTGCCGATCTCGGGATATTTGACAGCGAGCGTTTCGATCTGCCGGTCCATGGCCCCGATCTGCAGGTTGAGCCGGGCGATCTGCTCCAGCAGCGGGCCGGCCGACCTCGGCCAGGCGGGGGGAACGGCACCGGCCGCGCGGTCCGGGAACGACTCGGTGGAGCAGGCGGGCAGCCGAGAGCCGGCGCTTTTGACCAGGCCGCGCAGCGCGTTGACGATCATGGTCCGCGCCTTGACCAGGATGGCGCGCGCCTGGATCAGGTTCAGGTCCTGCTGGCGCTGTAGACTGCGATGCTGGATCGGCGACAGCAGCTTGGGATTGAAGGCGGCCATCCGCGCCAGTTGTTCGGCATCGCGGCCATCGTTCTTCGATTCGCTCTGGGTGATGGCGGGGAGTTTGCGCGCGTTGGCGACGATCACCTGGTGGCCGAGCTGCTTCAGCAAGCGGTTCATCCAGGGCGAGTGGGTGCCGCACTCCAGCGCGATGCGCAGCCGCGGCGCGCCTGCAAAATGCCGCCGGAACGCCGCTTCGGTGCTGCGCACACGCTCCCGCTCCACGATTTCCCCCTCGTCATCGACAAGACAGAGATGGCTGTAACGGTCGCCCACATCGATCCCCATCGTCATCGCTGGCTGGTCTTTCGTTGTTTCCCTGCGTCGCGTTTGTTTGCTAATCTTGTTCATCGGCTGGTCTCCTTTTTGCACCCTCGAGTGCGTTGCGGTTAGCGTAGCTCTCCGCGAGGCCAGCCGTCTCATCCCATCTGAAGCCCCGGAAAATTGCGCCTGTTTACGGCACCCTTCGGCTGCGCTCAGGGCAGGCTCTTAAAGTCGTGCCCTGATACAAAACCGCGTCGGTGCAATTTTGGTGCGATTCAAAGTCGTGGCCTGATACGAGGGCTGCAGGCGGAAGACTGAAATGCGCCGACCTCAGCGCCTGAAGGCGCGTCATGGATTCGAAGTCGGTTCCCCGGACTGAAGTCCGGGGTCTACCTGCAATGGAATCTGGGGTCTACCGGCAATGGAGTCCGGGGTCTACCTGCGGGCGCGGAAAAATGCGCCAAGTTGGATGAAAAAGATTGGCGGGGCTGCGGAAAAAGGTGCGCCAGGCTAGCGGGGAAAATATTTGGGGCGGTGGCCGGGGAGCCAGGGATTGTAGTGGGCGGCGAAGCTGGCTCGGCGGGAAATGGAGGGGTGGCTGTAGAGCCAGAATTCCACGAACGGGTTTGGATTCGGGGCTTCGAGATAGTTGGTACCGAGGGCGACGAAGGCCCTTTGCGCGGTGACCTGCGGGTCGGGCACAAGCGAGTGGATGGCTTCCTGGCCGAAGATGTCGGCCTGGTGCTCTTCCCATCGACTGAAAGCGTTGGCGATGGGCGAGAAGAGGAAGGAGATGCAGGTGAAGACGAGCAGCAGGACGGCGAGGGCGGCCCAATCGTCGGGGGCGCGGACCTGCCAGCGCGTGCCGAAGCGGCGAACGAGCGCGTTGACGGCAAGATACGCGAGCCAGAGCAGGCCAAGCAGCACGGCCATGGTGAAGGCGATGCCTTTATCGACGTGGTGGAGGACGTAGTGGCCCATTTCATGGCCGACGACGAAGAGGATCTGATGCGGCGGAAGCTTCTGGATGGTGTTGTCCCAAACGACGATGCGCGTGGTGGCGCCGATGCCGGTGACGTAGGCGTTGAGGCCGGTGACTTTTTCGCTGGCCTGCATGAGGAACATGCGCGAGGGGGGAATATCGAAGCCGACGTGGTGGGCGAGCTGCTCCAGTTGCAGGGTGAGCGCGGGATCGGTTTTCTGCAGCGGAGAAAAGCGGTTGAAGATGGGATCAATCCAAATGGGCGAGATGAAGACGGCGAAGACGATGATGGGCAGCGTGCAGGCCCAGAACCAGAGCCACCAGCGGCGCGGCGATGTGCGGACGATGCGGAACAGGAGCATCAGCAGCGGGGTCATGACGAGGATGGAGAGGCCGAGGCCCTTGAGCTGATCGAGGGTCCAACTGGGCCAGGACTGGACGGAGAGGCCGTAGGCGCGTTCGATGTGCTGGCCGAAGAGGTCGAGCGGCAGCGGGATGAGCGCGATGAAGACGATGGCGGGCGGCAGGAAGAGCAGGCCCTGACGCCATTGGTTGGGGGTGATGCGCTCCGCCCAGTTGCGCAGGGCGGCGGGCCAGCGCAACCGCAGCACGAGCAGCAGGACGAGGATGGTCCAGGCGGTGCCGCCGAAGGCGAGCATGGTACGCAGGCGGGTGAGGGTGATGGCCTTGGCGAGGACCGCGGGGGGCAGTGTATAAGCGGGCGTTTGCGCGGGTGGTGCTGGCCGCACGGGCATAGGTTGGGAGTGGGTTACGGCGGGCGGCGATTGCTGGGCGCAGGCGGCGGCTGCTCCACTGACGAGGAGGAGGGTCGCCAGGAAGGGAATCAGGAACCGTACTCGCGTGGGTGGATGCATGGGAAGAACGATCTTGACATGAGGATAGTGCAAGGGCGGATTGAGGTGCGGTATCAAGCATTGACGATTTTACCTGCTTGACATTCCACAAACCTATACTAGATGATGACTTTATGTACCATTGTGACGGGTGATTAATTAGATAGTGTTTCTCACTGGAACATCCTCCGCTCTCGAAATGGGGACCGACGCTTCCTCCATCTCCCCACGTCAGAAAGACTTTGATGCCATCGCGGAGAGCCTATGCGATCATACCCAGCTTGTTTCGAAGCGTGCGGCCCTCGTTGCTGGGGATTCATTGGCACGCATTCGCTCCATACCCAGCCATTCAATATCGTTGATCCTGACCGATCCGCCATATCACACGACTAAGAAAGACAACATCTTCGGGGACACTGCCTTCGAGGAGGATGAGCATTACCTCGATTGGATGGCGGAATATGCTGTCGAATGGAAACGCATTCTCAGGGCGAACGGATGTTTATTTTGTTATTGCGCTTCAGAAATGGCAGCACGGCTCGAAATCATCTTCCACAAGCAGTTCAATGTTCTTTCTCACATCGTATGGACGAAGCCAAACGAGCCCGGTTTCGATGGCTGGAAGCAGAAGATGAGAAAAGAAGCCTTACGGCAGTGGTACGCCCATACTGAGCGGATCATCTTCGCCGAGCCGGCCTGCGAGGGGAATCTCCACCGTTCGCCGTTCGCACACTTCCTCAGGCAGACTCGCAAGAGAGCAGGGATAAGTTCAAATCAGTTAACAGAATTGATTGGAGCGTATGGGAAGGTGAACCATGGCGGCGCCGTATCGAACTGGGAGACGGGCCGAAATATTCCGAGCCGCGACCAGTACGAGAAAATGGTGGCAGCGCTATACGCGACTGGCAAAATTGAGCCAATGCCGCCCTACGAGGATGTCGTCAGACCCTTCAATGTCGATTCCAGCAAGGAGTTTACGGATGTGTGGACATTTCCATCTGTTCGTCCATACAAGGGAAAACACCCTGCTGAGAAGCCCGCATCCATGCTTGAACACGCTATTGAGGCGACAACCTTTCCCGGCGACATTGTACTGGATTGTTTCGCGGGTTCAGGAAGCACAGCGCTTGCAGCTCTGGGACTAGGACGTCGAAGCATATCTATTGAAATTGACCCTCAATGGGTTACGGTAATCGCAGAACGGCTGCAGGACTATGAGCGGGAAAATTCCATGCGGGATAAAGATTTCAAGCTGTCCGTCAATCCTGCGCATGAGAGGCGTCAGCTTGGGTTATTCGCAGCTTCCGGAAAATGACCGTCGTCAATATTCCGCTTTAGAGTTTCACTCATCCAGTGGAGCGTCTGCATAATCCCGGCATCCTTTACCACGACATTGCAGTGATGATGTCCCCATCCCAAGTTGTAAGGACGGTGGTTAAAGCCGCCCGGTTTGAGTTCCTCGATGTGAAATAGATTCAGCTTTGTCACAGTCAGGTCCAGTACCTCCCGACCTTGAGCCTGCTCCAATCGATCGAAGAAGCCTTGGCTCGATAGCTCTTGCAAGCAGAGCGGGCAGATCGTGCGGTGTGCCCGATTGAGAATGCGTGCCGCTACAAGACGATCATAGTCGAGAAGACCGCGTTCTTCTGAGATCTGGAAAACCCCGTTTCTCCGGAGGAGGGCGTCGTTAGGTGCCATCCCATTGATGGTCGATATCGCGATAGAGTCGCCGCATAGCCAAAAGAGCGCTTCCAATTGAAATCGGCAGGAGGTGACTATCTCCTCGTGGGCGTATTCAAAGGCTCTAGAGCGGAACCAAGATTGCTATATCCCGGATGCTAGGGGTGCGATAAATTTGGTTTGGCGATTTCCGCGAAGACAAGCGATGGCGCAAGCTTATTCGGACGATTTGCGTTCG
>JAJZAL010000323.1 GCA_021799405.1 Acidobacteriota bacterium
TCTCGCAGCGCGATTCCTTCCGGTAGTGATCGAGCAGGCCGTTGAGGCTCTCGACGACCTCGTAACGAAACTGCAGCCGCATACTCTGTTCCGGCATGGCCCGGAGAAGGGATTCAAGAACGCTCTTTGCTTCATTGCGCTCATCGTCATCGCCGAAATAGGTCATGGCACCGGCAACGCGGAATCCGGCAACATAGCACCCGTCCGTGCGAACCATCACGTTATCGAGAAAATCGCGGATCTTCAGCAGTTCGCATACCGCCGGGTCTTCAAGAGAGCGTTCATGCTGTGCGCGGGTTTTGGGCATCAGTCCGCCTCCATGTTGTCGGAATCCGTGAGGAAATCCGATGTGAGCTTGCGATCCCGGGCGCAGCCGCAGTACGCCCGCGGCAGCCCGTAGTACGTCACCAGATCGAGCAGGTAGCCGCGCGGCTTGCCGTACTTGAACACCACCAGACCGGGCACGCCGAGAACCAGCACCATCAGCATCAGGAACCAGTTCATGGGCAGAAAGAACATGTAGCGGTTGGGGAAGACAAACTGCCCGACCAGCATGGCGATAGCGCAGGCCATCGCGAGAAAGAGCATGTCCTCAAGCTCAAGGCCCAGCATCGTGACCTTGGCGTGCAGATTCCTCGATACCGGACTCATCCGTAAGGTCATTTACGCCACCCCCGCCGTCCCGGCCGCGATGAAGTGCTCCATCAGGCGCATCAGGCCCGACACGCATAAGCAGGCCCCGCCGGCGACAAAATGCCTGATCCAGTCGTCGCCGATATAGAGCCGCTCGAAGAATCCGCCCAGCCCGAGCACGGCGCGTGCAATCTCGATTCCTCCGTAGACAGGAAGAATCACATTGCCAACCCAGTCGGCGAGGCAGAGAATCGCCGCCCAGTACTGCGTCGTTCCCGAGCCCTGGCTCGCGAAGTCCTCGGCCAGCCTCAGAAGACCGGAGACCGACAAGGCACTCATCGTCCCGGCGATGTAGGGCTCGATGTGGTAGCCGCGCGAATACTTGAAGATGCCAAGAGCCAGAATCAGCACGGCGAGTATGGGCATGACAGCATTGCCCACCCAGTTGGTCAGCCCCAGCATCCCGGCGTCGAATGAGCCGCCATTCATGCCTCACCTCGCGTTTCGGTTGCTGTTGCTGTCGGGACGGATGTGCCGGGATTTTCGGGGATGATCAAAACTGCCAGTCGTCCGCCCCACCTCCACAAACGACGTGCAACTCGGACAACGACGAAAATCTCGACGACCAGGCAAAAAGCTGCTACGGCAATCCCAAATACAAGTCGCGCGGCTTCAAAGTGGAGCGCAGCGGAGAGCAGGAGGACGAGCAACAGTCCTTCCAGGACGAACACAGCGGATTGCAATAGCAGGCGGTAGTTCATTGCAGGGACTCCTCCCTCGTGCAAAGTCCGACGCAGAGATTGGGGTATTGTGGCCACCTGATGTGCAACTTGGAATTTGCGAGAAAATCCGGTGGCCAGTCATCAGGGCGCGACAGCGCCACTGATCCCCCTTCGATACGGGGCAGCGAAACAGGGGTCTGCGCCGCGTCGCTGAAGAAGGCCGCGAGACAAAGCAGGAGCGCACCGAGAATCTCAACTACATGGCGCTTCACAGGTTCACCCCCGCGAAATGCGTCACCAGCGCCCAGATCCCGCTGACACACAGGAAGGCGAGGCCGCTCGCCGCGAGAGCACCCCACGGGCGATGCCGCACGTGATTGAGAATCGCCGCTGAAAGGGCAAGGCCCCCTACGATTGGGCTGATCCGGTTGGCGGCATATCCGAACATGCTCATCAGCATGTCAGTCATTCCATAGGCGTCGCCGGTCTGCATCCAGCTTCCGGTCGCGAGGTTGTAAAACCCCTGCACGCCAAGAAGAAACAACGCCGCGATGATCGAAGCCAAAGGGTTGTAGCCCTGGCTCATGTCGAGAACCGCCTTGAATACGAGCGAGGCCGCGACCACTGGGACGATATGTCCGATCAGAACGTCGCTGACGAAGTCGTTGGTGACCCGCTCGATACCGGCGGTGTACGGCGCACCGGTCGCGCCGGCAATGACGAGTTGTTGCGCTCCGGGAACCGACTCCTGAGCCAGCCAATGGCTTACCCCTGGAAGAGTCAGAAGAAAGCAGCCCCACAGCAACCACTTCAGAAAGCCGCCACTGGCCTCAAAGTTCATTCCCCCTTCCGAGCGCAGCCTCATGCCCGCCATCACGAACGCGCCCAGCGACGCCGGGATGGCGAGATCCATGAGAAGCCCGAGAATGGCTCTGAAGACCAGTGGCGCCTGCATAAACCACCTACCCGATTGCCTGGCCTTGTGCGATGAAGTACTCGATAAGCCGCAGGATGCCGGAAACGCAGATCAAACCGCCTGCGGTCATGGCGGAAGGGAGCCAGCTGCGGCCACTGCGCCACTGAAGGATGGTTGCGACGACGGCGATACCGGCGCCCACCGGGCAGATCACGTTGCAAAGCCAGTTGACGGCGTTGAGAAACGCACCTTCCGGCTGCGCCGCGGTCTGGCCCTGGACGGCCTGGCCCATCGCCGGCGTGGTGCCGAGGTTTTGAGCCAGGCTGGCGCAGGGCGCCAGAACGGCCGCTCCGATACAGGAAGCGAGCAGGAACGCCAGCACCTGCTTGCGTCCGGCGCGCACTGTTCGCATGAACGACTGGATCATGGACTTGCCTCCTTGACGGGAAACCGTCGCCGAAGAAAATCACACGGTTTGTCGATTCGTGCAAACGAGCGACTACGGCTTGCCCAAATGTCCTATGGACCGATGTCACGATGGGCGCATGAAGAAGATCGACCTGATTCCGTCTATAAGGGTGATCTGATTTAGCTTCTTATAAGGATGGTGTGGCGGGCATCGAATTCGGGAGACGTAGCCCCCGAGTTTTTCGACAGAAGCCTGGTACGCAGCTTTTCTCCTTTCGAAAAACCTCATCGTCGGCCCGGCACTCTCCCAGTTTGGCCACGCTTTGCTTAACTTGATATCGCTTGTAGCAGGCTATTGGCGCGGACGTTCGACTGTTTGGGCAGGGCACTGAGCCAGCTAACTTTGGGTTAAGGTTGCCGGAGTCGGTACAATCATTGACGTAAAAAACGCAAATGACAAATGAATACTGTCGAATATCAAAACGCACTCGACCTTGGGCTCGGCAGAGCCGTCCAGCACCTGCGCAACCATGACGGTCATCCCTATCGCGAAATCATTTTGGACGCTTGTCTACATAACAAGGCTTACGATCCACAGGTCGAGGGCAGCCGAGCGCGATACATGCTCGACATCCTCCTCAGCTCTGGGGAAGCGTCGTTCTATGCCGATCGAGTCATTGGCTCGCTCTGGGATGAAGAACACGACTGGGATACGCCGCAGAGATACGGAATCACGAGGCTGTTGGCCCAAGGAGGAGACAATTCCGCCCGTGAAGCTATGTATTCGGCATTCACGGCTAAGCAACCATACGCGAGTGACATTGCAGTCGAATTCATAAATCTCGACGGCATACAAGGCCTGATATTCGTGGCCAGCCAGATCGGCGGGCGGCTGGCGAGAAATGCCGATGATTGGGAAGACGACTTCCTTCTGTCAATAGCGGGAGACGTTTGCGGCGAAGAAGTTGCGGTTACTGCACTCAAAGAGGCAGGCGCCACGGACCCAAACGTAAAGGCCTACTTGGCTGCCGTCGAGAATAATCGGGATTTGCGGGCGAAGGCTCCGAGAACTGATCCGAAGACAATGTCCTACGATCAAATCCGGTCATGTATCGAGTCGAAACGTCAAATCGGCTTTCTAGCAGAATGGGCAAAATGGGCGAGCGATTCTGACCTGGAGCGTGCCGCGCACGACCTCATTAAGGAGAAGGACCTTGAAAACCTGAAGTGGTTTCTCGTTCTGTTTAGAAAGAGGCATTTTCCGCTGGAAGTCGATCATCTGCTCAAGCTCTTGGAATTGCCAGACGGTCCTGTTCCATTTCATGCACTTCGAGCTCTCGCAAACATCGAAGACGAGCGTGTTCGGAAGCTCGCATTCGAAGTCCTCGAGATGGATTCAAGGCGCGGGTGGGCAATTGATCTGCTGGCCAGGAATTTCCGAGGCGGGGACCACGCAGTGGTGGAAGGTTGGTGCGATTCAGAACACAATCCGGGCATCGTCAATGCATTCGATCGGAGCCTGAGGGAGTTTTTTTCCGCCAATCCGAACGCGGAGATCGAGGTACGATTGCTTAACAAAATGTATGAGAAGGAACCTTGCGCCCATTGCCGCTCATACATTGTAGAGCGGTTGCTGAAGTTGGATAGCCTGAGTGAAAGGCTGAGGAGCGAATGCGAAGTTGACTCGTACGCAGACACAAGGTCATTGGTGAAGGCGCGTTAGGGTCGCGGCTAACGCTCTGGGGGCTTAACCACAGACACTGACCTTTGTAGAGTCTTCGTTTTTCCCGAGCGAGCCAGTTGGGCCCCCCGCTTGTTTTTCAACAAAAGCCTGGTGCGCAGCTTTTCTTCTTTCGAAAGACCTCATCATCGGTTTAGGCATATTCAGATACGAACTTCCTCAGCGCCTTCCTGCCTAGGATTCCCGGTTGAGAATGTCGAGGTAACTGCCGTAGAGAAACAAGCGGCCTCTTCGTTTTCCGCTGGACTCCCGCAGGATGCCGGCTTCAATCATGCGATCCACCGCCGCGGATGCGGTTGGAAAACTTACCTCCGTCTCGCGGGCTGCGTTCCTGATCGAGAAAAGCGGGTTGGCCTGGGCATACCTATAGATCAGGAGCGCAGAAACTGCGCCGCGGCCGAAGCGTTCGATCTTTTCCTTGTCCGTATTGAAGAGTTTGTCGATGTTGCCGGCCGTTCGCGCCGCCTGATTTGCGGTGTCGCGGACACCTTGAAGGAAGAAGTCGAGCCACGCCCTCCAACCGTCGCTTTCTCGCGTTTCATTGAGCCGGTCATAGTAAAGCCGCCGATGCTTTTTGAAGAAAAGGCTGAGATAGAGAACGGGTTCGCGCAGCACCTCCTCGGCACAAAGCATGAAGGTGATGAGTAGCCTGCCCACTCTGCCATTGCCGTCCAGAAAAGGATGAATCGATTCGAACTGTGCATGTACAAGG
>JAJZAL010000324.1 GCA_021799405.1 Acidobacteriota bacterium
TGACTGCCGTCCTGCTCGCTTCTACGACTCGTAGCGTGGAGTGTGGTTCGCTGTTGCTGTGCCGAGTGGTCGGCCAAGCCAAAACTGGTTTCATTGGAGGGGCCAAATGAATCGATCTGCCAAGCACGCAATACGTGTTCGACGCACTCAGCCCGCAGCACTCCGAACTCCCAGTCAGATTGTGCGGCCGACGAGCCCTGAACCGTTTGTCGGAAAAATAGTCGCAGCAGAATTCTCTGGTTTTTCCCCGCGCAAGCTCTTATGCCTCGCGCGTCAAAGGCTCATCCGTGGTTACCCAGATGGGAAAATACGCAACACATGGCGTTTCCGGTTAAGCGAGCTTGCGGAAGACATCGTCGCATTGGGGAATCGAAGCCAATATACACTTGAGCCAGCAGCCCCTGTGAGCCGGAGGAAAAAATCCAATGGCTGACAAAGCAACAGGCTGGCTCCGAAAACGCGAGCGAGCAGACGGTATGACTTGGCTCTGGTGCTATCAAAAGCTAAGGACGAGCGATGGCGTAATGGTTGAGAATTCCGTCAAGCTCGGTCTGATCTCTGATATCGAAGACGAAACCTCTGCGTGGCTCAAAGTGGGTGAGCTTGGCCTGATCCCAAAGTACATTAACAATTCGATCTGCCCCAATCCGACGTTCGGAGATATTTGCACCATTTACATCAAAGAAGGATTGCCTTTCCGGAAAAAGGATGGTCGTCGCAAAACCAAGGGCACGATTGAAACGTATACGTATCATCTCAACAATCACATTCTTCCCCGTTGGAAGGATGAACTCGCGGTGCAGATGAAACCCATTGCCATTCGCAATTGGCTTTTCGAACTGCACGACAGCGACGACTATGCCTGGGAAACCTGTTCCAAAATCGCGGGGATCATGTCGCTGGTGTTCAGCTTCGTCGATCACAATGAAGTTTTCTCCATTCGCAATCCTATGGACAAGGTCACCATCCCAGCTAGCGAGGAGGAGCATGAAGAAATCAAGGTACTTTTGCCAGAGCAGGTCGCCTCTTTGCTGGAGTGCCTTTCGTACCCAATGAAAATCGCAGTTCTCCTGGTCGCCGTTACCGGCGTCCGCATCTCCGAATGTCTCGGATTGACGTGGAAACACGTGGAATGGACCCAGAATCGCATCTTGATCCAGCAGACGTTCAGGCGAGGGGAGATGCAGAACCGAACAAAGACGACTGCGAGCAAAGCGCCCGTCGCTATGTGCGCAGCGCTCTCGAAATTTCTCCTCGAATGGCGACAGCATACGCCTTACAACAAGGATGAGGACTACATCTTTGCCTCGCCGAAATTGCATGGAAAGCAGCCGATGTGGGGACAGACAATGAACGCCAACTTCGTCAAGCCAGCTGCGGTTGCTTTAGGGCTGATCGCCGAGGATGAGCGCTTCGGTTGGCACTGTTTCCGCCATAGCCTGAGCACATGGGCCAATGATGCGACCGGAGACATCACCGTCCCTCAGACGATGCTCCGGCAAAGCGACCCGAAGATGACCATGCATTCCACGCACGGTACTTTCGCGAAGGCATTGGTCGCGCAGCAGTTGTATATGGATCAGTTGCTCGCGGCAGCATCAGAAGGGGCGTGGTGACCAGCATCGGGTTGACGTCGGGCTGGAAATCGAAGCCCGCACATCGACCAGGCATTCACAAGTTGCTGCCAGAGAATCGGATAGCTTTGGTGGGCGCTGCAGGATTCGAACCTGCGACTTCCACCGTGTGAAGGTGGCACTCTACCGCTGAGTTAAGCGCCCTACATCGCCAAGGGCTGAATTTCCAGCAATGGGAACCGCGAATGGCCCTTGCCGGGTAGGCGGGATGAAACTAAGATGCGTTGGAAGCATCTCTCTTGGCCACAGTATACGCTAGAATCCGAACACACCCAATGGCTGCAATGGACGGAAATCCGGGGCGGAACCATCCACGGGAAATCGACCAGCGCCGGCAACCCGCGGAGCCGGTTTCGGCTGACGCCGACCCGCAAATACGCCCGGATCATAAGGGCGATCCGCGATCCGGCACTGTCGGCGAAGGCGCTGAGTTGGCCTCCGCCGTAGCCCCATTTCATAGAAAGATGCCTTCTTCCGGCCCGTTCGACGAAGACGCTCCTTCCCTGGAAAACGAGGAGCAGACCGATGCGGAAGAGTCGGGAAACATTCTCAGCGATGAGGGGTTAGAGGAAGCATCCGAATCCACGACAGACCCTGAATCTGAAGCAATTTGGACGGAAGAAACGCAACTTTCTTCCCGCGAGGGTGTTCCACAGAGTATGGGAACCATTGCGCTGGAACGTATCCCGCTGGACGAACAGAGCGCCAGGCTGGCGGCTTCCCGGCTGCCGGCTGGACTGGCCGGCAATCTGGCCCAGATGACCGATGCGGAGATCATGCAGCGGGCTGGCACAGGAGACGAGGCCTGCCTTGAGTTTCTCATCGCCAAATACCGCCGGCCGATCATTAACTTCATGTACCGCATGGTCCACAGTCAGGCCGTGGCGGAAGAGTTGGCGCAGGAGGTCTTTCTGCGGGTCTACCGCGCCCGGGCAGCCTATCGCGCCGAGGCGCGTTTCTCTACCTGGCTGTATCGGATCGCGGCGAATATGGCCATCAACCACGCTCGGGACACCAAGTACGAGCGCGCGTCCGCCAGCATCTTCCTGGACCAAGCGGATGAAGATACAAGTTCAAAACCGGACGTGGTCGATCTTCGCCCGCTTGCCGAGCAGGATATGCTGCAGGATGAACGAATGCGGCGCATTCGAGAACAGGTAATGGCCTTGCCGGAGCGGCAACGGATGGCCGTGGTGATGCACAAGTACCAGGACATGGACTACAAACAGATTGGCGCCGTGCTCAAGTTGAGCGAGTCGGCGACAAAGTCCCTGCTGTTCCGCGCGTATCAGACGTTACGAGAGACGCTGAAAGAATTTGCTTAGAATCGACGAAAGGAGAGAGCTGCCATGAAGTGTGAAAAGCTCCCAATACATTTGCCCGATATGATTTTCGATCCGACTCGTGTGCCTGCCGAGGCGGTGCAGCATGTGAAGGAATGTTCTTATTGCGCTGGCGAATTGAAGAAACTACAGGCGACGATGCAACTGCTGGATGCGTGGAAGGCGCCTGAGCCGAGCCCCTATTTCGATAGCCGGTTGGCTGTTCGTCTCCGCGAAGCCAGAGAGTCGGAAGCGCCGGGATGGCTGGAGCGGCTGCGTTTACGGCTGCTGTTCGGCAGCGATCTGCACCTGCGTCCGGCAGCGGCAGCGGCTTTTGCTCTGCTGCTCGTGGTCGGCGGCGGGTCCTATCTCGGTGTCGTCAGTTTGAATCGTACAATCGGCACCCAACAACAAGCGGTCTCCGCCACCGTCAATGACCTGGAACTTCTCGATTCCAACGCTCAGACGTTACAGCAATTGGCGGCGTTCGACGAGACGAGTTCCGATAGCGCCCCGACCACAGATGGAGGAAGTTCCTCCTATTGACAGTGGTTCCAAACATCGCCAATTCGGGCTCCAGCAGATGGGTGGGTGCGATCTATATGCAATAGAGGGTGAGAGCGGCGCGCGGGTGCGTTCAAGTCCGGCGTTGCGAATGGATAATGACCTGTCTTGGAAAACATCGCGGTGTCCTTGCTGCACGGCTTGTCCGGCGGTGCAAGGGTGACCCTGCGATCGATTCTCGCCATGAACTGCGACGTTCCGTCTTCCTTCTGGCGGGTCCAATCCTATTGCTGGCCGGTGGCATCGGGTGGGCAGGTCCTTGTGCTTCTCGTCCCTGCCATGATCGGGCCGGATGGCAAGCGGCTGCGTGGTACCAGGCAGGTCGCGGGTCATTGGGCAACGGGAATGGCGACAATGCCGCGCAGATCCGGTCTGCTCCTTCGCAACGTGACCAGGAGCATTTAGGAGAATGGCTGCGGCAACATCAAAACATGTCGTTCGCGGAGCAAGAGCGCGCGCTGCGGACTGAACCAGGCTTCAATCAGCTTCCTCCATCCCAACAGCAACGCCTATTGTGGCGCTTGCAACAGCTGGACGCAATGCCGCCTGCGAAGCGGGAACGAACGCTGGACCGCTTGGAAATATGGGAAAGGCTGTCCCCGGAGCAGCGGCAGCAGGTTCGCAACGGAATCCAGCAACTGAACCAAATGCCCTTTGACCGGCAGCGAATGATGCACCGAGCGGTCCGGGATTTGAGTGAGTTCCCGCCCGAGCAGCGTGGTGCAATCTTGAATTCGTGGGAATTCAGACACCACTATTCCAACTACGAACGGCAAGTTCTCGCCACGCTGATGCTTGCCCAGCCCTATGAGCCGCTACGGCCGCAATGACCGATGAGGGAGTTTTCACCGTACTGGTGGACCGGCGATGGAGAAAACGATCCGAGGTTGGAAGGACGACCTGATGCGCGCGCATCGGCGGATGCCGTGTTCCGCCCAAGGCACGATCGTTGCTTCGTGGATCCCGAGGCGAGTTGCAGCTTCGGCTGCCGTCAGCATACCGCGGTCGCGAAGCCGGTTGTAGCGAGAGCGCAGTGCGTAAGCATGGACGAGGTAGGCAACGCGCAGCGCGGTGAAGCAAGTTTGGCCGCGCCCCGGTCGCGCCGATCCGCCGGGACGAAACCCCCGCTCGTTGAGGATGTCGGCGATCTCGGCATAGATGTGATCGTCGAGAAGCTTGTCGACGAGTTCGACGATCGTAGCCGGTGTTTTGATCTGCTGTGCGGATGACTTGGGGTTGAGCGTCGTCAGAGTTTCCGTCTTGCCGCCCTTGAAACGAACGTGGATTCTGGTGATGCCTTCTGCCGGCAGTTTCATCAACGTAGCATCTTCGATGATGTAGGCGAGTAGCCGTTTACGCTCCCGGTTCGGTGTAGTGGGATCATTCCAAAGTTTCCTGACTCATCTTCTACAGTTTGAGTGTGGTTAGCGCCTGTAAGCCATTGATACTATTGGAAGCGGCCGTCAAGCGTTACAAAAAGTAGTGTCACGCAATGCACGAGCCGCTTCATAAAGCCGATCAGGATCTTCGCATTCAGCGCGCCCGAGAAGACCTTCCAGCGCATCTGGCCCTTGTTGGTCACCGTCGAAATCAC
>JAJZAL010000325.1 GCA_021799405.1 Acidobacteriota bacterium
TTGCCCTGCCCAGCCAATTGCTTGCCCGCAAGTCGATCGATAAGCTGATCCGGGACGCCGAGGAGCCCGAGCATGCGCTGCGCAAGAGCCTGGGCCCCTGGTCGCTCACCGCGCTCGGCATCGGCGCCGTTATCGGCTCAGGCATCTTCACAGTCATCGGCACTGCCATGGCCGGGCAGCATTTCGGCCAGCCCTCCATCGAAAACACCCCGCTGCTCCACTATCTGCTGCTTCATACCGCCATGGCCGGCCGACCCGGCGCAGGCCCGGCGCTGGCGCTTTCGCTGGTGCTGGTGGCCATCGTCTGCGCCTTTACCGGCCTTTGCTACGCCGAGCTTTCGTCGATGATCCCCATCGCCGGCTCGGCCTACACTTACACTTACGCCACGCTGGGCGAGCTGGTTGCGTGGATCATCGGCTGGGACCTCATCCTTGAATACGCATTCTCCAACATGAGCGTCAGCGTGGGCTTCGCCGCCCACATCGTCGATCTGATGGACTGGTTCGGCCTTCATCCGCCGCTCATGTGGATCTCGCCTGCCTATCTGCCCACCGGCCTCCAGGATCTTGCCGGCCACGCGCTCTACAACCCCGGCTGGCACTTCGGCTTCAACATCCCCGCCTTCCTCATCGTCATGATCCTCACGGTGATCCTGGTCCGCGGCATCCGCGAATCAGCGCGCACCAACAACATCCTGGTACTCGTCAAGATGGCTGCCATTCTGGTCTTCATCTTTGCCGCGGCCAGCTTCATCAAGCCGCGCTACTGGCACCCCTTCATGCCCGAGGGCTGGAGCGGCGTACTCACCGGCGGCTCCATCATCTTCTTCACCTATATCGGATTCGACTCAGTCTCCACCGCCGCCGAAGAGTGCCGCAATCCGCAGCGAGACCTGCCCTTCGGCATTCTCGCCACGCTGGTCGCCTGCACGCTGCTCTATGGCGGCGTGGCGATCGTGCTCAGCGGCATCGTGCCCTGGCAATCGGTCATGGGTGACGCCGCGCCTGTCGTCAACGCCCTCAAGCGCCTTGCGCTTCAGCATGGCAATGGCACCCTGCACTGGACACGCCTCTTCGTCCTCATCGGCGCGCTGCTGGGCATGATCTCGTCGATCCTCGTCTTTCAGCTTGGCCAGGCGCGCGTCTGGTTCGCCATGTCACGCGACGGCCTGCTGCCCTCGGTCTTCAGCCGTATCCATCCCCGCTTCCGCACGCCGGCCGTCTCCACATGGGTGGCCGGATTCGTCGTCGGTATCCCCGCCGGTCTGCTCGACATCGGCACCGTCTCGAACCTTTCCAACATCGGCACGCTCTTTGCATTTGTGCTGGTATCGATCGCCGTGCTCGTCCTGCGCTACCGCGAGCCTGATCGCTGCCGCGGCTTCCGCGCCCCGCTCGGACCCGTCTTTCCGGTACTCAGCATCGTCTTCTGCATCCTGCTGATGATGGGACTCGAAGTGATGACCTGGATGGCCTTCTTCGCCTGGCTCATCACCGGCCTCGTGATTTATTTCCTCTACAGCCGCCACCGCTCCGAGTTTGCGGGAATGCGCTAGTCGCGGCGCGCCGCCAAAAGGGCGTGCGCGTCCCGGGCACCGGCGCTCACGCCGGCATCCTCCCGCCGCGGCATCCGCAAGTTCCTCAAGAACCACCCGCATGTAGCGGGGATTGAGGAAGCACCGCAGAATGAGGGCGGCATGGGGGCCACGCTGGTGGAGTTGAGGCGGTAGGATCTTTGCAAAATAACTACAACGTAGCTACACTGGCTTCGTGGGCTGAGAAAGCTGGGCCATGGACGACGAGCTGTTCGACTGGGACGACGCAAACATCCTGCATCTTGCGGAGCACGGCGTTGCTCCGGAAGATGCCGAAGATGTTCTTCTCGGCGAGACGCTGGAAATGGGCTTCAATAATGGCGAACCAGGAGAGGACCGGTGGTCCTATATTGGTGAAACGATGGGGGGCAGAGTGCTTCAGGTCATCATTACCATGCGAGGCGGAAAGATTCGTGTGGTAACGGCATTCAGGCCAACCACGCGCGATGAGATTTCCTATCACGAGTACAGGATGGAACGGCAATGAGCAATTTCAAGCTTCCCAAATTCGCGAATGAAGACGAAGAAGCCAAGTGGTGGTATGAAAACCGGGAGCTGATCTCCGACGAGTTTCAGAAGGCCGCAAAGGAGGGCCGTCTACGCACCGGAGGTATACGGCGGCTCTTCGCCGAAAAGGGGATACCATTTCCGGAGACGAAGGCAACGCCGACACCCACCACAACCATCCGCCTCGATCCGGACGATATCGCCAAGGCGCGCATGCAGGCTGCCGAGCGCGGATTACGCTACCAGACTTATCTGAAGATGATCATTCACGAAGCGCTGCGCAAAGCCGAGGAAGAAAAGAAGTCGGCTGCGGCGTAAAATGGGGCCGAGTTGCATTGTTATTGTTGCAGTCCGCGAGGAGCAACCGCTGACCCTTCGACCCCCTGCATTCGCCGCGGAGAACTCCGGCCGGTCAGGATAACAAAGAGTGGTTTGATTTCAGCCTATCCCGCCCCAAAGCGAGGCATGGGTGCCCGGCGGCCTCGACCATATAACATGGATTTGATTTCCACGGCGGGCTTTTCGAGGTAAGCGGTGCATAGAATCTGCCCCAATCCAAAAGCGTGGTTGGATGTATTTGAAAGGCTATGCGCCCATGCTTCAAAAAACCTGTGTGCGCCAGAATATCCACCGCCCCCGCTGATTCTAGGCGGTTGGATCTACAGCAACGACTCGCAGAAGAAAGACAGATGGGAGGAAACTGTCGCTTGGGCAGAAAAGAACGGCTGCTCAAGCACTGTTGCGTTATGCGATGACGACTTTTATTGGGTTGAAGAGATAACCGATTACAGGATTGGGCCAATGGGTGGCCCTATGTATCTTGACTGGGACTTTACCTCAAAGGCGCGCCCTACGCGCGAAACTCTGAATCGGCTCATCGAACTTCTCCGCGCTAACTGGACATCCATCGCCGGGTCGGGACTTGCGAGCGTGACGCAGCCGGTCGTTTTTTCCGGCAGGAAGGCGCGCTGCTTGAAGGTCAGGGCATACGTTTACGCTCAGCCCCCTTGGGGCACCTGGGATTGTCTCTCTGCCGATGAAACTCAACGCAGATCTTTTACCAAGCTTCGGAGTAGTATCAACGCCGCACTCGCTCCTCACCAAACGGACCACATTCTATTCGTCGCTACTGATGTCCCTCCTGCCTTATGGTCAAACGAAGCAGGTAATTGCAGACTAAGAAATGAGGCCTCGGAAGGATCTAACGTCCGAGGCCCTGCTGATCGCGAAATCTGGCGTTGAATTGCTAACTCCGCGGCGGTCTTACGCCATCGCCTCCCGCCCCATCGTCTCAAAGACCAACTGGTTTGAGCGGCGATCCACGTCGATCCGCACATGCGTGCCGTGCAGCACCTCGCCGTCGAGGATCTTCATCGCCAGCGGGTCCTGCACCATGCGCTGCAAGGCCCTCTTCAGCGGGCGCGCGCCATAAGCCGCATCCGACCCCGATGCCAGAATCAGTTGCCGCGCCGGCTCGGTCAGCTCCAGCGAAATCTGCCGGTCTTCGAGCAGCCTGCGCACTTCGTTCAGCCGCATCTCGAGAATCTGGCTCATCTGCGCCGCGCCCAGCGGACGATAGATCACAATATCATCCACGCGGTTCAGAAACTCCGGCCGGAAGTGCTCGCGCAAAATACGCATCACGCTCTCGCGGGCCATGTCGTAATCGCGGTCGCTCTTGAGTGCTTCGGCACCGAGAAAAGCCGAGCCCAGGTTCGACGTCATAATCAGTACCGTGTTCTTGAAGTCCACGGTGCGGCCCTTCGAGTCGGTCAGCCGGCCGTCGTCCATCACCTGCAGCAGCACATTGAAGACATCCGCGTGCGCCTTCTCAATCTCATCGAAGAGAATCACCGCGTACGGCCGGCGCCGCACGGCCTCAGTCAACTGGCCGCCCTCGTCGTAGCCCACATATCCCGGCGGAGCGCCGATCAGCCGCGCCACGGCGTGCTTCTCCATATACTCGCTCATGTCGATGCGCACCATGGCCTGCTCATCGTCAAAGAGAAACTCGGCCAATGCCCGCGCCGTCTCCGTCTTGCCCACGCCCGTCGGCCCGAGAAAGATAAACGAACCGATGGGTCGCCGGGGATCGCTGAGGCCCGCGCGCGAACGGCGAATCGCGTTCGCCACAACACTGAGCGCCGCATCCTGCCCCACGACGCGCTCGCGCAGCCGCTCTTCCATCTGCACGAGCTTCTTCACTTCGCCCTCCAGCATGCGCGCGACCGGAATGCCGGTCCACTTGCTCACGATCCTGGCGATGTCCTCCTCGTCCACCTCTTCCTTCAGCATGCGTGCCGTGCCCGCATTGCCGTCCTGCAGAGCATTCATCTCTTTCAGCTCGCGCTCCAGTTTGGGTAGTTCGCCGTACTGGATCTGCGCGGCGCGGTCGAGCTGGCCCTTGCGGGTCTGCTCCTCGGCCTCGAAGCGCAGCGCCTCAATCTGCTTCTTCAGTTCGCCGATGCGGTTGATGGCGTCGCGCTCCCTGGTCCAGCGCGCGCGCAGCGCTGTAATCTGCTCTCGCAATGCGGCGATCTCGCGTTCGACGGCCTCCAGACGTTCGCGGCTGTTCGTGTCGGTCTCGCGCTTCAGCGCAGCGCGCTCGATTTCAAGCGACGTCGCCTCGCGCTCCAGCTGGTCGATCTCGGTCGGCACCGAGCCGATCTGAATCGCAAGCGAGGCCGCCGCCTCGTCCACAAGGTCAATCGCCTTGTCGGGCAGAAAGCGGTCGCTGATGTAGCGGTGCGAGAGCGTGGCGGCGGCCACAATCGCCGCATCCTTGATGCGCACGTTGTGGTGCGCCTCGTAGCGCTCCTTCAGCCCGCGCAGGATCGCGATCGTGTCCTCGACATTCGGCTCGCCTACGTAGACGATCTGGAAGCGGCGTTCGAGGGCCGCGTCCTTTTCGATGTACTTCCGGTATTCGTTAAGCGTGGTGGCTCCGATCGCACGCAGGTCGCCTCGTGCCAGCGCCGGCTTCAGCATGTTG
>JAJZAL010000326.1 GCA_021799405.1 Acidobacteriota bacterium
GGGCAATCTGGGACGTGGTCGTCACCTCCGCCAAAGCCATCGGGATCGAGGGCTTCGGACCGCACGACGCCCGCCGCACCTGCGCCCGGTTATGCCGCAAGCAAGGCGGCAAGCTGGAGCAGATCCAGTTCCTGTTGGGCCACGAGTCGATTGAGACGACGGCGCTCTACACGGCCTGCGAGCAGGAGATCGCGACGGCGGTGAACGACGGCCTGGGGTTCTGACCCCGGGGACGGAGGTTATCTATATATAGATAGCGATTCCGGCTCTGCATCGAAAGAGCGATCCCAGTTCTTCCCAGAGCTTTTGCGGGCATTTCCCCAGATACCCCCCTTATCGTTGCCAATCCGTGGCGCCGATCCTCTCCTGTCCCACCCCCTCTGTCCTTCCTCCCTCCACCCCTCCCCCACACCTCCACAGGCGTGCGGCCCGTCGTGCGCCTCCAACAAACGAAAGGAAGATCGATGTTCTACTTCGTCACACTTTTCAATGTACCCGCCGCAGCCGAGGAGACTTTCGTCCGTGGCCTCGGCAGGGGCGGCCCCTGGCTGGAGCAGGTGCGCCGGGTTACGCCTGCCCTGGTGGGCGCCGATCTGTTGCGTCACCAGAGCTGGCCCGTGTTCCTGTGTCACGACATCTGGACCGCGCCCGAGGGCTATGCGCAGGCCTGTGGCAGCCAGGCGGTCCGGCAGCTTCTTGACGCAAGAAAGCAGATGGCAGCCAGCTCCTTCGAGATCGGGGGCTTCATCTTCCCGAAGCTCACAGAAACTGCCGGGGTCAGCAACGCCCGTTGGCCGCAGACCTGGCCCGGCCGTCCCGCCGGCTGGCTCTCGACGGAGCAACTGGAAGACGAGCTGTTCGACGCGGCCGTTCAGGCAACAAGGGAGAACGCAAGCGCGACGCTCGCCGCCCTGGCCCGGATCGACGCCTACTTCGCAAAGGATGGCAGGAGCATGTCCGAGAAGCAACATCGGGAATCTCTGCTCGAGCTGCTGCGCCTTCTGCGGCCCCACCTAGCCGAACTCCTCGCTGAGCCATCCTCGCTGTCGTAGCGAGAACAGCCGATAAGAGAGCTGATCCTGACAACGGGCGAGCCGCAGGAGGGGTATCCGACGTCCAGCTCCTCACCCGCTGCCGGCAAGCCAGGCGGTGCAGCAAAGAGGAGGAGAGGGGCAGTTTGAAAGTTGCGCACCCACGACGAAAAGGAGCTTCTGCATGAAAGAGGAAGATACAACCCTGACGGGGCGGCCGGCCTTGGGCATGTTCCTCGTGCTGGGCATCATGACAGCGCTCACATCGCTGGTCATGTCGTTTCCCATCGCTTGGCTGGCTGGGAAGCAATCCTTCCACTTATCCCTCTGTCCGAATTTCCGAAACCGGCTCAATGGTTGACTAAAGTATGCCATTGGCATACAATTTTTCTGTGCAAACGGTGGTGGAAACCCCGACGTACCTGCGAGCTGCCGAAGCTATTTATAGCGAAGCAGATCGGGAAGAGATCGTCCGAGCCATCGCCGCTGACCCCGAAGCCGGAGATTTGATGACCGGCACCGGCGGTTATCGCAAGCTGCGCTTTGCACGCCCAGGTATGGGGAAGCGCGGCGGCGCACGGGTCGTTTATCTGTACGGTGGCGAGGATTACCCTATCTTTCTCATCACCGTGTACGCCAAAGCCGAAAAGGGCAATTTGAGCAAGGCAGAGCAGAACGCCCTGGCAAAGATGGCCAAGAGCTTCTTTACCGACTACAGGGGGACGCGATGAGCAAACTGTTTGAAGAGATGGCCCAAGGCACGGCTGAAGCCCGCGCCTACATGGAAGGCGAGCGGAAGGGGTACAAGGTCACTTTGCCGGAGACGGTGGACGTGCGGGGCCTGCGCAAGCGTCTGCACCTGAGCCAGGGCCGCTTCGCGGAAAGCTTCGGTTTGTCGGTGGATGCCGTTCGTCACTGGGAGTCAGGCCGTCGCCAGCCGGAAGCTGCGGCACGGGCACTTCTTGTTGTCATTGCTGCTGACCCGCAATTTGTCATGCGCTCGTTAGCGAAAAGGGCATGACGTTCCAGTCTGCCATCATGGCAATTCGGTTCTAACTTCCCGAAGTTCCACCAAACCCAACGGGGGGTTGCTGTGCCGAGTCGCACTGTCGAGCACCCGAACGCATCCAGCAGCACAACACGAGTGCTGGCAGCCGTTGGTTTGCGCAGGTAAAATGAAGCGATTAAACGCCTGTACCCTTTAAGGGGATAGTACACAATGCGGCTTCAGGCAGCCGCCAAGGAGTTGCCGTGTCACGACTGACCGACTTGCTTGCCCAAGCCAAGGCCAAAGACTCACAGTTGGGGGCGGATTTGGACAGGGAGTTCAAGGTTCTGTCGTCACGGTTGCCGTTCGGCCTGAATTTTGAGCGGCACCGTCCGGAGGCAGTGGAGTTGCCCCAGCGCCCCATTCGGAAGGGGCAGCTTGGCAGAGTCTAGTTCGGCAGCTTCGCGGGGGTAGACGGCGGCCCCAGACCAGGACGAACAGCTTTTTCCTCTGCCACTGTCTAGTTATGTAGGAGTGCATAGGCGCCAATCTATCTCCTGATAAATCAAATGCTTGCATAAGTTACACCGCGAAATCACTTGAAAAATATCACGAAATCGTGAGAACATACGACATGGAGGCGCTCTATGGCCGCGCACGCACTATCGACTCCTGTTATCGGATACCCGGAAAGGCCGGCTGTTGATTTTTCCAATTTGGAGACTCGCCGCCATCTCTCCCCCGCCGCGATTCGCGGATTTATAGGCATCGCGGAAAAGTGGGAGCTGAACGAGAACCAGATCCGCAGCCTGCTCGGTGGAATTGCCTCATCCACGCTCCACGCCTGGAAGTCGAATCCGGGCAAGCGCGTTCTTGACCAGGACACCCTCACCCGCATTTCCCTTATCGGAGGCATCTACAAGGCGCTGCACACCTACTTCGGCGCCATTGGCGATCACTGGATCACACACCAGAACGACAGTCCGCTCTTCGGCGGGGTTACGCCGATTGAGTACATGATGAGTGCCGGCTTGATTGGGATGTACGAGGTTCGCCGGATGCTTGACTCATGGAGTGCGGGACATTGATGCCCTCAGTTCGCACCTTTGATCTCGACGATACGCACCGGCTTGTTCCTACGACATACCGCCCCAAGGACGTCTTCCGCGAAGTGGTAGAAGGCCACGACGTAGAAGATTTTGACACCATTGTTTCCGCTACTACCCTGCCGCGCCATCAAGGCGCCACAGGCGGCTCAGGCGTCTCGCAACGAGAGCTGGTCTACGGAATCCCGAACTCTGGAATCGTCCGCAACACCTTTGAGTTTGCTGGCGACGGCGGCCGGTTTCATGACAGAAACCGCGGAGCCTGGTATGCCTGCAACTTCATGGAGGCGTCCATTGCAGAGGTCACCTACCACCTCGTGAAGAGGTTGAAGACCGATCGCGAAATTCAGGCCATCAGTCAGAAGTTCCAGTATGACGACTGGCAGGCCGATTTCCACGCCGAGTTCTACCAGATCAATGCCACGAGGAAGTTTGCCCAGTATCTGGAACCGGAGCCGGTTCCAGAGTGCTATGCGGCAGGGCAGGCCCTTGCGCGCAGCATCCTTCTGAAAGGCGGCAACGGGATCGTCTACCCAAGCGTTCGTTTTGGAGAAGGCGGCATTTGCATCGCTTGCTTCCGTCCAGCACTGGTCTATCGGCCGCGCCTGACAGACAGCTACACGCTCACGGTCACGTTGGAATCCAGCGGCGCATACGCGGACACCCCCCTCATGCTTTTCCGCAAGAACAAAAAACGCCAACCCCTGTCTGTTGAGGGTGAAAGATAAAGGGGGAGCGATTGGCGTCTTGAAGATTGGCGTGGCGTTGGCCCATCAGCGGGCGGCGGAATGGGCTGACGCAGGCCGAGGTGAGGTATGGCAACGATATCATCTCCCAGAACGTGATATCATAAGTGCGGAGGTGCCTCATGCCAGCCGTCACGATTCGGGATTTACCCGCTGCCACGCACCGCGCATTGAAGGCGCGCGCCGCAAAGCAAGGCCGGAGCACCGAGGCGGAGATTCGCGTTATTCTCGAAACGGCGGTTCGTCCGGCCACCCGCATCCGCTTGGGTTCAGAACTGGCGGAATTGGGCCGGAAGTACGGCGGCCTGGAACTTCCGGTTGAGCGCGACCAGACTCCCACCCCCCCGGTTCGTCTGTAATGGTCATCGTCGACACGAATGTGATTTCCGAGCCATTGAAGCCAGCCGGAGATGCGGCAGTCCTCAACTGGCTCGATCAGCAGGACATCGAAACGTTATTTCTCACGGCAGTCACAGTGGCGGAGTTGCGATTCGGAATTGCGGCGCTGCCTTTGGGTAGCCGCAAACGTCGTCTCGAAGATGAATTTGAGCAGCGTATCCTGTCTCTTTTCAAAGGTCGCATCCTGCCTTTCGATGAGCCTGCAACCGTGGCTTACGCGCGCATTCGAGCCAAAGCGAAAGCCGATGGCAGCGCGATTGGAATTGCGGACGGCTTCATCGCCGCTATCGCCGCCCATTACGGGTTCGCCGTCGCAACACGTGATAATTCTCCGTTTAAGGCCGCGGGCATTACTGTTATTAACCCCTGGGAACGGTAGATATTGACCGAACTGTCTATGCGCTCTCTGGCAGCTACCTTACGGCTAGAATTGGATACGAAGTTCACACAAGATGCAGGAACCGGGTGGAAACATGGGCGCCAAAAAGCAGCATTTGTCTGAATCACGCACGGAAACACTCGTAGTCGATCTCCTCCAGATTCAAGGATGGAAGACCGGGCGCCCCCCAAAGGGCGGCCTCGTTCGCCAGAACGAATATAAGGCGCTCGATCGTATCCATCCGGGCAAAGCCACCCTGTACGCAAGAGCGATTGCATGTTGAAGTGGGGGTATGCGTGGTGAGAGAGCGGTTATAGCAGGGAGCGACTTGAGTGAGGCGGAGTGGGAAGTTCTGGTGCGGGAGTTTGAGCAGAGCGGTCTGAAGCGGAAGACCTTTTGCGAGGCACGCGGTGTTGCTGTCTCACGGTTTGACTAT
>JAJZAL010000327.1 GCA_021799405.1 Acidobacteriota bacterium
TCTTCAAGCCCGCGGGAAGCAATCCAGGGGAGTGGTTAGCGCGCGAGATAAGCAGCGCTATTCCACGCGCTCGAAGCCAGCGCCGGTTTTTGCGTGCCAGATGGCGCCTTGCAGAGGATCGACAACACCGGCCATGGCGATTACAGCAGGATAGTGCTCATGGACTGCATCGATGAGAGACTGGCGCACACGGTGGACCTTCTCCATGATGCTTCCGGCAAAGGCAAGTCCGGGCATGAAGCTCGAATCATCCACGCTCTGCTGGATGCGAGGGATGAGCAGACAGACCAGATCAGCGAGTTCCCCGCCCTGCTGCTCCAATACGGCCTGTGCGACCCTGTCGCCGCGATCGGCGCACTGCACCACGACCTTGACCAGTTGAGAGAAGTCGGGCGGCGGCGATGCGTTGGCAAAAGCAACGAGATCGTAAAATGAGCCAAGCTTCCAGAAGCCGAGTATCGCCGGCAGAAGGTCCGTGGATGTTCCTCCATCCCTGGCGAGACACAGCGCTCGCAATGCCTGGACACCAATCCGGTGCCCTGAGCCCTGATCGGAGAGGACGGGGCCCCATCCACCGGCGGTGAAAATGTCGCCACGTGGAGTGCGACCTGCCACATTCGAACCGGTTCCAGCCAGCGCGAGGATGCCGGGCTGGCCAGGGAAAGCTGCGTCGAGTGCTATCTCCACATCGCCTAATACGAGCAGGTCACCGCCGACTCTGAGCGGGATCTCCGCGTGGAGCCAGTCTGTGACGAGGGGGACAGTTTGCCCCGCCGTTCCGACGCAAGTGCGCACAACTGTACGAAGGTCGATGCCACTTTGCGCCGTGAGCTCGCGCAGCGCCGCTTCGAGATTGTCCGTAGCAGTTTGAGCGTCCACGCGCATACGCTTGATGCTGCCGGAGCGAACACGGGCAAGTGTCCTGTCCTCATTCACCAACGCGTAGTCGGCTTTTGTTCCTCCTACATCGATTGCAAGGAAGCAGGGCATCCGATCTAATTCACCTTTGCTTTCATAATGTACCGGATTTCCGGCCTGAGAATGTCTGTGTGCTGCTCTGCGGGCATCAGGGGTGTTTTCCATGAAGCTGAGGCCCGATCAGACCGGAGTATTTGTTGCCATCGGCCCAGTCATCATCGATATTCCAAAACATTGCGCCCAGAAAATGTGGGTAGCCTTTTTGCTTCACGAGATGATATCGGCACGCGCCCGGGGCCTTGCCCGAGATGATGAAATGCATGGCCGCGCTGACCTTTGACGGATCTGAATAATTGACGAGAAATCCCGTAACAACCTGGCGCGCGGGCAAGCCGGGGAAGAACTCCTTCGAGTTTCCGGCAACCGGGAAACCGTGCAGCAGCAGTTCGGTCATCGCTGCATAGTAACTGACGGTATGGACCTGATAGATTTCACCATCGAGACCTTCCAAAGGCGGCGTGTTGTAATCCTGCACGTCGACAAAGGTAAGTATGTTGCGCAACGCGTAGACGATGGGAAGGTAGGTTCCGAACTGGCCACCGTAAGTACGATATCCGGCGGGAATCTGTGTGCCTTCAGGGACCAGACTGATCATGAATTTGGGACCGAAATGTTGATGGAGCTGCCGCAGAGCGGCAATCAAGTGCACGATCGAAGGCGTGATGGGATGACGGAAGTCAGTATCGCCGGGAGCAAGTTCGAGCGAGGGGGACTCGAAGTCGATATCGATTCCATCAAATCCCCACTTCGAGACGATGTGTTCAATGCTGTGAACAAATCTCGGCTCGGCCGCAGGATCTCCCAGATGAACAAACTGACCGCCGCCGCCAAGCGAGATCATGACCTTCTGGCCGCGACTCTTGAGATATGCAATCTCTGCCTTGAATTGGGAAGGAGTGGTTCCCTGCGGCGCTTGAAACCGGAAGGTTCCCTCAGGAGCGTCTGCTACCGGAGATGCAAAGGAGACGATCACCACGTCCCACCGAGGTGAAACATCGCGCAGGGGCAACCGCTTGCCGTTGAATGCGCGGCTGACCCAATAACCAACCAACCAATGCCGGCGAGGGCCATTTGCCGGAGCAGAATTGGCGACCGGTGTGGTGTGGGCGACGGCAGGGTGATGATTTGGATGGAATGCGCAGGGAGATGCAGGCGACGTCAGAACATGGACATCCGGAAAGCTGAAGGCGGCAGAATGCTTGTCTGCCTCCAGATACCATGGCAGCAGCGCTACATTTTCAACATGATATCTCTGACCGCTTGTGCCGATGGAATAGGGGGTTGATTCGGGAAAATCGTTCTTGAGGTTGGTGTCAGTAGGTTCGAGCTGATAGTAATTTGAGCCTACACCTTCACCGCCGCAGCCTCCCGTGGAGGGCCGCCGCCACGCCGGGAAGTGATTCCCAGGTTCCGAGCGGAAACTGCCGGGATAGAGCGGGTCGTGCAGCGGATCGTATAAGAATTCGGCAATTTGCTGAGTCAGGGGCTGCACGTCGCGGTCCCTCACAATGGTCGGTGGATCATGCAGAACGGCGCTCAACACGAAGGAGTCGCCTGTCGCGGGGTCGACTCCATGCGCGCCCCAGCTGCAGCAGACGGTCGCGTCGCTGAGAGCATAAAAGGTCGTATTGTCCGCGAATGCGACAACCAGTTTCCCGCGTTCTGGTGGGAGCCGCTTAAAGAGCGCGTGCACGAGAAAATTGAGATCGACAACGGCAATCCTGCGACCGCTCTTACGCGAGTAGAGGGTATAGCCGTCGGCCGCGGGAATCGTAACCGCTACGGGATCGATTTTTGGAGACTCCAGAATCGTATGCCAGGAAGAAGCGTGAGGAACACTCGCGCGCAGCAAGGCATCCGCATACTGCGTTCTTTCGCCGGAGGGGTACGAAAAAGATTTGAAAAGCGGCGAATGAAGCACCGAGGCAACATCTGCCGAGGCATGGAAGACGACCGGCGATTTGCTGTCCTGCCCCGCGAACGAGAGTGTCACGGGCACCAGCACGACGGGAATTCTTGTCGCGCCACCTTTTGCCGGGGAATTACCGACCAAAGTGTATTGATGTCCGTGGGAGGAAAAGTGAAAGACGGGAACCGCGGCCTGGGCATGCAGGGTTGCTGTAATGCAGGCAGCCATGATGAGTGAGCAGAACGACTTCAATGAAGACCCCTTCTTGCCGCACGATACGGCAACGGTGGTTCGCCAAACAGTTTTGGTCTTACGGAGCCCCAGCTTCCGAGCCATTTCAACATCCCGTGCCCCTAGACTACGAGGACTTCTACGCCTGCGGCGCGGAAAGCATCGAGGGCATCGGAGTCGATTCCCTGATCCGTAATGATTTTGTCGATCTGGTTCAAGGGGCAGATCAGCGATGGGCTTACCATGCCGACCTTGCTGGAGTCGGCAACCAGGATGACTTTCTTTGACTGGCGGGCAAAGGCGCGGAAAATGGCGGCCTCATCGGCTTCAATCGCTGTAGCCCCGCGCACCGGGTCGATCCCAGTAGCGCCGATGAACACCTTGTCCATGAATATTCCGGAGATCGCCTCAATCGCGATCGGTCCGATCAGCGAGAAAGCTCCCGCCCAGCGCAGCGTACCGCCAATCACCGTAACATTGAGCCCCGGTTGATTGCTGAACTCCATGCCTATATTGACGGCGTTGGTGACCACATGAATGCCTGTGCGATGCCGGATGCAACGTGCAATTTGCGTGGTCGTCGTGCCGGCGGTGAGGCCGATGGTTTCGTGTTCGGCGATCAGTTCCGCGGCAGCAACACCAATGCGGCGCTTTTCTTCTGTGAATCGGCTTTCGCGTTCCTGGAAAGATGAGTCAAATCGGAAGGGCTCGTATTGCGCCTGCCCTGCAAGCTTTGCGCCGCCATGAGTACGGCGTACCAGCCCCCCTTCTTCAAGACGAGTAAGGTCGCGCCGCACACTTGCAGGGGAGGCTCCGGTGAGTTCCACGAGCTGATCGACTGAAGTCGTGCCGTGGCGAAGGACTGCCTGGAGAATCTGCTTTGCCCGCTTGTCTGTCTTTACTGACATGGTTTCGTGCCTTCGGAGCCATGAAGGAATTGGTAAGAGAACTTTATCGCATACTCTTGGCTAATTTTTCCTGCGAGAGTTGTTTGAGCGCCTCCACCATCGCGCGGACATCCTCTTCGAGCGTGGCATATCGCACGTACTCGCGATCCCGCACTTCACCCATGGAAACGCCCTGCTTGTGAAAGTCCGTAGGCGTCGGAAGGGGTCTGCGCAAGCTGGCATGAAATTCGGTGATGCCGGAAGCCTCTGCCACATGCTTCACGGTCTTGAGCGTAAGGCCACCACCAGCCATGATGGCAATGCGATTGGAAGCCGCCAGATGCAACTCCCGCAGGAGTTCGCAGCCTCGCATTACATTGGGGGCGCCACCCGAACTAAGGATGCGCCGCGCACCGGTAGAGATGACTTCTTCCAGCGCGGTCAAGGGATCGGGAGTCATGTCAATGGCGCGATGAAAGGTAACCGGCAAGGGATGCGCCCTTTGCACAAGTTCACGTGTGCGTTCTATATCGATGCTACCGTGCTCGTTCAGCATTCCGAAGACAAAGCCGTTGGCGCCGAGCCGGCGGGCTTCATCCATGTCATGCTGCATGACCTCGAACTCGTCCGCAGAGTACAAGAAGTCTCCGCCCCGGGGACGAATCATGACAAAGATGTCGATCCGGAGACGCGAACGGATAACCGAGATCAACCCTGGTCCCGGTGTGATTCCACCTTCCAGGAGGTCGGAGCATAGCTCAATGCGATGCGCCCCTCCTCGTTCCGCAGCCACCGCCGATGCCACTGAATCTGCGCAAACTTCTAACAACATGGCAACCTGCTTCAGCCTCCCTTGTGTCTTTCCGGCTTCTGCAATTCGGTTTCAGCCGCAAATGACCCCAAATACATCCACACCGTGTGATACCACCACACGACGACAACGGCAAGGCAGGCCACTTTTTGGAGTGACCTGCCCATGCCCAGCTAGAACGTGAATTGTGCTGTGAGTTGCATAATACGCGGATTCCACAGGGATATCGCGCCATAAGTTGGGTTGTCGAGGGCGCC
>JAJZAL010000328.1 GCA_021799405.1 Acidobacteriota bacterium
CCAGTCGCCGCTCTTGTCGTCGGAGCCAATTGGCCAAAGCTCGAATTGCTGCTCTGGTTTCCGGCTTTTTTGGTTATGGGTGCTGCGTGCCTTGCGAACGCCGCACGATGTGGGCGAATACATTGCTACGTCACAGGTCCGCTCTTTCTGATCGCATCGGCGTACGTTGCCTTGTGCGGCTTCCATCTTGTACCCATGCAAACCAATTTCTTCCTGGGATCGATTGTTGCGGTCTTTCTCCTTGCCCGTCTCGCAGAAATCCCCCTCGGCAAATACAAGAGGAGCAACTGCGGGGATCAGCCCAAGGCCGTTCGCTAAGGTCCCCTGCATCTGACCGTGTAGACAGGAGCGCGCATGAATAAGCAATTCGATCTGATAGCCATTGGAACTGGCTCCGCGGCGTCGGCTGTGGCTTCGCGTTGTCGTGCAGCGGGCTGGCAGGTTGCTGTGATTGATTCACGCCCGTTTGGGGGTACTTGCGCCCTTCGTGGCTGCGATCCGAAAAAGGTACTGGTTGGGGCCGCAGAGCTGGTCGACTGGGGCCGTCGGATGCAGGGCAAGGGAATACATGCCGGAGAATTAAAGATTGACTGGGGCGAGCTGATGCATTTCAAGCGCACCTTCACCGAGCCGGTCCCGAAACATCGGGAAGAAGGCTTCCACAAGGCCGGCATTGAGGCGTTCCACGGTCGCGCCCGTTTCACTGGCCCTAAATCCATCCAGGTTGGCGAAGACACGCTGGAGGCGCGCCACATCGTCATCGCTGCTGGGCAAAAGCCTGTCGATCTGAAAATACCCGGCGTTGAGCACCTCATCGACAGCGAACACTTTCTCGAACTCGATAGCCTTCCACCACGGATTCTCTTCATCGGAGGGGGATACATTGCCTTTGAGTTTGCGCATATTGCGCTGCGGGCTGGAGCGCAGGTCACCATAGTCCATCGGGACGGCCGTCCACTGCGTCAGTTTGATTCCGGCATGGTGGAACTTCTGGTCCAGCACACTCGCGCTTTAGGTGTCGACATCCAACTGGAGACGGAGGCCGTCGCGGTTGAAAAGCGACCAGAAGGCCTGGTTGTGAAGGTTTCGACCTCAGGCCAGATGCGGACCTTGCACGCGGACATGGTCGTCCACGCTGCCGGACGTGAGCCCGAGATCGACGACATGAATCTCGACGCGGGCGGCGTTGCGTGGGACCGGCACGGCGTCAAGGTGAATGAATATCTGCAGAGTGTTTCCAATCCGGCGGTGTACGCCGCAAGCGATGCCGCCGCCAGCGGAGGGCCCCCGCTCACGCCCGTAGCTTCTTACGACGGCGTGTTGGTAGCAACAAATCTGCTCAAAGGAAATCATGCCAAGCCCGACTACAACGGAATCCCTTCCGCCGTGTTTACGATTCCACCGCTTGCATCGGTCGGGCTCACAGAGAGTGCAGCCCGGGAAAAGGGATTGAAGTTCACCGTGAAGACGGAATCGACCGGGAACTGGTATTCGTCGCGAAGGGTTGGCGAATCGTCCTCCGGTTACAAAACGCTGGTGGAAGAGAGAACGGATCGCATCCTCGGCGCGCATCTCTTCGGTGGTGCCGCCGCAGAAGTCATCAATGTGTTTGCGCTCGCCATCCGGTCGGGCATTCCCGCCCGGGATCTGAAATATATGATCTTCAGTTATCCGACCCATGGGTCGGATGTGTCTTACATGTTCTAGTCCAGGGTTATTCACCTTGAACCGAATCTCAGGAGGAGAAAATGAAATCCTTTTACAAAGTGTTTCTCGTAATTTTGCTCGCCGCCCCCATGTCTGCCTTCGCGGCGACTCGTACTGTCACGCTCAACGTACCCGGCATGACTTGCCCGGTTTGCCCCATCACTGTACGCCAGGCTTTGCGAAAGGTTCCCGGTGTCGAAAAAGTGGACGTGCGTTATGCGAAGAGAGAAGCAATTGTTACCTATGACGATGCCAGAACCAATGTCGCGGCCCTGACCAAGGCGACTGCCGATGCAGGATATCCGTCAAAACCGGAAGAAAAGGCAAAGTAATGTCGTACTGGTGAATCTGCGCTGTTGTGCTGCTCGGATGGATTAGACCCGCATGATGTCTTCTACACTCCGATGCGGAAGGAGGTTTAGTCTGTCCAAACCGTACCAGTGCAAATAGCACGATTCGAAAGGAGAATTCGTCCATGCCAGCTATCTCGCGTGTCATCGATAAAGCCGGCGTCATCGGCGCCATCGTCGGCAGCTTCAGCTGCGCCATGTGTTTCCCGGCGGCCGCCAGCCTCGGCGCCGTAATCGGATTGGGCTTTCTTAGTCAGTGGGAGGGCACGTTCGTGCATTGGTTGATTCCGATCTTTGCCTCCGTTGCACTGTTGGCGAACCTGGCTGGCTGGTTCTCGCACCGCCAATGGCGTCGCACGCTCATCGGCGCCATCGGTCCGATCATGGCTTTGGTCGGTGTATTCGGGCTGACTCATGGCGCTCTGCCCATGGGTGTGGCGCGCGGAATTTTCTATGCCGGATTGGTGGTCATGGTCGTTGCCTCCATCTGGGACATGATCAATCCGGCGAACCGTCACTGCGCCACCGATAGCTGCGAAATGCCTGCGACTCTCAACCGATCGCATCGACTGTAACGCATCCCCAATTAGAAATCAGGAAAACATAATGACCGAGAATCTAATCACTGAACTGAAAATCACTGGCATGACCTGCAACAGCTGCGCCGAGCATGTACGAAAAGCGCTCGAGAGCGTACCCGGCGTGCGCAAGGCTCAGGTTTCATACCCGGATGCGTCGGCGCGGGTTGTTCTGAAGTGGGAGGTTCCCGTGCAAAGTCTTACTGAGGCGGTGGCCAATCACGGCTACGGCGCATTGCCTCTGACGGAAGACACCGACGAACCGACGCGCGGCGGAGAGGAATTGCGCGTTGCTATCATCGGCAGCGGCGGCGCCGCCCTTGCCGCTGCGAGTCGTCTGCAGGAAGCTGGCGCGGTCGTGACCATCATCGAACGCGGCACAACCGGAGGCACCTGCGTCAACATCGGCTGTGTGCCCTCGAAGATCCTGATCAGCGCCGCTCATGTAGCACATGTCCGCACCACCAGCCCATTCGATGGCGGCATTTCTGCTATGCCGCCCAGTGTCAATCGGGCTGTGTTGCAGTCCCAGCAGCAGGACCGCGTGGAAGAACTGCGCAAGGCGAAGTACGAGTCGATCATCGAGAACAGCGCAAATATCCGCCTGGTTCACGGTGAGGCTCGATTCAAGGACGACCGCACATTGCGCGTGAAAGGATCCGATGGGCGGGAACAAACCATCACCTTTGACCGGGCATTGATTGCTGCCGGAGCGTCGCCCGCCATTCCACCCGTCGCCGGATTGAGCAGCACTCCGTACTGGACTTCGACCGAGGCTCTGGCCGCACAGAAGTTGCCCAAACATTTGATCGTGTATGGCGGCTCCTACGTTGCGCTGGAGTTGTCACAGGCCTTTTTGCGGCTTGGCAGCCGGGTCACCCTGATCGTGCGCTCCAGAATTCTTTCGCACAGCGATCCCGCGATTGGCGATGCAATCCAGCAAGTCCTGACCGACGAAGGCATGCGCATCGTCGCCGGCAACGAGATCAAGCGAGTCCAACACGAAGGCGGCCGGTTCACGGTGGAAGTCGGCGGCGAGCGCATCGTTGGCGATCGTCTGCTGATTGCGACAGGCCGAAAGCCCAACACCGCCAGCCTCGATCTCGAAAATGCCGGCGTGCTGACCAATGAACACGGCGCAATCCCCGTGGATGAGTTTCTGCGCACTTCCAACCCGAATATTTACGCGGCGGGCGACTGCACCACCAATCCAGAGTATGTCTATGTGGCCGCAGCGGCTGGGACACGTGCCGCCGTGAATATGCTTGGCGGCAGCGCGCCGCTGGATTTATCGGTGGTTCCAGGCGTGATCTTCACAGACCCGCAGATCGCGGCGGTGGGTTTGGACGAATCGACTGGGCGTGAAAAGGGACTTCCCGTGGACACCCGCACTCTCTCACTGGAGAATGTTCCCCGGGCACTCGTCAACTTTGACACGCGCGGATTCATCAAGCTGGTCGCGGAGGAAGACAGCGGAAAACTTCTCGGCGTGCAAGCCGTGGCCGCACAGGCCGGGGAGCTCATTCAGACAGCGGCACTGGCCATTCGAGCGCAAATGACCGTCCATGATCTCGCGAATCAGCTCTTCCCGTATCTCACCATGGTGGAAGGACTCAAGCTGGCCGCCCAAACCTTCACCAAGAACGTCAAACAGCTTTCCTGTTGCGCGGGGTGAGACCTGTGGGATGCCCTGGCAAGCTGTCCGTCTCCTTGTGCAGTCTTCGGGTGTTTCATGCTTTGTTTGCGTACAGCATGAAAGCTACTGTACAGATCTCCAGAACCAGAGGCACGGCTCACAAAGAACATGGGGCGAGGGCGTCCTTCGCAGCACGCTGGAGCGGCGTTAGCTTTACAGCAGCAGCGAAGGAAACGTTCGGTGCGATTCGTAGAGGACAAGCGCGGGTGTGCGTACCCTCCGCTGCGGTGGCGGTCAAGGATCTTCGACCGCTGCGCGGCACGCACAGTACGCGCGTCCTTGACTGCCATCCTCGCTGCAGGTATTGGCTGGTCATGAGAAGCATATCTGCTTCTCTGTTCTCTACGAGAACCAGAGGGCGAAGAAGGAGCGTTCAGATGGATCGCATCAGGTATATAGGGCTCGATCTCCATCGGGATACTATTTCGGCCGCCGTGCTGGATCACGACGGCACACTGGTCATGCAGTCAGTGCTACCAACGCGCGCAGCGGCGGTCGTCGATTTCCTCAGCGGTATCAAAGGAACGCTGCATGTCACCTTCGAAGAGTGTTGCCACTCGGCGTGGCTTTACGATCTTCTGATCTCAAGAGTCTCGAAGTTGGTGGTGTGCAAGCCGCGCAAGAATGCGTTTTTAAAGTTTGGCTCAAAGAGCGATGCAATCGATGCGCGCAAGCTAGCCGAGCTGTTGCGCGCAGGACTCTTAGTTCCGGTTTATCGCGGAGAATGCA
>JAJZAL010000329.1 GCA_021799405.1 Acidobacteriota bacterium
CTCGCAGCCAGGAAGCCCTCGAACAGGCCGTTGGCGACGCCCTCAAAACCATCACCCCCGACAACGCCGCCGCATGGTTCCGACACTGCGGCTACGGCATACAGCAACCATAGTTCTGCTCTAGGCCGATTTTCTGACCTTCGCCTGAACGGATTTTCCGGCAGATTTTTTCGTCAGCTTCGCTTTCGCCTTCGCAGCAAACTCCTGCTTGACCTTCTGGCCGATTGCGTCCAAGTCCACCTTGTAGACGGTGGCTGCATCGCGGAGCACCTGTGCTGCATTCTGACGTGTGGCCGAATGCAGGATGGCGATTTCCACGAGCAAGCCGCCAAGCGTTCCCTCTTCGGTGCGGTGCAGGTAAGCGGCGAATAGCTTCTGGATGGAGTCGCTGTCCTTCGCTTTCTTGATACCGCGCTGACGGGCGACGATTTCCAGACGGCGTTCGTCCAGCATTGCGGCCAACTGTTCGATTACGAACAGCAGGTCACGTTTCATCAGCCGCACTGGAACCGACGCGACGATGGCGGCGAGAGTGCGAATGCCTGTCGCCTGAGCAAGTGCTTCCTCGCGGTGGCGCTTCTCCTGCTCCGCTTTGAATGAGGCATCGGCCCCGCTCCGCTGGTGTTGTTGCCTGGGATGATGGATGGGGCAATCGGGATGAGCGCAGACATTATGAAGCTCTCCCCTCTCGCTGCCCTCCGCAATGATGGCCTCGGTGGTGTATTTACAGGTTTTGTACTCCGGCCTCTGTGCTTCCTCCTTGTTTTTAGGCTTTTCGTCGCGGATGGCAACGTACTTGTTGCGAGGCAGAACGGGACTGCCCTCCTGCTGCTTCCCATAAGCTGTGCTGATTTGCACAAGTTTGGGTTTGGCGGCGATTGTCTTGGCGACGTGCGCGTCCACCTTCGCCTGATAGCAGCTTGGGTCGGTGCAAGCGTCCTGCCGCACATCGGCGAACAGGAGCTTGTTGTACCCCGTCCGCTTGGGGCAGTCCACGCAACTGCCCGCGATGGTGACCAGGTGCGCGTCCCGCTTGTCGAAGGGAGCCTCTTTCAGGATGAGCATAATGTTGCTCTCAATCCAGAACTGGAGATTGCGGACGGGCAGCAGGATGCGCTTGGCCTTGCGGTCATTGGTCGCGCCCCAATCCTCCCGGAAACAAGCGGACAATGCCTCTTCCTGCCTGTCGGCTGGCAGTTTCGCCAGCAAGAGGGCATGGCCCACGCCGATTTCTTCGCGGTAGAAGGCTTCAACGGCCACAGGTGCAAGTTCGGTTAGCTTCAATCGCTGCGCGACATAGACGGCGGATTTTCCTGTCTTGGCCGCGATCTGCTCGATGCTGTACTTCGGCTCCTCCAAGTCGAGAAGCGCCTTGAAGCCCTGCGCCTCTTCCATCGGGTGAACGTCGCGGCGCTGGAGGTTTTCGATAAGCTGCGCCTCCAGCGCTTCGGCATCGCTGAGGTTGATGATGCGGACAGGCACGGTCGCAGCCTCGGCCATCTGCGCGGCTCGGTAACGCCGCGCTCCAGCTACGATCTCGAAGCTGCACTCATTCAAGGGCCGCACAAGCAAGGGCGAGAGAATGCCCTGGCTGCGGATGCTTTCCGCCAACTCCTTCAAGCTCTCTTCCTCGAAGATGCGGCGCGGGTTGGTGGTGGATTCGGTGAGCAACGCGAGAGGCAGGTTGCGGTACTCGGTGGCATTGATAACAGTGGTTTCCATGACGATTGGCTCCTTTCGAGCGGTTGAGAGTGAAGGCGACGGAGCGGAAACGGGCTGGCTGTATCCGCTCCAAGAGCGGATTAGCCGCGAATGGCAGTGTCCGTGAAGGCTTCCTCGAAGCCTTGCGATTTGAGGTTCCCGTCCCACACGGCGGCAAAGAGTTCATGCAGCGTGTGCAGGTCGGGAAGCATGACATAGTGACCGCAGACGAGTTGCCGCGACCATTGCTCGGACCCCATGTAGTCATTGCGCCAGTAGTAGGAATCGAGTGTGAGTTTGCTCCCGACAGGCCGCGACAACTCGAAACACATCTCCGGGTCGCGCATGAGGTCGCCGTTCTGCTCTCCGTAATGGGCTACGGAAATAGCAGGCAACCCCAGCGGCCCCGGCTCCGGCGTGGCCTCGATGACGAGGGCCACATAGGGCGGGTTCTCGATCTTGAGGTAGAGGGTGGGCCGGTAGCCTCCAGCCCGTTCGAGAATGCGGAGAAGCGTTTGCATCACGCCACCTCCGCGAGTGAGTCGGTAGTCTGCTTGGTTGGCTCCGCTTCTTCCTGCAAAGGCGGCTGCAACGCGGCAAGAATGACGACGGAGGTCTGCTGGATGACTTCAAGGCTTTCCGCCAGCAAGGAAGCATTGCCGTGGTACAGGTGGATGTAGTCGGCGGATGCGCTGCCCGGCTCCAGACCCACGGCCTTGCCGACAACAAAGGCAATAGCCTCGGCCTCCGTCTCGCGCACAACTTTGGTGGTTGCCGTGCGCCGCTCGGCCTTGTGCAACATCTCATGTGCCAGTTCGTGAATGAGGGTCGAGAACTCCTCGGCCTTCGACTGTCCGGGCAGAATGGCAATGCGTCCGCCGTAGCTCACGCCCAGCGCGGGAGCAATCTTCTCGGAAAAGACAAGCTCGATGCCCTGCCGCTCGATGAAGAAAAGCAGACGGTCGCGGTTCTCGCCCACGTCGCCGCTGATCTCCCGCAGCTCTGGCAATTCCGGGCCTTCGGTCTGCGAAACATCGAAGACAGATGCAGAGCGGAAACCAACCAAGACACGCATGTTCTGCTTGGTGATGTCCTTCTCGGCTTCTTCCTTCGGCTTGCGTTGCACGCCGATGATGGGGGCAAGGATGCGGATGGCCTTCTCGCCCTTCTTCACTCTGCGGCCCATCTGGTTCCACGCATACAGTCCGGCAACGCGGGTTGCATCCGGCTTTTGCCGTGCGATCTCCAGAATGTTTCCGAAGCTGTAATGGTGAAAACGGCTCATCGCGTTCAGGTAAGCTGTGAGCGCGTCGGAGTGTCCGGCCTCAAGCTGCTCGATGAGGGCTTGGACATTGGCCGCGATGATTTCTTTCGCGGTCTGCCGCTGGTGGTTGTTCTGCTGGTTGCTGGTGGTCGCTGCGCTGTTCATGGTGTTTTCTCCTTTGCTTTTGCACTTCCGCGTTGAAACGCGGCATGTACATGCCGAACGCCTCCTGGCGAAGGCGGGGGTAGCAAGGCGCAATGGGGAGGGGGATCACCCACCCTTGCAATGAAGCGCAGCGAGAATGGAAAGGGCGAAGCGCAGCGGAGGGCTGCACAAGCGCAATCGGGGTCCCCGGCGGGTGTTCTTTGCCCGCTGGGGTGGTGGAGCGCGGAAGCCTGGGGAAACCCCTTGCGCCGCGTGATCGGGGCAGCGCCCCTTAGGAGGCTTGTCTTCCTTATTCGCGTGCGTCAGCACGCATGATTTTCAGGGTCGGCGTTGCGGGCAGGAACAGGCCCGCTGAGGTGGGTGGCGAAGGGCGGCGAAGCTGACCGCAGGCAGGGAGGAAACGTCCTCCCCCTTGCGGCAATCATGTATTCTCCAAGTAAACTGTAAGTAACGAAATAACGATTGCGTGTTTTCGTTATTACTTCTATGCTTGCGTACGGCGATTTGAGCGTAAGCGATCTGGTTCCAGACTGTGAGAAAGGGGGGACGACACAAGATGACAAGAAGGGCTACGTCTAAGACCTTGAAGAGAGCGTCGTTACCTCTGCGTGTGGCCAGAACACAGAGTGGCACGAAACCTGATGCTGCCGCGCTCACGCCGCTCAATTTTAAGTTGCCCCAGGAATTTCACAGGGATTTCAAGACTTTCGCAGCCCAGCACAGCAAAAAAATGGTCGAAGTCTTACAAGAGGCATTTGCTCTTTTGAAGGAAGCGAATGGCCGTTAAGACAAAGCAATCTGTCGAAAGAGCCGGCAGTCGCCTGCCGTTCAACGGCAATTGCACAGAAAGCGCGAGCATGGAGCAAACAACAGTACAGCCGACTCAAAGCAAGTTGGCGATCATTATCCAGCAGGGAAAGGTTCTCGACTTTATTGACGGCAAGACTCAGCGACCCGAGACGCCAGAAGAGTACGTTCGTCAGGAGATCGCCAAGTCCCTTGTGCGCGAATATCGCTATGAAAAGGCTTCTGTCGAGGTTGAGTTCGTTATTCGGGTCGGGAGCCGAAAGCCGCGCGCCGATCTGGTAATTTTCCCTCAGGGTGCGGAGCATACGCAGGAGAGCGCCTTAATCATCGTGGAGTGCAAGGCTTCCACGGTAAAGTCGGCGGACAAGAAAGACGGCGTAGGCCAGCTCCAGAGTTACATGGCCGCCAGTCCGAATGTTGCTTATGGAATGTGGACTAATGGTATTGAGCGATTTTGCTATCGCCGCATAGTAAAAGGGGGAACCGTCAACACAGAGGAAGTCCCCGACTTGCCGGTCTATGGTCGCGGTGATGAGGATCAGGATCGTCCCCGCTTCGACCAGCTCAAACCAGCAACTTCTGATGCGCTGCTCTTTGCTTTCCGTCGGTGTCACAATTACATTGCAGGCAACCAGGGGCTACAGAAGCCCCAGGCATTTTGGGAGCTGCTGAAGCTCATTTTTTGCAAGATTCATGACGAGCGGCAGAACGATGAAGTTCAGTTCTTCACTGCGGCCAATGAGCGCCATGGCGTCAACGGGCCGTTGAAAGTCCAGAAGCGGATTGAAGCCCTGTTCACGCAGGTCAAGAGCGATTATCCGACTATTTTTCGACAATCGGAGAGTATTGAACTCAAGCCGATCGTACTTGCCTATCTCGTCACGCAACTGCAGATGTATTCCCTGCTGGAGAGCGACATCGACGTTAAGGGCCGCGCCTACGAAGAGATCGTCGGATCCAATCTTCGGGGTGATCGTGGCGAGTTCTTCACGCCTAGGAGTGTGTCGGGCATAGATTCGTGACGGAGCCGATAGCGTGGGCAGCAGGTTCTGTTTTATGTTCGATTCATGGGCCAGAACTTCATTTCTGACACGGTCAACCAGACTCTTTTATTTCCGCC
>JAJZAL010000330.1 GCA_021799405.1 Acidobacteriota bacterium
AGGCATGATAAGGTTCTGCCGTATCACGGAACGGTACGGGACGAGCACTGAGGGCACAAGGAGCAAAGTCATGCAGGATGACAAATCAGGCTTCAATCATCAGGTAAGCAGGCGGAACTTTTTAGCATCAGGCGGGGCTGCAATGGTAGCCGGTTTTGCAGATCGCGCGAATGGTCAGGGAGACACCGTGCGGCCAGAAAGCCCTTCTGATGCTCCAGTGAAAGCAACGCGTCCCTCAAGAAAGCAGAACATCATCATCTTCCAACCGGATGAAATGCGAGCTGATGCGCTTTCCTGCTATGGCAACCCAATCACGAAGACACCAAACTTCGACAAACTCGCGAAAATGGGCACGCTGTTCGAAAACTGCAACGTGCAATATCCAGTATGCGGCGCTTCCCGCTGCAGCATGTTAACTGGATGGCCCACCAGTGTCCGTGGACACCGCAGTCTTTTTTACTATTTGCGACCAAACGAGCCCAATCTGTTCCGCTACCTCAAAGACGCTGGCTATGACGTTTTCTGGTACGGCAAAAATGACGCGTTGGCTGCTCAAAGTTTTTACGGAAGCGTCACAGAATGGAACTATCCAAAGATCAATCTAGGTCACAGTCATACAACCCAGGCTCACAATCATAAAAGCGCATTCGCACAGCGCATTATCGGTCCCCATACTTTCATAACGGAGCCTCGCGGGGAACCTCATCACACGGGAGATTACGAACATGTTCAGAACGCCATCAGAATTCTCGAAAGACGGGAGTCTGACCGGCCATTCTGCATATTTCTGCCCCTCTCATTTCCACACCCTCCCTACGGAGCGCCAACTGGCTTTTACGACATGTATAAGGCTGCCGACATTCACGGTCTGCGCCCGATTGGCCTCCCGAAGAGACCCAGTTATGTGGATGGAATTCGGGAACTCTATGGACTGGACAAAGTACCGGAAAGCACGTTTCGTCAGGTACGTGCGCTCTACTACGGCATGGTCAGCTACAGCGACTGGCTCATGGGTCACATCTTGGAGGCCGTCGAAAGAACCAATCACTCAAAAGACACTGCCATACTTTTACTCTCTGACCATGCAGACTACGCCGGAGATTACGGACTGGTCGAGAAGTGGCCAAGCGGCCTGGAAGACAGCTTGACACACGTGCCATTGATTGCACATGTTCCAGGAGCGACAGAAGGACATCGTGTAAAAAATGTAGTCGAGCTATTCGATATGATGGCAACTTGCCTGGACTTGGCTCAAACAGAAGCGCAGCATACTCACTTCTCCCAAAGCCTCCTGCCCCAGATTTACGGAGGACAGGGCGATGCGAACCGTGCCGGCTTCTGTGAGGGAGGTTACAACACCTATGAGCCACAGTGTTTTGAGCCGTTAGGAAATTCTCCTGAGGAACTCTACTATCCGAAATCGCTGCTGCAGGACAAGTATCCACAGACGATAAGTCGCGCGGCTATGGTTCGGACGCATGACTACAAACTGATCAGTCGCCCGCAGGGGCAAAGTGAGTTGTACATTTACGCCGAGGATCCCCATGAGTTGAACAATCGGTATGGCGACAAGGCAGTTGCCGACATTCAACACATGATGCAACAGCGGTTACTGCACTGGTATGTGAATACTACAGGGATTGCCCCATTTGACAAAGATCAGCGAGGCCTGCCTCCCTACTACCCAACTCCAACATTCAAGTCATCCATCGAATCATCAGTGGCAACCATTGTCGATCACGCTTGACCGACTGCTTCACCTGGAAGCAATCGGTATTGGCCAACGGGTATCGGCCAGTCAAGGGCCTAGTCTTTGGCTTATTCGCACTTAGAGAACGTCAATAGCAATTCTTTCAAGCTTGACTCCCATCGAGAAATTCTAATCCCAGGAGAGGATCTCAAGTCATGGACACGTATCAGGTTTGTCCGAAGCACCCCACATGCGTACCGTGTGGCATCACACATGCTTCCAAGTGTGATCCCGAGAGCAAAGATAGACTAACTCAAATCGTAAGGTGCCGACACAAGCTCAGAATGGCGCTTTGGATGACACTGCTCGCGTTCCTTTGCATTGCTGGATCACGTACAGCCACTGCAGCACCTCCAAAACCTGCAGGCACGGTGGCGGCTTGTCCGTGGCTGAATCCGCACCTGCCGATAGCGAAACGGGTTGCGATGCTGATGAAGAGGATGACAGTCGCGCAGAAGATCAGCATGGTGGCCGGCCACGGCACCAAGCCGTACGTGGGTAATACACCGGCGATTCCATCGCTGTGCATCCCGTCGATTGGCCTGGAGGATGGCCCGAATGGTGTCGGGGACGGGATGAAGGATGTCACCAACCTACCGGCGGGTACGGCTGTTTCCGCGACGTTTTCACGGAAGCTCGCGTTTGAGTATGGACGGGTGATCGGGGCCGAGCAGGCCGCCAAGGGGTCGGCCGTGGATCTGGGGCCGACAGTGAATATCGATCGAGATCCGCGCTGGGGCCGGGAGTTCGAGAGTCTGTCGGAAGATCCGACGCTGGCGGCGGACATTGCGGTGGCAGAAATCAGAGGCATTCAGAGCACGGGGACGATGGCTCAGGTGAAGCACTTCGACGCCTACAATCAGGAGACGTATCGCAACACGCCGGAAGACAATGTGAGCGTTTCCCGACGTGCGCTGCACGAGCTATATATGCCAGCATTTCGCGCGGCGATCCGCAGGGCAAAGGTGGGCTCGATCATGTGCGCGTATTCGACGGTGAACGGCTACTATAGCTGCGAGAACCATTATCTGCAGACGGATGTGCTGCGCGATGAGTGGAATTTCGACGGCTTCAACACGTCGGATTGGGGCGCGGTGCACAGCGTTTCGGCGGCTGCGGCGGGAACGGATATGGAAGAGCCGTCCAGCCGTCACTTCGGGGCGCCGCTTGAGAAGGCGATGACAAATGGCACGATTTCGCGCGCGGTGCTGAACACGATGGTTTCGCGGATCTTGTACCAGATGTTCCGCTTCCATTTCTTCAACCATCCTTCGTCGGGTTCGCCCACCGCGGTGGCAACGACGTCGGAGCACCAGGCGATATCGACCGAGGTGGCGGAAACCGGAACGGTTCTTCTGAAGAATGACGGCCATCTGCTTCCGCTGTCGAGATCGGCGAACATTGCGGTGATCGGTCCGGCAGCTTCGGCGCAGGTGACGTACGGTGGTGGGGGCAGCGCGCATGTGGTTCCCTCTTCGACGATCTCGCCGCTGGCCGGCATCGAGGCATTCACGGGGACGTCCAACGTCAGGTACACGCAGGGTCTGCCAACCGACGCGCAACTCACGCCCATCCCGACTGCCGATTTGTCGAGGACCTCGGCAGGCAGGAATCCTGACGAGTTATATTCCGCAACTCTGACAGCCCCTGAGACCGGGACCTACATTTTTGCCTTGACCAATGACTGCCATTGTCAGCTTCCCCTAACCCTGGCAATCAACGGCAATCCGTTGGTCCACAATAAAGGGACCCGTCCTGTAGACACTTATTCAGCCGCGATTCGTCTCAAAAAAGATCAGGAATACAGACTGACCGTAAAAAGCCTAAAGCCGATTATGGGGCGAAGCCCTAAGGGGTTTGTGAGGAGGTTCGGCCGGAGAAAAAGAGCAGCCATTAGAAGAATGATGCAACAGATGGATAGCGGCGTCGACAGTAAGCTTAAGTGGGCGACGCCATCGACGGTTCACGCTGCGATCCAAAATGCGGTGGCTGCCGCCAAATCTGCGAAGTTCGCGCTGGTAGTCGTGGCAGATGACACAGAGACCGAGGGAGCAGACCGTCCCAACCTGCGTTTGCCCTTGGCGCAGAACGCGCTGGTGAGCGCCGTGGCAAAGGCTAATCCGCACACGGTAGTCGTCGTGCAAGCCGGTGCTCCGATCGCCATGCCATGGCTCGATCATGTGCCGGCCCTGCTCGACACCTGGTATCCGGGCCAGACCAACGGCACGGCACTGGCTAACGTGCTCTTCGGCAAAGTCGATCCAAGCGGTCATCTGCCGGTGACCTTCCCCATGAAACTTGCCGACGTGCCGGCGGCCAGCCCCGAGCGTTTCCCGGGCATCGACGGCCATGTGCATTACTCGGAGGGTCTGCTGGTGGGCTATCGCTGGTACGATGCGAAGCATATCCAACCAATGTTCCCCTTCGGCTTCGGTTTGTCTTACACTCACTTTAAGTACAGCAATCTGAAGTTGAGCCGGAATGAGGTCAACGGCGTGACCAGCATCGAAGTAAGCGCGCGCGTAACTAACACGGGCCATGTACAGGGAACGGATGTGGCGCAGTTGTATCTGGGCATGCCTTCTTCCACCGGTGAGCCGCCACGTAAACTGGTCGATTTTCGCCGCGTCACTCTGGCTCCTGGTCAGTCAAAAGTGGTCCATTTCACCATCACACCGCGCGACGAGTGGTGGTGGGGAAAGAATGGCTGGACTGAATCATCCGGAACCTACAGCGTTTATGTAGGCGACTCATCGGCGCTGGCGAATTTACCGCTGACCGCGCGCTACGAAATGAAGCAGTCGATCGGAAACCGGCAGGTGACGGTTTCCGCGCCGAAGGCCATGAAGCCGGGCACTCGCACGGTGGTCAGCGTTTCACTCACTGCCGGTGGCAATGAGACGCTGCATGACGTGCACCTTAACCTGAAGGCGCCGGGGGGCTGGCACGTCGTGGCGATTGGCCACAAGACAAACAGCGACGTAGCTCCGAGCCAGGGTATTACGGAGAAATTTTCCGTGACGCCGCCATCGGACGCGGTCACGCAGTACGTGACACTCTATGGCACAGCCCATCTTGCGCAGGGCGCCTGCAAGGTCAGTGAGATGATGCATCAGTCCCCGGCCTCGCATCACCACGGTAAATGGGCAGCTCATCACCGTACCACGTGGACGTCACACTGCGGCGTTCGCCGCCACGGCGGCGTGACCGTATTGCTCGGCTCATAACCGATGCACCACCAACTTACTCTCTCAGATAGCCCCGCCGAACTTTCCGGCGGGGCTACTT
>JAJZAL010000331.1 GCA_021799405.1 Acidobacteriota bacterium
CAAACACACCGGATCCGAAGCTCAGAAGCGGTTTGGCTATATCCGCCTTTCCGCCCTCTGCGGCCACGGTCAAAGCCGTCAGGCAAATTGACTGCGCGTCGGCAGGAAACTTCTCAAACTCCTTGCGGGCCGCCTTAATCCAGGAAATAGGCCGCGTCTGACGGGTCATGGGCGCATCCCTGCTAAACCAATACAAGTGTAGTCATAAATGACAACATGCGTCAAGAGATTCTCCTTGAGCGCGGGGAAGAGGGCCGCAGCTCGCGCAGCCCTCGGCTGAAAATCTCATGAACTTCGATGGAGAGGAAGGTTCGTTCTGTCCACGACCAGGTTTCCAGAAGCGGTTGGGGCCATACAGTACTGGCCGAATGCTCCACTCCACCTCAACAAGATAAGGATTGGGCCGTTGCCCGAATGCTTATCTCTTCGCCGAATTCTTCGCCGAATTGCGTGCCGAAAAGGCTCCAATTCGTCCCCTTCGCTCCGCTCTACTCCGTTGATTACATTGAGGCTCCACGCCTTAGGACTGCCCTGTTAACCGAAGGGTTGTAGGTTCGAGTCCTACCTGAGGAGCCAATTCTTTTCATCGATTTACGTCCCCTCCCAACTCCCCGATGACCCTCAAAAATGCCCGACTGTGGGGACTTTTGCGGGTTGCCCTGCTGTGACTCACTCGCAGTGCTCGACTTACGGACAATTGCTTCGAGCGCACTGCGCTTTGCTTCCATCCGAATGTGGCTGTAATGCTTCAGCATGTGCTTCGAAACGTGCTCGGCAATGTCCATGATTGTCTGGCCGCCCCGCGCCGCTCTCGGCAAGCTCGGCGATGAGCGTGTGCCGGTTGTCATGCCGGCGGGCCTTCACGCCGGCGTTCGCGCGGACTTTGGTCCAGACGGTCTTGAGGGTCCTCACATGGCGCGTCGGATCTGTCGGCTGCGGTGAACCGAACGGAAAGACGCACCACACCGGCTGGAGCGCTCCGAACTTCTGCTTGCACCACTCGACGTAATCGGTCAGGACGGCAAACAGTTCCGAGTTCAGAGGAATGGTCCTGCCCTCCCCGCACAATCCACTTTGCGCCTTTACCACGCTTACGTTTTGCCGACTGCATCGCCCCTTTTTGGCGGGAGCAAAGCTCCCATCCAGAAAGGCTGCATCCCATTGCAGCAGCCCTTCGGCATCCAGCGCTCCGAGTAGCGTTTGCCATGCGTTGAGCCAGACGCCCTATTCCTCCCACTCTTCAGACGTCGCCAGCAGGTCGAAGGCGAAGGATACTCATCGGGCAAAAAACGCCACGCCGCTCTGGTCCGCAGAATCCACAGAATGCCTTCAAAACAGGCCCGGTTCGGCGCCGGAGGACGGCCACGACCATCTTTCCGCCGCATCGGCTCAGGCAACAGAGGCCCGACTACAACTGGTCTCATAAACCCACTTTCGCCGGTAACGCCGTGTATGAGACCCGCCATCGAGGCGGGGCTCATGCGGTCCATCGAAGCCGCTGAGCTATTTATGAGACCAGATCGAGTCGCTTCACCATCGGCGCCGCCTATCGCGCGTTCTTGTAGATGAGATCCAGGAGCTCGTCATACATTGCGTTGCGCTCTTGCTCAGAACCTGTGCGAATCGCCTGCGTCGCGCAATGGGAAAGATGGTTCCGCATCAGGGCCCGGGCAACTCCCCGAAGCGCCTCTTGCGCGGAAGAGATCTGTATCAGGATGTCCGCGCAATACCGGTCTTCAGTCACCATGCGCTGAATGCCTCGAATCTGACCCTCGATGCGGGTCAGGCGGCGGAGATTTGCCGTTTTGATCCCATCGTCCACGCCAACCGCTTTGCGTTCCGATGCCACCACATCTGTTTTCTCCGCCTGCAGCAGGTGAGCTCGTCTTGCCTTTGCCATCTTCCGACCCCTCGAGGAGAGGCGCTCGTCGCCTCTGTCAATCGCTACAGTATACCCATACCCCCTATAATGACACAAATGGGTTCTACTCTGCTGGCAGTCACGCCGCATATGCTATATCCTTTAGATTCATAGTGCATATCCCAATCCGTGAAGCCATTTTGCCTTCCAATCCATCTTAATTGTGTAGACCTATTGATAGGGATAGGGGGCATTGGTATATTTAAGACATCAGAGGAAAGAACCATGGCAAACACGCTTCAGTTCGCAATTCAGGGAATGCACTGCGGGGCCTGCGTACGTCGGGTGACCGCCGCGCTTCAGGGCGTCAACGGTGTCGAGGTTGAATCGGTCAGCATCGGCTCCGCCACCGTCCGCACCACCGACAACGTAGCCGCAGGCGAGGCGCTTTCAGCAATTCAACGCATCGGTTTTCAGGCAACACTCGAAGACTGAGACCCGAGGGGAGACATGCCGAACACTTCTGGCATTGAAGTTACCAGCACGGCCACGGCTTCTAATTCCAACACATTGGCGCGCGTCCGGATTCCAGTTGCGGGGATGACTTGCGCCGCGTGCCAGTCCTTTGTTCAGCGCACGCTTGCTGGCGAGGAGGGGGTCAAGGATGCCACCGTTGACCTGATGCTGCACAACGCTACGGTCATCTATGACCCGAGCGTCGTCTCCCCGTCCGAGATGGTGGAGAAAATCCGCAGCGCCGGCTATGGGGCCGAACTGCCTGTCGGGAATGAGTCTGTGCTGGAAGCGCAGGAGAAAAACGACGAGGACCGGATTCGCGAGTACCGCCAGCTTCGGACGAAGGCGGCGGTCAGTGTCGCGGCCGGTCTGTTCGCAATGACTTTGTCCCTCCCGCTGATGACCAAGCCGGCTTCCGCGAAGATGGAGCAGATGAAAGACCCGTTCATGAACTGGTCTTCCACGGTTCTCGCGCCCGTGCTTGAAAAGCGGATGCCCTGGTTGTTCCAGCTGAGCGATGACGCGATCCGCTGGACCCTGTTGACTCTGTCCGCATTCATCGTCGCCTGGGCAGGACGCCGCTTCTACGTCAAAGCGTGGTCGGCGCTGCGCCACAAGACAGCCGACATGAACACGCTGGTTGCACTGGGAACCGGAACCGCGTTCCTGTACTCGGCCGCCAGCACTATCTTCCCGGGCTACTTTATCTCCCACGGCATCGCGCCGGAGGTGTACTTCGAGGCCGGACTGCTCATCATCGGACTCGTCTTGACGGGCAACACGCTGGAAAGCCGGGCCAAAGGCGCAACGGCCACCGCGCTGCGCAAACTCGTGCGCCTTCAGCCGAAGACAGCCCGTGTGCTACGCGACGGCAAAGAGTTCGACTTGCGGCTGGAGACTCTGGTTAAGGGTGACGTGATCGTGGTCCGCCCCGGCGAGCGCATCGCTACAGATGGTGAAGTGCTGTCCGGCAAGAGCAGCGTGGATGAGTCGATGTTGACCGGCGAACCGCTGCCGGTGGAAAAAGAAATGGGCGCCTGCGTCATTGGCGGCACACTCAATCAACGCGGAACGCTCCAATACAAGGCAACCACCTTGGGGGCCGAGAGCATGCTGTCGCAGATTGTGCGGCTCTTGCGCGAGGCACAGGGTTCCCGAGCCCCCATTCAGCGCCTCGCTGACCGGATCAGCGCGGTCTTTGTGCCGACCGTGCTGGTGCTTGCGATCCTGACCTTCCTCGGCTGGCGCTTCTTCGCTCCGAACGCAGGCATTATGCAGGCGTTCGCTGAAGCCGTAGCGGTTCTGGTGATCGCCTGCCCATGCGCAATGGGCTTGGCGGTTCCCACGGCGGTGATGGCCGCAACGGGACGCGGAGCCAACGCCGGTCTCCTCATCAAGGGCGGCGAAGCTCTTCAGCGCCTCGAAAAGGTGAAGGCCGTCGTTCTCGACAAGACGGGCACCATCACTGCCGGCAAGCCCGCCGTGACCGGGGTGATCCTGAGCGCGAAGACGCCCTTCACCGAACAGGATGTCTTGCGGGTCGCCGCCGCGCTCGAAAGGGTCAGCGAACACCCGCTGGGCGAATCTATCGTGCAGCACGCCGTTACTCTCGGTTACACGTTGCCGCAGCCCGGGGAGTTCGACTCGCTCACCGGTCTCGGTGTGGTGGGAAATGTAGAGGGTCGTACCGTGGCTATCGGCAACCGCAGGCTGATGGAACAGCGCAACATCCCCATCGAAGCTCTACTCAGTCAGTTTGAGGAGGAAGCGGGCCGTGGCCGCACGCCGGTATGGATAGCGATTGATGGACAGTTGGCAGGCTTGATCGTGGTCGCCGACCCGATCAAGCCAACCTCCGTTTCCGCCATCAGGAAACTGCATAAGGAGAGTCTGCTGGTCGTCATGCTCACCGGGGACAGCGAGCGCACTGCACAGGCAGTCGCCCACGAGGTCGGCATCGACCAGGTGATTGCGGGGGTGCTGCCGGAAGGCAAGCTCGACGCAATTCGTCGTCTGCAAGCAGAACATGGCGTGGTTGCCATGGTCGGCGATGGCGTCAACGATGCGCCTGCGCTGGCGCAGGCTGAAGTCGGCATCACGATGGCGACGGGTTCCGACGTGGCGATGAAAGCCGGCGATGTGACTCTGATGCGGAGCGATCTGACAGGCGTAGCCACGGCGATTGCGCTGTCACGCGGAACGATGCGCGTCATGCGCCAGAACCTCTTCTGGGCCTTTGCGTACAACACCATCGGGATTCCGATCGCTGCCGGCCTGTTGTATCCGGCCTTTGGCATTTTGCTGAGTCCGGTTCTGGCGAGCGCGGCCATGGCCTTCAGTTCGGTCAGTGTCGTCGCCAATAGCCTGAGGCTGAGCAGACTGAGTCTTCCTTGATTCAAGGGTCATCCGGAAATCGTGCGCCGATCCAACCCCAAACTCATAGGTGAAAAATGAAGCGCTACCGAATCTCACTTTTGCTTTCATTGTCTCTTGGGCTGTGCTCTTCCGCCCAAGTACTTACGTGCGAGGCGGTTGAGCTGTTGAGCTTCTGCCCTGAAGAAGCGGCAGAAGTTGTCAACGCATGAGCAGTGGGCGCTAGAACCGGTCTCATAAATAGCTCAGCGGCTTCGATGGACCGCATGAGCCCCGCCTCGATGG
>JAJZAL010000332.1 GCA_021799405.1 Acidobacteriota bacterium
CAGCCATAATCCCGGACGCGCACGAGGCACCCAGCCTCCAATTCACGCTGCGGATAGAGGGGCGTTGGACAAGGGGGTCTCCAAAGCGCGGCAGAGCCAGCAGGGAACTGTATGAGGGGTATGCCATCCGGCCAAAGTGATTTGAAGCTTTCCCGCTTGAGATTGTGCAGCGATTGCGTAACCTACTGAAAATATTCATAATTTGGACCGGATGCATGCATGGCGCTGGAATCGAAGAATATTGGAATCAGAGAGAGCGGCCGGCACGCAGTTCAGAAATACTCTCCAGCGAGGCAACCGAGGCAACAAGGAAGATTGGCAGCGATCTCTCGGCGCACGCAGTGAACTCCGGCTCGCCTGTGCTACGCTTCGACTATCTGTGGTGGCGAACTTCGAAAAAACGCCGGCAGAAGTCCAGGAGATCCTTTCCAAGCCGATTCAGCAGCTCGGCTTGAAGCTGGAAGGCTCTCCCCTGGAACGGTTCGTCCAGCAACTGTACAAAGAACTGGAGGCCAAGAGACTCAACCGCTTCCGGCCCCGATGTTATCTCACCGATGAGTGGGGCTGTCCGAACATGGAACCCGTCATCGGGATTCCGTTCTATTTGGCCGATCCTAAACTGCAGCGCCTCGAATCGGAGATGAACGACATTGAAGACGCGCGGCAGATCATGATGTACATGCGCCACGAGGCCGGTCACGCCTTCAATTACGCTTACGCGCTCTATAAAACACCGGAATGGCGCCAGCTCTTCGGGCCGTTCCGGCGGCCTTATCGCGACAGCTACAAGCCGGTTCCATTTTCGCGCCAGTTTGTGCGGCACCTTGAGGGCTGGTACGCGCAAAAGCATCCTGATGAGGACTTCGCTGAGACATTTGCGGTGTGGATCACACCTCGCTCCAACTGGCGGAAGCGGTACAAAGGCTGGGGTGCGATGAAGAAGCTGCTCTACATGGATCGCATTGGCCATAAGCTCAGCGGCGCCGAGCCGGTCGTCGCACGCGGCGATACCGATATTACCGTAGACGAAATGGATGTGACGGTTGGTGAGTTCTATCAGCGCGCGCTCGATCACGAACTCACGCTCGGCGAGCTTCCCCTCGACGCCGATCTGCGTGACATCTTCAATGTATCGAAGCGCCGCAGGAATAATGTGCGTCCGGCGGTTGATCTTCTTCACGAGAATCGCAAGGCCCTCGTCGACAAGGTGAATTACTGGACGGGCGTGCAACGTCCGCTGATTAAGAAGCTGGTGGAGACCATCGAAACAAAAGTAAGTGATCTCGGGTTGCGCGCCGACATAAAATATGAAAGAGAATACTTGACCGAACTCACTGTATACGCAACCGCGCTGGCGATGAACTACCTTACCCGGGGCAAGTTCATTCTGCCATGACGAGTGTTTGCCATTCGCGGTTGGCTGCGGATGTGGGCGATACAGAGAATGCGTAGAGGGATCATGGCGAACCTGAAAGTAACGATATTGCACGACGTATGGGAAGAGGGCCCGCCTGAGCCTGAGCCACAGCCGGTCAAGGCGCCGCGCGGCAAAGACGGCAAGCGCCGGAAGAAGAAAGATCCTATGCACGACCGCGAAGAGATCTTCGAGGCGCTGACGAAGCTCGGGCACGAACCTTCTTATCACGCTCTCGACGGCAAGAACCAGTCTCTGCTTGCGCTGGCAAGGTGCGGCGCCGACCTTGTCTTCAACCTCACAGAGTCATACGCCGGCGATGACACCATGGACAAGAACATCGCCGCCTATCTGGAACTGCTGCACCTTCCGTATACCGGCAGTGGGCCACAGGCTCTCTATCTTGCGCAGGACAAGTCGATTGCAAAGAAGATATTCGATTTTCACAAGATCAAGACGCCGAATTTCGCAATTTCCTATAAAGGCCTTACCGAACACGCGCACGACATCGCGTTTCCGCTGATCGTCAAGCCCGTCTCCGAAGACGGATCCATCGGCATTGACAATAGCTCTGTCGTCGATAGCGTGAAGGACCTGATGGAGCGCATTCACTACATCCACGAGGAATTCGACAGCCCGGCGCTCATTGAGGAGTACATTGAAGGCCGCGAAATCTACGCCGCCATTCTCGGCAACGAGAACGCCGAGGTGCTCCCGCTGATTGAGCTCGATCTATCCAGGCTTCCCAAGGGCACACCGCGGATCGCCGGCCAGGACGTCAAGTTCGATTACGAGACTGAAGCGTACAAGGTGACGAAATCCGCGCCGGCCGTAGACCTCGACGAGGAGACCACCACAAAACTTCAGGACACCGCGCTTGCCGCCTACCGCGCCCTCAAGCTGCGTGACTACGGTCGCATTGATATGCGGCTGAGCAAGAAAGGCGAGGTGTACGTCATCGAAGCCAACCCCAATCCATGGCTTTCGAGCGCTGCCGAATTTACCATGGCCGCCAGGAAGGCCGGTTACTCGTACACAGACATGATCGACAAGATTGTGGAACTGACCCGCACACGCTGCGTGTAGCACATAGAGAGGCTTGCGACGGTAGTGCCCGGTCCTGTTTTGGGGTTCGCGGCCTCGATTCGCGAGTTTGCCAGAGCCAGGAATGCTACCCTGAAACGGCAATGCGTGCCGTAGTACAACGTGTCTCAAGCGCTTCCGTCGCGGTCGGAGGACAGGTGATTGGGGAGATCGGTCCGGGTCTGCTGGTGCTGCTGGGGGTTGCTGCGAGCGACGCTGAAGCCGATGCGGACTACCTCGCCGGGAAGATTGCCGGGCTGCGCATCTTTGAGGATGGAGACGGCAAGATGAACCGGAGCGTGGCGGATGTTGGCGGGGCGGTGCTCGCGGTTTCGCAATTCACGCTCTACGGCGACGTCCGCCGCGGCAAGCGGCCTTCGTTTGACGACGCCGCCCGCCCCGAGCGGGCCCGCGAACTCTACGAGTACTTCGTTGCGCAGATTCGCCGGCGCGGCCTGCGATGCGAAACCGGCCAGTTCCAGGCCATGATGGCGGTGTCACTGGTTAACCAGGGACCGGTGACTGTACTGTTGGATAGCGCCAAATTGTTTTAGCTGATTGTGCTGAAAAGGCAGTGTGCGGACGGCGAACGCATTGAGCCGAAGACCTCTGGTCGCGCCGAGTGGACGCCGATCGCCTTGCGCATGTTGCAGGCACATGAAAATGAGCGGTGATCCGGCGCTTCAATCAGTATTGCGCAAATTTTGGTTTTGCTTTGAGTCGCGTTTGAAATAGTCTGTTGTATACGTTGAAAACGAGGGTCAACCATGCGCTTGAAGTATTCGATTGCAATCCTTGCTGCTGATTCGATTTTGTTTTGCCTTCTCGCAGCCTCTCCATTCGCTCACGCCCAGGCGCAGCCGTCCCAGACAGGCAGTTCTGGTTTCAATACCGGCCCGCTGAAGGAGTCCTCGACGGGAGTTGTGCTGGCTGGAAAGAACACGGTTTCAGGCCGCGCTCCGACCTCTCAGGTGAACAGCCCGGATCGCACCGTGGGCCCACAGCAGGATGGCTCCATCGTCGCGTCAGACAACCAGACGCTGACGCCGGCAGGGAAGATCGTTGAACTCGGTTCGCCGGTGCGGGCAAAGGCAATTGCGCTCAATCCAAATAGCGCCACGCATAGCGGCGCAGTGCTGATGATGGGCTCGCCGCAGCCGGTGATCGTATTCAACACCGCTACCGGACGCGTTCTCCAGCGCTTCACTCCAACCGGCGCGGCGGGGGCTTCTCCTAAAAATGTGAGGGCCGGATCGTTCGCGGGAATCACGTACTCCTCTGACGGTACGAAATTGCTCTTCAGCCAGGACGATAATTATGTCGTTATCGCGGATGTGAACCGGGAGACGGGCCTTCTGACCGATGAGCAGAGGGTGAGCCTGCCCAAACCGCCTGCCGACGGGCGGCCTTATCACAACGCGAAGTCGATCAATCCGGGTGGAATTGCACTTTCAGCAGGCGGCAAGCGAGCTTATGTAGCGTTGAACGCGGTGAACACGCTCGGCGTGATCGACCTAGCGTCATCTCCGGCCAGGCTTATCGCGCAGATTCCTGTCGGCAATGTTCCGAACAGTGTGGTGATTCAAGGCAAGTATGCCTACGTGAGCAATGAAGGCGGGCGTCCGGCTACCAGCGCAGATTTCACGAACTATTCTGACGGCACACCGATTGTCGTGGACCGGCGAAATGCCTTCACCCTTACCGGCACGGTGTCTGTCGTGGATATTGCGAAGGGCAGGCAAGTCAAGTCGATTCCTGTCGGCCTGCACCCGGCCGGTATGGCGATCTACGGATCGAAACTATACGTCGCGAATGCTTACAGTGACAGCCTGTCTGTGATTGATCTGCACACCGACAAGGTGGTCCGCACCATCAACCTCAGCGTTCCGATTGATCGCGGCGTCTTTGGTTCGGGTCCAAATGGCGTTGCCGTCACGGAGGATGGCAGAGCATATGTCACGCTGGGCGAAGCCAACGCCGTAGCTGTCGTCAACCTGCAGGGAAGAGATGCGAATCCAGTCATCGGCTATATCCCAACTGCCTATTTCCCCACGTCCATCGCATACGACAAGGCACAGAAGCAGCTCCTGATTGCTGATGACAAGGGTCTTGGCGCGCGGGGCCTCACAAGAATCAAAAACGGTGTGATCGGGTACTACACGCATGCCGATACCGGAGTCGTGAACCTGATACCGGAGCCAAACGCAAACGAACTTGCACGGTTCAGCAAACAGGTCTTCGTCAACAACCATTGGAACCTGACCACGAATATCGAGGTTGGGCCGCTGTACGTCAATTCCCATGCAGTGCCGGTGGCTGTTCCCAAACATATCGGGGAACCTTCCCTGATCAAGTATGTTTTTCTCGTCATTAAAGAGAACCGCACCTATGACGCGATGCTGGGAGACGTCGCCTGGGGTAATGGCTCTCCCGCGCTGGCGGTCTTTGCGTCCGCCGTGCCGAATCAGCATGCGTTCGTAAAGCGCTTTCCGCTGCTTGACAATGTTTACGCTCCAAGCCGCCAGTCCTCC
>JAJZAL010000333.1 GCA_021799405.1 Acidobacteriota bacterium
ACCTGGGCCCCACGCTGATGAGTTGGCTCAAAGGGAACGCGCAGCGCACCTACCGCATGGTCCTCGACGGCGAGAAGCGCAGCCGCCAGAGCTTCCACGGCCACAGCTCGGCCATGGCGCAGATTTATAACCACATCATCATGCCGTTGGCCAGCACCCGCGACCGCATCACCCAAATTCGCTGGGGTATCGCCGACTACGAAAGCCACTACGGCGCATCCCCTGAGGGCATGTGGCTGCCTGAAACCGCGGCGGATTCCGAATCCCTCGAACTGCTGGCTCAGCACGGCATCAAGTTCACGGTACTGGCGCCCCACCAATGCAAGCGCATTCGTCCGCTCAAGGAAGGCGCAGCCTGGACCGATATCAAGGACAGCACGGTAGACACCACTCATCCTTATCTCGTCCGCTTCAAGTCCGGCGTCTCGATTGCGGTCTTCTTTTACAACGGCCCCATTTCGCGCGCCATCGCCTTTGAGGGCCTGCTGAACTCCGGCGAAAGTCTTGCCGCGAGGCTCAAGGCCGGCTTCAAGGATGGAGTTGACGGCGCGCATGCGCAATTAGTCCACGTAGCTACCGACGGCGAGTCCTACGGCCATCATCACAAATACGGCGAGATGGCGCTCGCCTATGCGCTGCGGCTGCTCGATGAGGACAAGACCGTTAAGTTGGCGAACTATGCAAGCTTCCTCGATCAGTTCCCGCCGGAATGCGAGTGCGAGATCGCGGAGAAAACCTCATGGAGCTGTGCGCACGGCGTGGAGCGCTGGCGTTCCGACTGCGGCTGCAACGGCGGCAGGCCCGGCTGGAACCAGGCCTGGCGCACGCCCTTGCGCCAGGCCCTCGACGAACTCCGCGACGCGCTCGTCCCGCTCACCGCACAGGAGGGCGCCAGGTTCTTCAAAGATGTCTGGGCCGCCCGCGACGCCTACATTCAGGTGATACTCGATCGCAACGAGGAGTCCATCGAGCGCTTCCTGCGCGCGCATGAGAGCCACTACCTCTCCGCAGAGGAGCGCTTGTACGCGATGGAACTGATGGAGATGCAGCGCAACGCCCTGCTCATGTACACCAGTTGCGGCTTTTTCTTCGACGACATCTCCGGCATCGAAACGGTCCAGATCATCGCCTACGCGGGGCGCGTGCTGCAACTGGCGCAGCGTCTGTTCGGCTCCCAGGCCGAGTCGCTTGAGCCTGCCTTTCTGCATCGTCTGGCCGAGGCCCGCTCCAACCTGCCCGGCGCCGGTGACGGCGCCCAGATCTACAGGCAGCGCGTGGCCTCCATGAAGCTCGATCTGGAACAGGTGGCGGCTCACTACGCCATCAGTTCCTGCTTTTCTTCGTATCCCGCCGAGACCGATCTGTTCTGCTTTCATGTTCGCCGCATCTCCTACGACATCTACACCTCGGGCCGCGGGCGGCTGGCGCTGGGCCGCGCCCACATCACCAGCGGCACCACCAGCCGCCAGCAGAGCTTCTCCTTTGCCGTGCTGCACTTCGGCGATCAGAACATTACCGCCGCTGTAAAAGCATATGAGGAGTCCAGTGCCCCTGAATTTGACGCCTTTGCCGTCGAGGCCGCCGAGCATGTGCAGCACGCCGACTTTCCTGAGGTGATCCGCCTTATCGACCGCTTCTATGGCCACGTCGACTATTCGCTGACCTCGCTGTTCACCGACGAGCAGCGGCGCATCGTGAACCTCATCCTCAATTCCACGCTCTGGGACATCGAGAACTCGCTTACCACGATCTACCAGGATCACGCCAGCCTGCTTCACTTCCTGGCCCGCGCCGGGCTGCCCAAGCCGTCGGCGCTCACGCTGGCGGCCAGCTTTGCCATCAATGCGGGCCTGCGCCGCGTCCTCGAAACCGACCCCATTGACCAGGCTCAACTGCGTTCGTTCCTGTCGCTGGCCAAGGCCGACCAGGTTCCGCTCGAAACGGCCAACCTGTCGTACATTGCCGACCAGCGGATGAAGCGCGCCATGGTCGAACTGCAAATGTCTTTGGGTTCGCTGGAGATGCTGGACCGCGCCCTGACCCTTGCACGCACTCTGACCGAACTGCCTTTTGAGCTGAACCTGTGGCAGGCACAAAACATCTGGTATGAGATCCTGCGCAGTTCCGGCCATGCCCTCACCGCGCTGGACCCGGACGACCTGCCGCGCTGGAAGAAGGATTTCGACAAATTGGGCTCCTGTCTTTCAATCGACTACGAAGCCATCAGCGACGACAGCCACTCAGGCGGCATCTCCGCCGGCTGAGACGGGCACGCGTCCCGGACTTTTTGGAATTCGCTCCGGCGGCCATGCGAGGCGCCCATCTTTTCGCGCTGCCTGTTCGCAGCGGCGGAGATGGGTGAACAAAAGCCGCCACCCAGCAGAGCAATTGATCAACCCGGCGCAAGCCCAGGCAGCGGACTACGAACTTCAACCTCCGATCACTGAAGACTGGCAACTTTCCGTGCCGGTTCATCCGCTTGAAAGACAAATGTGAGTGGGTCTTTGAACGTTCCGAGTCAACTTAGCGTCAGTAGGATGTTTGCAGCCCCGCCATCGCGTACGGACTGAGCACGAGATCTGCCCAACACGCATCCCCCAGCGCCGAGGGCTGCCGAAATCAAAAAATCAAAGGAGAAAAATCGTGAGGAGACCGCGTATCACCGCAAGTCAGCTGTGCCTCCTCCTGGTTGGAGGAATCGCCGGGGTCGTGTTTACCGGAGTCTATAAGACTCATTCCACTGTTCATGCCCAGGAGGTGTTCAGCGGAATCTCAAATTGCATCACCGTGGTTCCAAAATCCTGGGGAGAATTTAAGGGAGGCTCGGCGTACGGGCTTGCCTTTCAGGATCAGGACGGGAATGTCCGCTTTGTTCTTCATCCCGCCTGCGGCAGCGCGAACTCGCCTGCCGCTCCAATCGACCTGGAAATTCGGCGCAGGTGACAACGAGCGGAGCAGAGCTGTTCGCCACAAGCCGGCTCACCCTTAAGCCAGCCACAAATGCGGGCGTCCCATCCTTTTTGCGCTTTTGTCCGTCTCGGCGGAGGTGGGATTTACAAGCCGCACTCAACCAGCCTTCAGCAACCGTCCGTCCTTCAGCACAAATCGCTCGCCGCGCCACAGAATCGTATGCCCCGCAAAGCCTGCCACCCACAATCCCATCGCCACCAGGTCACGCAGAGGCAGCAGCCATAGCGTGGCCAACACCTGGCGATCGCCCAGCACCGCGGCGCCCACCGTCATCGCCATCGCCAGCCGCAGAAAGAAACTCAGCGCCAGCAGCCACAGGCTCACGAGGCTGAGTCCGCTGGCCACCACATTCAGCAGCGCCCAACCCAATCCGTGCGTAAAGATCAACCCCGCGTACCCGGCCGGCCGCGCGTCACGTACGGTGCGCGACCAGCGCAGTTGGTGATCCACGAAGCCGCGCCACCCATACGCCGGAACCGCAGTCTCCACCACCTCCGCGCTGAGCGCCACGCCATAGCCGGCGCGTGCCACGCGCTCGCCCAGTTCGTAATCATCAGCCAGGTGATCAACCAGGGGAAGTAAGCCGCCGGCCTTTTCCAGGGCTGCGCGCCGCACCGCCAGCGTAGAGCCAAGCCCGTAGTGCAGTCCGCTCTCGATCAGCTTGGAGAGCAGCACGCCGGGGATGAAGTCCGTGGCGATCCCCAGCGCCTCCAGCCGCGAGGCCAGCGTGCCATGCGCCCGCCCGCGATAAAGCGCCGTCACCAGCCCCACCTCATTTGCAGCAGCCGCATCGCCGGCCGGTGCAAAGCACGCCATCACGCGCTCCAGGTAACGCGGCGAAACGGTAATGTCGGAATCATTGATGAGCAGGTATTCGTACCGCGCGTGCGGCGCAAGCTGCACCAGCGTGCTTACCTTGCCGTTGGTTCCCAGCCGCTCCGGGCACTCGACCAGCCGGATCGCCCGCTCTGGAAATTCCCGCTTCATTTGCTCCACTGCCACGACCGCGGGATCGTCCAGCGACGAGACGCCAAAAAGAATCTCGAGCTCGCCGGCGTAACTTTGCCGGCAGTGGCTGCGGAAGGCGTCGATCATGCCGGGATCGAGCCCTTTGAGCGATTTGAGGATGCTCACGCCGGGCGCGAAGACCGCCGCGGCCTGGCGCCGCTCGCGCAGAAAGACGCGCGCCGCCAGCATTGCCGCCAGAAAATATCCCAGTCCGGCCACGGCCAGCGCCGTAGTCGCCATCTCCACGGCCAAGGCCAATGCGTGCGGCATGAAGGCAGTTTACAGTGAACAGCCTACAGCAAACAGCATTGCAATGATCTTCGACCACTTATAGCTGAGCGAAATCCTTACCGGCTGCTGGCAGATGGCAGCTAACTGTTAGCTGTGAGCTGTCATCTGTTAGCTCTTGGCTGCCTCACTCATACCTGAGCGCCTCAATCGGGTCCAGATTCGCCGCCTTCCATGCGGGATAAATGCCAAAAAGCAATCCGATCGCGCAGGAGACGGTGAAGCCGACCAGCACCCACGTGGTGGATAAGGTGGCGGGCAAGCCGATGGGCAGGAGATAGACAATCCACGTAATGATTGCGCCCACCAGAACGCCGAGAAATCCCCCGATGGCACAGAGCGTCACCGCCTCCGTGGTGAACTGCGCCAGGATATTGTTCCGCGTGGCGCCGATGGCCTTGCGTACACCGATCTCGCGGGTCCGCTCGGTTACGCTGACCAGCATGATATTCATCACGCCGACGCCGCCCACCATCAGCCCTACGCTGGAGACGGCAATCATGAAGATGACAAGGCCGCTGGTGAGCTGATCCCAGAGCTTGGTCAGCGAATCCGGCCCGAAGATCTCAAAATCGTCCGGCTTTTCCACGCGCACCTTGCGCCGGATGCGCAGCAGCTCGCGAATTTCTTCCTCGACCAGAGCCTTATTTTTCGCGTCGTCGTACTTTACGCTGACCCACATGTCTTTGTCTTCTGGATGCAGGTTATGGAACGTGCCCAGCGGGAAATAGACCTGGTTATCG
>JAJZAL010000065.1 GCA_021799405.1 Acidobacteriota bacterium
CAAGACTGGCTCGCTGATGCGCGAGGCCGTCGATCTCGACTATATTCTCGTCGCCAACGAGCACGAAGCGCTGGCGCTCGAAAACAACCTCATCAAGCAGCGCAAACCGCGCTTCAATATCCTGCTGCGCGACGACAAGACCTATCCCTACGTCAAACTCACGCTCGCCGACCGCTTCCCCAAGGTCTTTGTCACCCGCCGCCTGCGCAAGGATGGCGCAGCCTACTATGGCCCCTATTTTCCCGGCAATCTGGCCTACCGCGTTGTCGAGCTGATTCACCGCAGCTTTCTGCTGCCCAGTTGCAAGGTCGATCTCTCCCGGTACCATCCCCGCGCCTGCCTGCAGTACTACATCCATCGCTGCCTGGGCCCCTGCGTCGAGGGATTCACCACTCCTGAAGCGTATGCGGATGCCGTGCGCGACGCGCGGCTTTTTCTGGAGGGCCGCCACGCCGAACTGGAGCGCAGGCTCGCTACGCGCATGATGGCCGCCGCGGAAGCCGAACAGTTTGAAGCAGCAGCGCGCCTGCGTGATCAGCTATCCACCGTGCATCAGCTCCAGGAAAAGCAGCGCATCGCCACTGCCGAACAGGAAGACGAGGCTGACGTCTTTGGCTATCACTTTGAAGCCGGCAGCCTGGCCATCAATCTCTTTCATATCCGCAACGGCAAAATCGTCGATCGCCGCGAGTTCTTCTGGGAAGATCTGCCGGAGCTGATCGAGGACGGCGAAGCGAATCAGACCCAGCCGACGATGCTGAGCGCCGACAAAGCGGTCTCCACCTCGCCATCTTCGGGAGAGCCCGCGGAAGACACGAGCGGAAGCTCTCTCTCTTTCGATGGTGGCCAGGTCTTCTCTGCCCTGCTCAAACAACTTTACATTGACCAGCACTATGTTCCGCGCTCCGTCCTTGTCCCAGTCGATTTCGACGACCGCGAGGCGCTGGGGGCCATGCTCAGCGAGCGCACCGGCCACAAAATCGAGATCGCCGTGCCGCAGCGGGGCGAAAAGCGGTCGCTCGTGGATCTTGCCGGCCAAAATGCCAGGCAATCCCATACGCAGCGCTTCCGCGTGCTGGAGCCCTCGCGAAAAGCCATCCAGGAGGCCCTGGCCGACGCGCTCATGCTGCCCGAGTTGCCGCGCCGCATCGAGTGCTTCGACATCTCTCACATCCAGGGAGCCGAAACCGTTGCCTCTCTCGTGGTCTGGGAAGACGGCAAGATGAACAAGCAGGCCTATCGCAAGTTCAAGATCAACACCGTGGCAGGCGTGGACGATTTTGCCTCGATGCGCGAAGTGGTGGAGCGGCGTTACCGGCGATTGAAGGATGAGAACCAGCCCATGCCTTCGCTCGTGCTTATTGACGGCGGCCTCGGGCAGCTTCACGCCGCCGCGGAGGCCTTGGAATCGCTGGGCTTCACCTCGCAGCCTCTGGCCTCCATCGCCAAGCGTGAAGAGGTGATCTATCTCTACGGCAATGAAGATGAGCCAGTCGTCCTTGACCGGCGCTCAGCCGTGCTGCATCTCGTGCAGCTCATCCGCGACGAAAGCCACCGCTTCGCCATCGGCTACCACCGCCAGCGCCGCGCCATGCGCGACCGCAGCTCAGAACTGCTGAATATCCCGGGGGTCGGCCCGCAGACGCGCCAGCGCCTGCTCACTCACTTCGGCAGCCTGCGCGACGTGCAGCAAGCCACGGCCGAGTCACTGGCCGCCGTCGTCTCGCGCAGGACGGCGGAGACGATCTGGAGGCACTTTCACGAAGCCCAATCGGCAAATTAGTCCTCAGGCCGCCTTCTCGAGGCCACGATCCTTGACGGCAATTCGCTGGCCGCACGCATAGCAGGCGAAGCCCTTGGAGTGAAAGATATTGCTCACCGCGGTTCCGCACCAGGGGCATTTCCCCTGAACCTCGCTCACCCCAAGCAAAGCGCCGATCAGCGGCGCAAAGATGCCTGCAATGATGAGGGGAATCCCGGCAATTGCCCCAAGCCCGGTCAGGCAGAGCATGATCCCAACGATGATGCAAACCGGAGCAGCCAGAACTCCGATCATCAGCCCGCCAATGCCGGTCTTCAGCGCCGCCGTTTCGGCCGGTACTGGTTTGGTTTGGTCTTCGGGTTCGGGAATGTGCACGCTTCCGCATTCAGGGCAGAAGCCCCAGCGCGACTCAAGGCGCGCACCGCATTTCGCGCATTGAAGGTTCATAGAGTGGCCGCTCCCAGTCGGTCGAACACATACGGTTCAGAGCCGGCGCAACCGATGCCGTTTGGTTCTACTTCTTCTCGTCGGCTTTCATCTGCCCTGCGAGCATCCTGGAACCTTGCGCCCGTCGTCTGCCTTTGCCAGACCCCGGATCGTCTGCAAAAAGGAGCTTAGCCCTACCCGATTTCCAAGCCTGTGACTGGCATCACCGTTTACCCACAGCCACTTCATGAAGGTTGTGAGCCCTGAGGCCGCGATCTATGAGAAGCATAGCTTTGATAAGCAGCGCCTGTCCGTCGTGTGTGGAACGCCACTCGCTGCGGCGGGTTCAGCCGCGCCGCTACCAGACCCTCATGCTTGGCGGACCGGCACGAAGTAAACGCAGGAGCGAGCTGAAGACCGGTTCGACGGCTCGCGTGCCACAATGATGACCATAGGAGCGAAGAATGGATTCCATGCGCATCGACAAATGGCTCTGGGCCGCGCGCTTCTTCAAAACGCGGGCGCTGGCGTCGAAAGCCTGCGACCTGGGCCGGATTCATTCGAACGGAATCCAGGCCAAGTCTGCGCGAGAAATCCACGCCGGCGACATGCTGCAAATCCGGAACGAGGGCGGCGAGTTTCAGGTTGAGGTGATCGATCTGAGCCAGATGCGCGGCCCCGCTGCGGTTGCGCAAACGCTCTACCGCGAAACCGAGGCCAGCCGCGCGGCGCGCATCAAGCTCGCCGAAGAGCGGAAAGCGATGCAGCAATACGCTCCGCTGCCCGAAAGGCGTCCCAGCAAACGCGACAGGAGGCGCATTATCCAATTTCGCGGCGGCAGGTGACCGGCGTTGAGCATGCCGCGAGAGGGCTGCACTGACCGGAGGCTTCTGTCCGAAATATAGGCTCCAGAGCCCAACTCTAGTAGACTCAACGTCAGGATGTTTCTGCCTTCGCGCTTTTTTCATCGCATCTCTTCTGCGTCAGGACTGTTGCTGATAGCGGTGCCCCTGGTGGTTGCCACCATAGCCGCCTCGCGGCCCGCCGCGGCCCAGACCACCCGTTTATGGACCCAATCGCAGTTTGAAGAATTTGAGAAGGGGACGCCCCAGGGAGTGGCCATCACGAGCGATGGCCATCTGAGCGAGGCGCCGGGGTTGACCGATCTGCTCACTACGCCTTCGACCTTCGTGTGGTCTGTGGCCGTGGACAAGAGCGGCGTGGCCTACCTTGGAACCGGTTCGCCAGCCGCCGTGCTGCGCCTGGGACGGGAGCCGGGCGCCAAGCCTTTTGCCCTCTTCGAGACGCGGGACATCAGCGTACAAGTGGTGCGCCTCGGTCCCGACGGGACGCTCTATGCGGCGACCCTTCCCAGCGGCAAGGTCTACAAGCTCAAGACCGATTCCACCACCCGGCAGGACGACGCCACAGCCACGGTCGTCTTTGATGCCTCCACGCTGGGCTCTGCCAGCGCGAACGGTAAGGCAGTATCCGCGAAGCCCAGCACAAAGTCCCACTACATCTGGGATATGACCTTCGACTCAGCCGGGCGGCTCTATATCGCAACCGGCGATCCCGGGGCAGTCTACCGCGTCGATCCGTCCAAGCCCGGCGCCAAACCGGAGGAATTTTTCAAGAGCGATGAAGCGCACATCCGCTCACTGGCCTGGGATGCCAAAGGCGACCTGATCGCCGGATCCGATGGCTCGGGCCTGGTGTACCGCATCAATCCTCAGGGCAAGGGATACGTCCTCTTTGACTCACCCAAGCACGAGGTTACTTCGGTGGTTGTAGGGGCCGACGGCACCATCTATGCGGCCTGCGTGGGCGATAAGGGCCGTAATCAGTTGCCCCCGCTGCCCGTGCAGGGAGCGGGCGCGGTCACCATTACGGTGGTGCAGCCAGGATCACTGCAGGCGGCAAACGCCAGCACCTCCATACCGGAGGGTACCGAGATTTATGCGCTCTCCGACGGACAGGCGCCGCGCAAGCTCTGGTCGGGCAAGGAAGAGATTGTCTATGCGATGGCCAGCCGGCCCGACGGCCTGCTGGCATTGACGGGGAACCGCGGCCGCGTCCTTCGCATTCAGGAGGACGGCAGTTTCGCCGATGTCGCTCACCTGCAAGCCCAGCAGGGCCTGAACATGGCCGTTGCTCCCGGATCTCAGGGCATTCTGATCGGCACCGGCAACACCGGGAAGCTTTACCGCTTCGGCATGGCCACAGCAAAGCACGAGTACGCCAGCGACGTGCTGGACACGGGTTCGTTGTCCCGCTTCGGGCGCGTTGAAATTGGGCCAGCCTCTTCGGCATATGAAATCTGGACCCGTACTGGCAATGTGGAGCAGCCTCTGCGCGGCTGGAGCGACTGGCAGCCCTTGCAAGACGGCGCCGTGGCTTCGCCTCCCGGCCGCTTCCTGCAATGGAAAGCGGAGTTGCAGCCCGGCGGAGTGCTGGGCGGCGTGGGCGTCAACTACCTGCCGGTGAACGCGGCGCCCGTGGTGGATGCCATCGTGGTTGTGCCCGGCGCCCGCATCCCTCCACAGATGCAATCGAGCGGTTCACAAACCGTCAATATCTCGTTCGACTCGTCCGGCCAGAGCGTATCGGCCGACGATAGCTCCAGTTCGCCTTTGACCGCAGCCAAGGACCGAACCGCTGTCGCCGTCCGCTGGGCGGCTCACGATGACAATGGCGACAACCTGATCTACTCCCTCTACCTGCGTGGCGATGGCGAATCTGTGTGGCGTCTCTTGAAGGACAAGATCAAGGACAAAGCGTATAGCTTTGATGCAACCATGGTTCCCGACGGCGGCTACCAGATCAAGGTCGTGGCCTCGGATGCGCTCTCGCATACTCCCGGCGACGCGCTTACCGGTTCTAAGGTAAGCACCCGTTTTGTGGTCGATACCACGCCGCCTGTCATCACCGGCCTGAAGGCCACTCTGGAGGCGGCGTCATGCGCCCACGCTCCGTGTCCTCAGCAGGTGCGGCTGACCTTCGATGCCCAGGACACCGTTTCACCGATTTCGCGCGCCGAGTACTCGCTGAATCTGGGAACGTGGCAGTTCATCGCTCCGGTAGGCGGCCTCTCCGATTCAAAGACGGAACACTATAGCGTACTCGTGCCCGCGACGGGAATCAGTTCCCAGCCGGGCGAGCAACTCATCACAATCCGCGTCTACGACCGGTATGATAATGTGGGCCTGGCCAAGACGATCTTCACGACGACGGCGAAGTAGGCTCTATGCGATTCGAGCTCTATGTAGCGGCGCGGTACCTGAAGGCCAAACGGCGCCAGGCGGTCGTGGGCGTCGTAACCGCCATCTCCGTCACCGGAGTTACAGCGGGCGTGGCCGCGTTGATCATCGCTCTGGCCATCACCAACGGCATGGAACGCGACCTGCAGGGCAAGCTCGTTGATTCCAGTGCTCACATTCAACTGATGCGCGTAAAGGGAGACGGCATTCGCGATTGGCGGCCACTGCTCGAACGCCTGCGCCACCTGCCCCATGTCGTCGCGGCTTCACCCGGGCTTTACGAACAGGTGCTGGTTGCGCGCGGGGCCCGTTCCGGCGGCGCCCTGATCGAGGGCATTTTGCCCAACTATGAGAAGACCGTAAGCAAGTTGCTGGCAGCGGCCACCAAAGGTTCCATACGCGCACTGGAGCCACAGGCAGGGCCATCGCCTGCCGCGGACTCAGAGCTGCCGCCAATCGTTCTGGGACAGGGCCTGGCCGAAACCATCGGGGCAAGCATCGGCGACAGCATCATGGTGATCAGTCCTCAAGGCGAGTTGACTCCATATGGCGTGATCCCCAAATGGGTGCCCTTTCGCCTGGCCGGGACCTACCACTCCGGCTTTTACCAGTACGACGCCGAGTGGGGCTTTCTGCGCCTCGCCGACGCACAGCGCCTCTTCGATGAGCCGGATCTTTTGTCGGTCATCAGCTTCAAGGTCGATGACCCGAATCGCGCGCCCGAGATCGCCAGGACCATCGAAGAAGCCGCCGGTCCCGGATTCATGACCACTAACTGGACAGAAGAAAACCGCGAACTCTTTCGCGCGCTCAAACTGGAACAGGTGGTCACGTTCATCGTGATTGCGCTCATCGTGATCGTGGCGGCGCTCAATATCCTCATCGCGCTCACCATGATGGTGATGGAGAAGACCCGCGACATCGCCGTAATGATGAGCTTCGGGGTCCAGCCCGGCCAGGTGCGGCGCATCTTTCTGCTGCAAGGATTCCTCATCAGTGTGGTCGGCACCGCGCTCGGCCTGATCCTGGGCTACCTCACGTCTTGGGCGGGCGGGCACTACCACTTTATTCATCTCTCCGCCGAGGTCTACTCCATCGACACCCTGCCGTTTGCCCCGCGTGCGCTCGACGGAGTCATCGTATCGGCCGTCTCCATCGGCATCTCTTTACTGGCAACCCTCTACCCATCGCACGCAGCCGCACGCATCCTGCCCGCGGAAGCGCTGCGGTATGAGTGAAATCACCAAATCGGCATTGAAAATGTGACAGACTACTGATTCGCCAGGACGGCGAGGCTCGTTCTATCTTCCTGCTCGCGCCGATCGGAAGAAAATCTCACTGCGGCGTAATGATCCCGCCAACAGCATGACGGCGCGGCAGCACAATGCCGCGATGATCGACTGCGGCGGCAGGCTCGCCCCGCTTTTCCGATTCAGCGAGACTCGGCCGCTCCACCAGCGCTCCACCGCAGGCCGGGCACCAATCGGCTTTGGTTTCCGGCGCGAGCACCGCATGGCAAAGACTGCAAATTCGCTCCATATCCAAAGCTTACCGGATCAAGCCGGGATTGCGCTTGTGGTGCAAGTTTGCTGTCGCGCTGCACAATGAAAGACTGGATCTGATCTCGCACAGCCTATTCGTTCCGCCGGCTGTGCGCGGTTGGCGCCGGGATTTACATCATGAATTCTGAACACAAGCCCATCGTCGTCGTTGGCAGCATCAACATGGATCTCGTTGCCCGCACGCAACACATTCCTGTCTCCGGCCAAACCATCACTGCAACCGGCTTTGAAACCACGCCGGGTGGCAAAGGCGCCAACCAGGCGGTCGCCGCTGCTCGCCTTGGCTATCCGGTCGAGATGATCGGCATGGTCGGCGACGATGTCTTCGGCCAGGCGCTGCTCGACAATCTTGCCGGCGCGGGCGTAGGGATCGCCGCCGTCACGCGTGTCGCCGGGCCATCCGGCATCGCGCTCATTACAGTTGCGGAGAATGGCGAAAACAGCATCGTCGTGGTTCCCGGAGCCAACGGCAAGGCCGATTGCGCGGCCATCGACTTGCGGAAAGACCTGATTCGCTCCGCCGGCATGGTCTTGTGCCAGTTGGAACTGCCCCTTGATACCGTCTGCCATCTTCTCAGCTTTTGTTCGGATCTGGGTGTTCCCGTGTGCCTCGATCCCGCTCCCGCCGCGCCGCTGCCCAATGAGATGTGGAAGCAAATCGCATGGTTCACACCTAACCAGAGTGAAGCGGAGTTTTACCTCGGCAACGCCTCAAAGCCGGAAGACCTTACACGCCAGATCCTGGCCAGAGGGACACAGGGCGTAGTCCTCAAGCGCGGCGCGGATGGAGCTTTTCTTGCAAGTGCGAGCTGCGAAAGCGCGTGGATCAGGCCTTTCCGTGTTGAAACGGTGGACACCGTGGCAGCCGGCGATTGCTTCAACGCAGCCTTCGCCGTCGCGCTCATGGAAGGCAACGATCCCGCGATGGCGGCTCGCTTCGCCAATGCCGCCGCGGCCATCGCCGTCACCCGCAAAGGCGCTCAAGCCTCCATGCCGTCCCGGGCGGAAGTGGAAGCCTTTCTCGCGCGACAAAAGGAAACCACCAAAGGATCTACGAAGATTGATCACAGTGTTCAGTGTTACCGGTCACAGATCGACAAAGAATAGTTGACATAAATTCCTGCAGCATTCCAACCCAAATCTCCAGGGGGAGATTACTTTGCACGTTAAAGGAGTTCTCCATGAAAATGAGAGCACAGGCTATCCCTGTTTTCCTTCTGGCGCTTGCATGCACAATCTCAGCCACTTCCCAGGGCAAGGGCAAGGGAGGCAAGCCAGGCGGTTTGGAATCCACCACGAATCTTTCCTACCCTGCGGCCTTCTCTGAAACCCCTCTGCAAACCGGTGACATAGGAACATACAGCCTGGGCGCCATATATCCCAATGGAGTGAGCTACGGTTGTCTGATTCCCGAGACCATCGGAACCACGGAATACACCAACACATCTTGCGTTAACTCGGATGGCGTCCCTCTTTCTCGTCAAGACTGCGTGACCAAATGCGGAACCGTGCCTGTCGAGCGGATTTACTGGCAGAAGAACGCAAGCAATAAATGGCAGGCAAGTTATTCCTCTCCGTCTTCCGCCCCCTCGATTTCCACGCCGCTCCAGGTCACTTACGTTGACTGGGGCGACAACCTGGAGAGCAAAACCTGGCCGGTTCAGGTGCTGCGGGTTGAAACCAACACATACTCTACGTTGCCTAGCTACGTTGGCGGAACTGAGATTGCGAACAACCCCGGCGTGCGCTTTGATGTGTGGCACGTATCCGGTCAGGGAACCAACGAACTCTGGGGAGTGCACACCACCGACCCCCAAGATGCTACGAGCCCTGTCCCCTACGTGGTCAAAGATTCGTCCGGGAATGATTACTGGCCTTATGTTGTGGACGTTTCGAACATCGCAAGGCTGAATATCGCCAAACTTGAAACTGCAGCCGGGACCTGCCCGACTACGGCGACAGGCAGCAATCAGTCTCCCTACGCCGGCACGCTGACGTGGAACCCAACCAGTCATCAGTGGTCAGGAGCTGTCTACACCAGCGATATGCTGTACACGGCCGAGCTCAATATCAAGGGATCCTATGTCTACGGCTACAACTGGGATCTCCGCTCAGAAAATGTGCCCTCGACCGTCAACAAAGCGGGATGGTGGCGCCTGACGTTCTACACGTATGATCCAACGAACGCTGCGAACCATCCGATTAGTTTCAGCAACTGGAAGAATCCCTCTGCGGAAAGCTACAATGCTCTGGCGGCGCCACCCAATCCGCCAACCGTGGGAGAGATTGCGCCGTTCGCGGAAACCGGGTTGCTGATGTATCTGCCGCAGGTAGACAAAACCAACGATCTGACCTACATCGACATCTGCATTGCGACCGCTGGAAGCTCCGGACATGGCGGAGGACGTCACAAGTAGTTGTGGAGCACCACTGCCTGACCCGTGCCACGGGGGTCAGCACAAATCTGACCGAAAGTGATTGCAGGCTGGAGCCTCAGGGCTCCAGCCCTCCATTACCGATGGGCTCCTGCAGACGAGCGTCTGCATTCCAGCTGGCTTTGTGTGCAAATTGGAGAAGTCCTGGATGCGGCAACCCAAGGAGGCAGAATCATCAACGAAGGTAGGATTGTGCTGCTGAGATACCGCAGCGCAGGAACACGCCGGAAGTAAAAGCAGACGACCGCGCCGAGGCGGTCGAATGAGGAGAGGAGACGATTAAGCTTCGCTCCTAACTCACCAGCTCGAAAGCCCGGATTGTCTCCTTGCGCACGGTGAGCCGCTCAATCAGGTCGGTTCGGACCTCGTAGCCGCGTCCAGGCGTATCGGGAATGGCAATCTCTCCCGCCGCTGACACTGTAACCCCGGGCTCGATAATTTCCTCCGCCCAGTATCGCGCGGAGGCGGAAACATCGCCGGGAAGCGTAAAGTTTTCGAGCGTCGCGAGCGCGATATTGTGCGCGCGCCCGATGCCCGACTCCAGCATGCCGCCGCACCACACGGGGATGCCGCGCTCCAGCGCCGCATTGTGCACCGCGATGGCCTCGGAGAATCCTCCTACGCGCCCCAGCTTGATGTTGATGATCCTGCACGACTCCATCTCGATGGCGGCCAGAGTATCGCGCCGGTTGCGGATGGATTCATCCAGGCAGATCGGCGTCTTCAAGCGCTTCTGCAGAAGCGAGTGGTAGTAAAAATCGTCATGCCATAAGGGCTGCTCGATCATCAACAGATCAAAGGCATCGAACGAGATCAGGTGATCAACGTCCCGCAGACGATAGGCCGAATTGGCGTCGCAACTGAGCATGATTTCAGGCCAGCGATTGCGGACTCTTTCAAAGACATCCACATCCCAACCCGGTTTGCACTTGAGCTTGATGCGCTGATATCCCGCCGCCAGTTCTTTTTCGATGATCGCCATCAGCTCTGGGATCGAGGGCTGAATCCCCAGAGAAACTCCGCACGGAATCTTTTCGTGAACTCCGCCCAGCAGGTGGGAGAGCGAAATCCCTTCGCGCTGCGCCTCCAGGTCCCAGATGGCGTTCTCCAGCGTCGCCTTGGCCATGTGGTTGCCGCGCACCTGGCGGAAGATGCGCGGACAATCTCCGCCGTGCTGCGGCGCCGCCGAGGCCAGCATTGGCCCCAGTTCCTGAGTAATTGTCTGCCAGGCGCTATCGGTCGACTCGCTCGAAAAGAACGGCCGTTCGCCGGCTGTGCATTCGCCCCAGCCGGTCAACCCCTCTGATTGAATCTCGGCCAACAGAATTCTGCGATTACGGGTGACGCCAAAGCTGGTCTCAAAGGGCCGAACCAATGGCATATGCAATTCGCGCAGAAGTATCGCATCGATTTTCATAAGGTTTTGCGTCCCTTCGGACTTTGTGGTTCCTCGGCAGCGGAAAGATCTCCCAGCTCGAAGACTCCATTTCCTTCCGGATCCCGAGTAAAGCCAATGACCACCAGGCCCCGGGCAAATGCATCCTGAAACTTGCGTCGATTTTCCAGTTGAACAGCGAGGGCTCGCTCCCGGTCTCGGTCGGATGCCTTCCATCCATTGATGGAGGCGGGAACCCGAATGCGGGCCTGGATGCGTTCACAAGGGACAAATTCAGCTGCCGGGCGTTCCTCTAGTCTTGCCTGCACTCTCGGGGAATCAAGCCGCCATTCCGCAAATAACCGGTCGGTGGGAAGACCACCCTGCAGTCGAGATGAGGATACACCATAGAAGTTCTCCTCATAACGGCAAACAATCGCTCCCAGCCTGTGGATATTGAGGTATGCGTTCTTGATTTCCAGCGGATCGAAGGTCCATTCTATATGGCGTATTCCACGCGAAAGCGCCTCCCGGCGTTGCTCCCACTTCAGTCGCGCGCCCAGACCACGATTGCGATACCCCTCTCGAACCGCCAGCATGTGGGAATGCAGATAAGCCCGCGGTTCGCCCTGCCCGGTTTTCGCTCCCGGTAGAGACATGGCAAAACCCACCAGCGGTTCCGGCCCGCCGCCGTCCTCTTCACCGGTGATCGGTGGATCGAAGGCGCCGATCACCTGCCCGCCAATCGCTTGCGCCACCACAAACGCCTTGCGGGGAATGATATCGCTCGCGTCATATCCCCAGGTTTCAATCTCAAGTCGAACACAGGCATCCAGCTCGTCGAAGCCGCCGCAGGAGCGAATCCGGATCATGCCGGTTCCCCCTGTCCGGACTCCGCCGTTGCGCCCGATTCTCCCTCAGCCGCCAGCTTTTGTTTGGCCCGCACCCAAAGCGCCTCCAGCTCCTCCAGCGACAGATCCTCCAGCGGGCGCGCCGAGGCCAACTCCATCTCCCTGAAGCGCCTCCGGAAGCGCAGATTGCAGCCGCGCAGCGCCATCTCGGCATCCACGCCCAGGTGCCGCCCCAGATTGACCGCGGTAAAAAGCAGGTCGCCGACTTCGGCCTCAATCGCCGGTTTGCGCGCCGGATCTCCTGAAGCCGCCTCGGCCTCCAGTTCCGCTGTCTCTTCCGCCAGCTTCGGCAGCAGATCACGCCAATTTGGCCAGTCAAATCCAGCCTTGGCCGCCTTTGATCCCAGCTTGGCCGCTTCAGCCAACGCCGGCAGCGTCCGCAATACGCCGTCCAGGCGTGAGCCCGTCTGGTTCCCCGATTCCTCCGGCTCCAGTTCGCCGTTCACAGCAGCCGCGTTGCGCTTCTCTGCCGCTTTGATCTCCTCCCAGTTGCGCAGAACCGCCGCCGATGACCCCTCGACGGCGGAATCGACTTCGGCCCGGTTCCCAGCCGCCCGCGCAGCTTCATCGCCAAAGACATGCGGATGCCGCCGGATCAGCTTGCGGTTCAGGTGGTCGAGCACGTCGGTAATGGTGAAGTACCCCTCATTGGCCGCCATCTCCGCGTAAAACAGCACCTGCAACAGCAGGTCGCCCAGTTCCTCGGCCAGATGCGGCCAGTCGCGCCGCTCGATGGCGTCGAAGACTTCGTAAGCCTCTTCCAATGTGTATTTGCGGATGGAATCGAAGGTCTGCTCGCGGTCCCAGGGGCATCCGCCCGGCGCGCGCAGCCGCGCCATGATTCCCGCCGACTGCTCAAAAAGCGCCGCAGCCTGCGCCGGATCAGTCTTTACTGCGTGGTCATGCAGCGTCCCGCGAGGTTCCGGGCTGTCTGCCCCTTTTACAAGGTCCATTTCCCTCAGTCTAATCCCGCGGCTGCGGTCAGGCGTCAAATTCAAGGTCTGCAAGCATCATATCTATTTGGGCGTAATGGTGTTTGTGCCGAAAAAACCGTATACTTTAGTTCTCCAATGCTGCAAATTCTTGTTACAGCAATCGCCGGGCTGATCGGGCTAGTCTTCGGCAGCTTTCTGAACGTCTGCGCAAGCCGATGGCCTGCAGGTGAAAACATCATCCGACCGCGGTCCCACTGCCGTCACTGTGGCCACACTCTGGCCTGGTGGGAAAATGTGCCGGTTCTGAGCTGGCTCGCGCTGCGGGGACGCTGCCACCATTGTCGCGCCTGGATTGGCTGGCGCTATCCCGTGGTGGAACTGGCAGTTGGAGTGGCCTGGGGCGTCTCCGCCTGGCAGGCAATGAATGAATACCTTTCGCCCCAGGCGACTGCCCCCACCATCTTCGACGCAACGGCTTTCTGTGTCCTCAAGATGATCCTGTCCTGGTTGCTGATCTGTATCGCGGTCGTCGACGTCGAGCACCTTTGGCTGCCGGACTGGCTGACCCTGGGAGGAGCCGCTCTGGGTCTACCCCTGACCCTCGCGCGCTTTTCGGTCGAATGGTTCTGGGTTTCGTTTCCCCTGCATTGGAGCCTGGAGGGCAACAGTTGGGGAAACCGACGCACTCATCTCTTTGACACGGTGGTGGCGTGGGCCCTCGGTATCGTCGCCTTCCCCTTCCTCATATTTCTCATCCGATGGGTTTATTCCAATCTGCGCGGCCGCGAAGGCATCGGCCTTGGCGATATCAAGCTCATGATTCTGCTGGCGATATGGCTCGGCTGGTCGCGGACGCTGCTCGCCTATTTTCTCGGTATTGTGCTCGGCGCGGTGATTGCGCTGGTTGTGGTGATGCGTCCTTCGCTCCGAAACAGGACCGAGCATTGGGCTTTTACGAAGCTGCCACTGGGCGCATTCCTTTGCATTGGGGGAATCGTCAGCGCCCTGTGGGGTAGTCAGATCATCGCAGCCTATCTCGAAGTCTGCGGTTTCGGTTTCTAAAACATATCCCCTTCAAGTCCAGACTTTGCGGATTCGATGGAAAACGGGGCTCGTTTGAGGGAACCGGCGCACGATTTCCGGCTTTGCCAGGCGGCAGAAAAGGAGTCGCGCTGTTCGGTCGTCATTGTATGAAATAGAACCGGCTGGCAAGGAGGTTCTCTCGCCCGACCGGCTACTGCTCGACTCGCGCACAGGAAGATCTTCCCGCGGGCCGGTCCTCCCTGGCAGCATCTGTCATTACTTTGCCGGTGTCTGGCCCTGCGCCGGACCCTGCGCATTCGCAATCTCGGGGCGTTGCAGAGCATTGCGCGCATCTTTGGAGCGGTGGGTGCCCGGATCGTACTCGATCACCTTCAGATAGTAGTTCCGGGCGGCTACATAATCACCCAGGTGCCGCTCACATTCCGCAAGTCCCCAAAAGACCTCCGGGTTTTGCGGATCAAGGACAAGCGCGGATTGAAAGCGCGACAACGCCCCCGCCCAATTTCCGGTCTGAAGATAAAACGTGCCCACGTTAACGTCGTCTTTTGCGGTTTCGCGAGGCGGGGGCGCCAGGACGTCATCCTGGCCTTTCTTTCGCCGTTTTGGCTCCGTATCGGGCAGTGGCGGCAGATCGCCGGTCGAACTGGAACTGTAGCCCTGTGAAGTGCTGCTGCCTGCCAAGCCGCCATCATCGGGACTGCGTGCAGGGTCCGGATCGCCGGCAGGAAGCGGAATTGGCGCGTTGCCGTCCATGCCCGGTATACCGCCTGCAAGCGCCGATGGATTGGAAGGCATGACCGGAACCGCGCTGGTATCGGTCGGGAATGGATTGGCATTCGATTGCGGCTGCGAGCCAGACTGTTTCTGGCCGTCGCCCTGTTTCGCCTGGCTCTTCTGGGAATTTTCGTCAGCCTTATTCTGGCCCGCGCCGGAGGTGTCGTTCTGTGCGGGCGTCTGCGCATGGAATCGCGGAGCCGCGATCAGGCAGCCTGCCAAAACAAGCGCAATTTGAAAGCTTTGCTTCATCTCATTCCGCCCCTTCAATGGCAGGACCGATCCGTGCGGCATCTCTGGATTCTTCGCTCACGCGGCAGAAACTCTTCACCGCAGGCATTTCTCGCGGAGCGATCCCGCTGCTACCGCAACGCGATCCCCTGCCGGGCGTGCTTCAATATAAAAAGCATCGCATATTTCTATGGGACTTATCATCCGATCTTCCGCTATCCACGCCGCCGGTTGTTATGCGACCGCTCCCATTCGCAAGGGCTCGCGCGTCATCGAGTACACGGGTCCTCGCATCAGCAAGGACAAGGCCGACGCCATCTACGAGCACTTGCCGATCACCTATCTCTTTGGACTCGGAGATGGCTCCGTCGTCATCGACGGCCACGGCATGGCCATGTTCATCAATCATAGTTGCGACGCCAACTGCGAAACCCGGGAAGAAGACGGCCGGGTATGGATCACGGCAATTCGCAACATCGCCGCCGGCGAAGAAATCACTTACGATTACTGCCTCTACGATGGAGATGGTGACCCGGCGATCTGCAACTGCGGCGCAAAGAAGTGCCGCGGAGCGATGTATTCGCCGGAGGAGATTCGCCGTCGCAAGGCCGCCGCGAAAAAGCATGCCACTGCCGGCGCGAACCGTTCCAACTCCAGCAAGCAAAAGAAGTTGTCCACGCGCGGTAAAAAGCAAGTGGCCGGAAAGCGACCGCTCCGCTGACGGAGAGTGCGACGCTCGCGCCGCCGATTGCCGCTGCCTTCTGATTGAGCGGCGGCGCTCACCGGCATCTCGCCCCCGGACGATACAATCTCCTAGGCAGGCTGTTCCATCGCGCCTGCCGCAAGGAGTGTTTCATACCAATGGGTTACCAGGTTCTGGCCCGCAAATATCGTCCTCAGCGCTTTGCCGACGTGGCCGGACAGGATCACGTAACCCATACGCTGTTGAATGCGCTCAACCAGAACCGCATCGCCCACGGCTACATCTTCTCCGGGCACCGCGGCATCGGCAAAACCACCATCGCGCGCATCCTGGCGATGGCCGTCAATTGCCGCACGGAAGTTGGTTCGCCCGCGCGCCCCACGCCCGAGCCCTGCGGCACATGCGACTCGTGCACTGAGATCCGCCAGGGCGGCGCCGTGGACGTGATCGAAATTGACGCCGCCACCAACCGCGGCATCGACGAGATTCGCGAACTGCGTGAAGCAGCGCGTTACTCGCCGGCACGGGATCGCTACAAAATCTACATCCTCGACGAAGCTCACCAAATCACCGACGCCGCCTTCAACGCGCTGCTCAAGACGCTGGAAGAGCCTCCGGCGCACATTATCTTCATGATGGCCACGACGCAGCCCGAGGACATTCCCCAGACCATCCGCTCGCGCTGCCAGCACTTCAGTTTTCACGCCGTCAAATTCGACGACATTCTCGCCCAGTTAAAGACCATCGCCGCGCAGGAGCAGGTGGAGGCCGAAGAGGGCGCGCTGGCGCTGCTCGCCGAAGCCGGCGACGGCTCGATGCGTGATGCGCTTTCCATCATGGACCAGGCCATTGCCTCCGCCCCCGTTGAGAACGGCAGGCCGGTCCTCTCCGCAGGGCAGATTCGCGATCTGATGGGCTCAGTGCCCAACACGGTCTTTGAGCACATCATGGAAGCCGTGGCCGCCGGGCAGAGCGCCGCGCTCATGGAGCAGTTGAATGTGCTTGTCAACGCCGGCCACAATCCGTCATCGCTGGCCCGGCAGCTTGTCCGCTACCTGCGCAACGCCCTCATGGCCAAGCTGGGTGGCGAGCACACGGAGTTGCTGCAAATCTCCGCCGACGAGCGCGCCCGCGCAGCACGAACCGCCATGCTGTACACCGAAGAGGAGATGACGCGAAATCTTCAAATCGTGCTGCGGACCTTCGATGACCTGAATTACCGGCAGGAGCAGCGCTTCCATCTCGAACTTGGCCTTCTCAAGCTCATCCACGCCCAGCGCCTGCTGCCGATTGAGGAACTGCTGAGCAGCGTAGCCGCCGGAAGCGGCGCGCGCAGCACCGCTGCTCCGGCAGCCCCGCGCGCCCCTGCGAGCGCTCCGCGCCACACCAGCACCGCCGCTCCCGTGGCGCCGCCAGCCTCCCCATCGATCTCGCCGTTTGCCTCCGCTGCGGAAAACCGCGGTTCGTCCGCTGGTCCCGGGCAAAGCGCTGCGCCAAGCCCGGCTGTACAACAGGAACGCTCATCTCCATCGCCGGTTCCGGTGGCGTCCCCTGAAGCATCTGGCAGCCCGGTGCGTGAAGCCACGCCGTTTCCCGCGGTCGGCTTCGCCTCAGCAACACCGCTCACGGAAGGCTCGCTGGCAAAGGCGCCTGAAGCTGCTCCCGGCCTTTCAGCCGCTCCCGATGCGGATTCGCTGCGCAACGCCGTTGTTTCCGCTCTGGCCAGCGCCGGGCATAGTTCCGCTTCGCAATTGCTGGGCTCCGGTGGGTGGACCCTCGATGGCTCAAGCCTGCGCATCGAGGTTGCCAATTTGAGCAAGAAAATGCTCGGCCTCACGGTGAACGCAGCGGCCGAGAAGATCATTCGCCAGGAGCTGCAACGCCTCGGCGCGCCGACTCGTTTCCTCGTGGTTCCGGGAGCTGGCACGGCATCCTCCGCGCAGGTCATCGCCGCGCCTCCGGCCGGCAGTATCCAACAGGAAGCGCTGGCTCATCCCCTCGTCCAACGCGCAAAAGAAATCTTCAAGGCTGAGGTCCGCAGTATCGTCGATCTCCGTCAAAAGTAATGGCATGCTTTGTCATAAGGAGAACCGCTCATGGTCAATCCCCTCAAAATCTCGGAGATGATTTCCCAGGCCAGCCAGATGCAGGAGGAAGTTCAACGCAAGCTGAGCGAAACCGTCGTGGAAGCATCCAGCGGCGGCGGCGCTGTGACCGCCACCATGAACGGCAAGAAGCAACTCCTCAAACTGCACATCGATCCTTCGGCGGTCGCCGGTCTCAGTGGTAGCCAGCCTGACGTGGAGATGCTCGAAGACCTGGTCGTTGCCGCCGTCAATGAAGCGGGCCGCAAAGCGGACGAGGCGCTGCAATCGAGCGTGCAGGGTATGCTTGGCGGACTGAAGATTCCGGGGCTGACCTAACGTCGCCGAAGGCCAGAGGCTCACGGAGGCAATCAAGTGGCACGCTACGCGGAGCCGATGGCACGGCTCATCGAAGAACTGAAGAAGCTGCCCGGCGTCGGGACCAAGAGCGCCCAGCGCTTCGCCTTTCACATCCTGCGCTCCAGCGACGAGGATGCGGCGGCGCTCGCCGAAGCCGTGCGCGGACTGAAGGCCAGCCTGCGGCTCTGCGCCATCTGCAACAACGTTACCGACATCGACCCGTGCGCTTACTGCGCCAATCCTGCGCGCAATCAGCGCCTGGTCTGTGTGGTCGAAGAGCCCACCAACATCGACACCGTAGAGCGCAGCCGCGGCTACCATGGCGTCTACCATGTGCTGCACGGCACGCTTTCACCGCTCCACGGCGTGGGGCCCGACCAGTTGCGCGCGAATACACTGCTGGCACGTGCCGAGCGAGGCGAGGTAGATGAAGTGATCCTGGCCACCAGCCCCACGCTCGAAGGCGAAGCCACCGCCAACTGGCTTGCCAACGCGCTGCGGGCATTTCCAGTGCGCGTCAGCCGCATCGCCACCGGAGTTCCGGCCGGCAGCGACATCGAATACGCCGACGAAGTAACAATGGCGCGCGCGCTCGAAGGCCGCCGCGAACTCTGACGGCAATGGTATAAGGGAAACCGCTCTAATCATGCGCCGGTGGCGGAGGCGGAGCTGTCGAGGGCGGCGTCGGCTTGCCCGTCACCGTCTGCGGCTCCATCAGTTCCACGCGCGTTCCGTCCGGATCGAAGAGGTTCACCTGACGCTTCCGGTTCACTCCGACGTGCATCTCCAGCGGCTTGGCCCACGTCAGATAAGTCTTGTAGGCGGGACGCGACTCCAGAATGCTCATGGCCTTGCGCACGTCAGGAACCTCCAGCGAGGTGTGATTCGACGAGCCGTAGCTTTTGGGAAGCTTGCTGTAAAGCATCAGCTCGATGTAATCGGTCCCATCGGGCACGCGCAGATTGATCCAGCTCAGCACCTTCGGATTGCCGCCTCCGCGCCAGGTTTCCTTGAATCCGAGCACGTTTTCATAGAAGGCCATCGACTTGGCCGCATTTCCCACCAGGAATCCGACGTGATAAATGTGATGCGAGATGCGCGTCGCCGGCATGAACTTGCCCGCCGCCTGTGCCTCCCGTCCCGTGGGCAGGCTCTGCACAAACTCCACCAGCGTACCGTCGGGATCCCTGATCTCAAAGGCATAGTCGCCCGTCCGTGTTTTGCTACCATTCCCCGGCTTCACGTTGTAGCCCTTGGAGCGGAGATAGGCTCGCATCTGCTCGATGTTGTCCACGCTGAAGCAGATGTGGCTCATCATATTCGGCGGCGCGGGCGGAGGATCAGTGAATAGCTCGACATGCTGATGGTCGTTGATCTTGATGAAGGCGATGCGAACCTGGTTTGTCCCCGGCTTCTTAAGGTCATACGACTCGTCAAAGCCAAGCAGATCGTGCCAGAAAATCATGGCCCTGGGAAGGTCCGACACAAAGTAGCCCACATGCGAAATGCCCGTAATCTTCGGGCGCTGCGGAGCTGCATTCTGAGCGTTGGCAAGTGACGCGGCGGCCAGCAGCATTGCTGCCGCGCAAAGCATGGCAATGTGGCAGAAACGGCGAGTAAGCATTACACGCACGGCGGGTCCCTTTCTAATTCCGGATTTCAGCCAGCAGCTTCTCGATCTCCGCTTTTTCTTCCGCAGTAATCGAAAGCAAGGGAGAGCGGGGGCGGCCGCCATAATAACCGTTGAAGTCGCAGGCGTATTTTACGCCTCGGATTCCAAGTCCGCCAACGGTGCGCTGACCTGTCGTGGCAATGCGCTCCTGTTTCTCCCTGGCAAGTTTCAGATCGTGGTCCTTCCAGGCAAGGTAAACCTCCTGGCAGGCCTGCGGAGCGCATGCCGCAAAGGCCAGGACGGCGCCTGAAGCGCCTGCCTCAAGCGCATCAAAGACGCCTCCAACCGAACCCGTGAGTACCTGGAAACCTACTTCTCTGGTGCGCGTTTTGATGGGCGTCACCGGAGGCGCTCCGGCCACGGCCACGCCGCCCGCCAGATCGCCCGCGGGCACAAAGCTTGCCGCCGCCTCAGCCTTCGGAGCCAGCATGCGGCCGGTCACCGCCTCAAAGACCGGCGTCACCGTCACCGTGCGCCGGGGAGCATTGCTGGTGGCGGCTATGGTGCCGCGAATCCGCTCCATGCTGCCGCTCGAATCCTTGATCCCGATGATGTTCGGGTGCTGCGCCAGCTCGCCGATTACTTCCACCGGAATCTGGTAGGGCACAAACCGCGGGATGTTGTAGAGCAGAACGGGCAGCGGCGAGCGGTCCGCTACGCTGCGGAAATAATGCAGCACTCCTGCGTCGCCCATCTGGCTCACGTAGTAGCTCGGCGTCCTGACCAGCACCGCGTCGTAGCGGAACTCCGCGGCAGCCGCGGCCAGTTCCACCGTTGCCTTCACGCTCTCGCGGCCGACGCCGGCAATCAGCACCTTTTCGGGTGCGGTGGCATTCGCCGCTACCCGCAACACCTCGCGTGTCTCGGCGTCGTCAAGCATGTTCCCCTCGCCGGTTGAACCCAGCACTACCATTCCCGCCAGTAAACTGCGCGAGTAGCGGGCCATATTCGCTTCAATCTTGCGAAAATACACGCGCTCGTCCGGGTAAAACGGCGTGGTTGTAGCAGCAAAAATACCTTCGATGAGCATGGACTTATTGTAATTGGCAGCGCCTGAGGGCGGTCAGCTCCCTGCTCTAAGGTTCAGACCAAATACCAAACCGCCTTAGGACGGCTTTTCCGCCGCGAGATTTCTCACTCAGGCTGGCACCTCGCTCTTCGCCGTTTTTGTAGATAATTAAATTCTCGCTCGCCCTGTCCAGCTTCCAGCCATGGTTCCCGCGCGCAACGATCAGAGTTATCTTCCCGGCTTTGGCCTTGTCCACTAGACGATTCTTAACGAACTCCGTCGCACGAACTATTGAGGGTAGTTTTTCCTCAATGAGGTGCTGGTGTTTGAAAGAGGCAGAGTGATACGGAACCAACTCGATGCAGGCGAGCCTCTTGGATAGACGCTGTAGCGCTTCGCGGTAATTTCCGCCGCACTTCTTCTTAGCGATTCTTTGAATCACGTTCCGGAGTTTCTTTTCCCACCATTGGAACCCAGCGTGCCAACAGAATTGTGGATCGAGAAAAAGGAAAGGGTACTCAGCGCCATCGCCATCGAACAATTGCTGTAGATTTGCATTGAGGCGCGCGCGGAATTCCGGGATTTTGCATTCATCGGATTCGGCCCAAAAGTCACTGTAATTGAAGCCAGGGTTCAGCATGAGAACGACGACAGACGCCTTTCGCAAATTTCCCGCGTAGGGTACGGGAAGGAGCGAAAGGTGGAGGCCATTATCGTCCGGATTAAATCGTTTCCCCGAGAGATAGTCACGAAAACTGCGGTGATCCGACTCTGGCGACCAGCGACCGTTCTTCTCCAGAATCTCCCTCAATTTGGGAAGATCGTCCGGATGTGCAAATGGTAGACGGTTGAAGCTGGAGCGTTTCCAAAAACTGATCAGATCCTCGGGCATAATCCGCAACTCCTTCGAAGCCTATTACGTGGCGAGCGGCGCTCCCTAAATGATGTATACGCTTGATGCGCTTTTCATCTCCACTTCCGGGGTGCCCGACGTGCTCTTCAGCTTCCTATCACATCAGCCCTGTTCTCTTTCGCCGCATGCAGCGCCTGCAACGCGAAAACCGTGGTGCGGTGGCGCTGCATGGCGGCGATGCCTTCAGCCGCGGCCTGCGCGGCGGCAATGGTGGTGA
>JAJZAL010000066.1 GCA_021799405.1 Acidobacteriota bacterium
GCTGGGAACCTCAGCGGTCGCCCCACTCAGGTGCGCTCGACGCGCTCCGCTTACTGTTGAGTCATAACCAAGGCCATAGAAAAGCTGTTGCTCCCGGTCTTCCACAACCGCATCCACCATGATGCCAGGAATGCGTACGCTGCGCGCCGGCAGTGACCCGGCCTCTACTACCTGCCGTACCTGTACGAGTACGCGGCCACCACTGTTGTGCGCAGCCAGGGCGATCGTGTGCGTGTCCAGATCGACAGCCTCCTCTTCGGGGCTTACATTGCCGCGTGTATCTGCGTAGGTTCCGCGGACGATGGCAACATCTACTTTGAACGGTTTGTATCGCAATACTTCCTTGTCATCAAGCGTAATGACTTCAACCAGATTTTCACGGCTGCGCGCGTTACACCGTCCGCCGTCCTGCCGGGGATCAACAAATGTTCCCAGTCCGGAATGCGTGATCAGACCCGGCCGCCCTGCTCCGATTTCGCGCAAAAGCTGCTGGATGGCCCCGCCCGGAAAACAGTAAGCTTCAATCTTCTCTTCACGTATCATCTCCTGGATGCGAACCGACCAGGTAAAGTGCGAAGCGATAATCCTGCGTATCAAGCCTTCGTGTGCAAAGCGATTGGCGCCCATTTCACCGCGGTCGCCGAGCCCGAGCGAGTGGACCAGCGTCAGGTCACGCGGCGCTCCTGTTTCCAGAAACCGCTTCTCTAGAGCGGCGAAGATCTTCTCGGCTGAGATCATGCCTGCGCCATTTCCGCAAATAGCAATAACGTCGCCGTTGTTGATCGTTGCGGCTGCGGCCTCTGCCGATACAAATTGCGTCTTGCTCATTGCGATCTCCCTGCTTAGCAGCCTTTGAAGACAGGCTTGCGCTTTTCTAGGAATGCCCGCACACCCTCGCGGCAATCTTCGGTTGCCGCTGCATGTGCCGCCGCGGAGGCAAAGGCCTGGCGCATTTCCTGGTGCATCGTCGTTAGCAGGCCCTTGGTCAATGCCATGGCCACCGGACCGTTCGCCATCAGGCGTTCAAGCCATTGTGTGACAAGCGTGTCCAGGCCGGCTGCGTCATCGGCGATGGCGGTCAGCAAGCCCCACTCCAGCGCTTGTTCCGCAGAAATCGATGAACCGAGCAGTGCCATATGCCGCGCCCGCGCCACGCCGATGATTTCGGCCAGCCTGCGCACACCAGTCCAACCTGAGATCATCCCCAAACATACTTCGGGCACGCCGAACTTTGCCGTACGTACTGCCACGCGCAGGTCGGCTGCCAATGCCAGTTCCAGTCCACCACCCAACGCGTGGCCGCCCATTGCAGCAATCACGGGCTGCGGAAGCGAGGCAATGCAGTTGAATACGTTGATTCCGTAAAGAATCCACTTCTGCCCCATATCGTTCGGAGTCAGACTTCCCCACGCTTCAATGTCGCCGCCGGTGCAGAAAAAGCGCCCATTTCCCCTGATCACCACCACGCGGATATCCTTATCGCTCGCGATCATCCTGGCAATGCGCTCAAGTTCTTCGAGCATCGGAAACGTCAGTGCGTTTCCTTTCAGTGGGCGATTCAGTATGATCTGCGCCCAGGCCGAGCCTTCCTGTTCCCTGCGTTCAAAAAGGACTTCATTTTCCATCACGAGCACCTCTGAACTTGAAAAAACGTGGCGTCACGATGCCGCCACGGTAATTGCCTGATCCGCCATATCAGCCAATCACCTCAATGACATGTTCACGATCATTGAACCGCCGCATCAGGCGCGCAGCAGCGTTGCGTACCAGGCAACCGATGTGCCTCCACCGCGCCAGCGCCCTTACGATCATCGCTTCGTAAAGCTCAAGACAAGTAATATCTCCCGCCACAAGTTCATTTCCCGCGCCGATCGGGGCGATGTTCGCCTGCGGAGAATTGGCGAGATGGTTGCCTTCAATTCGAGGCAGATCACTCACCAGTGTTTTGTACCCGGCCCTTACCAGCCCCACTACACAAGCGCGGCCAGCAACGCAAAACCCACCTGTAACGATAGCCGCATATCGTGTACTGTGGGTCGTGTCATGCTATTCTCCACAACAGAAATTCTCTAATCAACCAACTGGTTGGTTACTATACACTTTTAAAGTATGAGAGACAAGATCATAGTAAATGCCGCTCATCGCCGCCGTCGCAATCCAGCCAAAACCAAAGAGAAGATATTACTGGCCGCCACACGCATCTTTGCACAGCGCGGATTCGACGGCGCCCGAGTGGATCGGATTGCTGCTGCCTCAGGCGTGAACAAGCAGTTGATTTACCACTACTTCGGCAGCAAGGACGCACTCTTCACCGCAGTCCTTGAGAGCGCCTACCGCAGTATCCGTAACGAGGAAGCATCTCTGGACCTCGATGCGCTGCCCGCCGATCAGGCCATTCTCCGCTTGGTCGATTTCACCTGGGACCACTATCTTCGCAACCCCTATTTCATCCGCCTGTTGAACAGTGAAAACCAGATGGAAGCCCGCCATATCAGAAACTCGCCTTCGACGCGCGAAATCAATGCCAGTCACATTGCCATCATGAAGAAATTGCTCCGACGCGGCCGGCGCGAAGGCACCGTGCGTCACGAACTCGACCCCATCCAGATAAATGTCAGCATTGCGGCGCTCGGATTCTTTTACCTCATCAATCAGCACACGCTTTCGACGGTCTACCAGCACGATCTGGGTTGTCCGGCGATGCTCAAGAAGCGCCTTGCCGTGATGAAAGACATCATCGCCTGCTGGATCAGGCCGCAGCCGGCGGCAGACAATCGCGCATCTATTGCATGAATTGAATACTGAACCAAAGATTTCGTGCAGGGGTGAATCCAGCATAAGTTGGTACTTGTTATCAATGATCGACCTTAGAGAGCGATTTTCAGGACTTCCTTGTTTCAGGAGCCTATTCCTATATGCGTCTCTGGAGTGCTATAACGCCAGAAATGTTCCCAATTTCGACTTGAGTGGCCTTTGCGGGAGGGCATGGAAAATGCATGGGACTTTTCGCCGGCAAGGGTTTGTGAGAGTCTGGTGCAGCTGCGTCACAGTATGCGGTCCAGCGCGCGGCAAAGGCGGCGGCGGTAATCCTCGCGCTGTGCGCTGACCAATTCTATGAAGGAGCTTCGGAAAGGACGACCCTTCCACTGCAGATAGGCCGCATAGCGCGCCGGCTCGCGCTCGAGGAGCAGCAGATAGTCGGCCAATTCCCGCGGGCTCCCGAATTCGTTTACATTGATGTAGCACTGGTCGGCGGGCGCAAAGGCCTCGATGGTGGAGGCCCCCAGATAAACGGGAACGGAGCCGGCGATGAGCGAATCGAAGAATTTCTCGCTAACGTAGTCCTGCGAAAGCGCGTTTTCAAAGGCCAGGCTGAATCTGTAGCGGGCGATGGTGTCGAGTTTCGTCTCCTTGCCTGTATCCTGCTGGAGAACGCGGTTCGGCTTCCACTTACCGTAGCTATCGACTCGGATGTACTTCATCAGTTCCGTGATGTAGCTGGAACGGCCGCTGTTCTCGCGCATGTTAGACAAGAAGATGACAGCGGTGGCGTTTTCGGTCTTCGGGGCAGGTGGCCGGCGCAACTGCCCGTAGATCCACTCGTTGATATAAGGGACTGGAACGTCGGAATCGAGGCGGTAAGTCATCGTAAGATCGAAGCGCGCCATAAAAACCCGATTCCGAAGTTGCGGATAATTGACGTCGCATTCAGCCGACCAGCCGACCCATTTCTGGCCCGGGCGCTTGTGGACCACCGACCATGAGAGCATGGACGGGATGTGGAAGACCACGGCGTCCGCTTCCTCCATTCGGGACTGGTCGGAGCTGAGTATCCATCCGGGCGCGAATCCGGCTGCGAGGCCTGCGGCGGGGTCGATATCCCAGTAGCGGTTGTAGAACAGTAGAAGACGATTCGGTATCGGGTTACCAGGCGCGGCTTCCGCGCAGATCCCGGATGCAGGAAATGGCCCGGCAGGCTGCGTGGTTCCAGCTCCATAATCGTGCGGCTTCGTCGCACGCGCGTTTCGCCTTGGCCTGAGCAACCACTCTCTCTTCATATACGAAACGCATCAATGCGCGCAAGTGGGCCGTATCGGGCTGCGCCCACTCCCCCCAGTCAACGGCCGGGTTGTAATACGAGGGATCGCAGACCGGAACCATCTCCGCCACCCGCACCAGGAAGCAGTTTTCATCATGCGCGAACTCGGTCAGGCCACTGAAGCCGGTTACGATGCACGGCAGCTCGCATGCCATGGCTTCCAGGATCGGAAGTCCCCAACCCTCTCCCCGCGTCGGCAGGACAAAGGCATGGCAACTCTGCATCAAGGCGACAAGTCCGGCGAGGCTGACCGGCTCGGTGCAGGTAATGTGGGGTGACCGGTCCGGAGAGGCACCCGCCAGGGCGCGGCCCACGGCAGCCGCGGTATTCGCCGCAGGGCCGCAGTGCATCACCAACTCGACAGGCTCGCCGGGATGGAACTCGTCGCGGAAGATGCGGACGAGATCGGCGGTGCCTTTGCGTTCCTCCCACTTCGCGATGCAAAGAAAACGGAAAACTGCATTGTCCCGCTGGCCTTCGAGCGGCGGCCGGAAAACGGAGGTATCAACGCCCTCTGGAACGACGCGGACCTGGCCGGCAGGGATTCCATTCGACACGAGAACGACGCGACCCCACTGCGAAGGGGTCCAGACCATGTCCGCGCGCTCAAGGAAGTAGCGCGCCATGGGTTGGATGCGCGTGGTCTCGCCGACGTGGTACGCCACTCGATAGCGCGTGCCAAGAGCGAACGTTTGCTCGACGGCGCCGAGCGCGATTCCGACCGAGCTGCGCCAGCTGGGCTGGCACTGACGCCAGGGCCGCAAGCGCATCGGCTTGAGATCGTCCCAGTTGAGCAGCTCGGTCGGCTCGTAGGCCGCCAATGCAGCCGCGAGACTGCGCGACTGCCGGCCCCAACCGTCTTCGCCCCGCGTAAACGCACCGATGCGGATCATGGCGCCGCCCGCCTGGCATCGAACAGACACATATTTTCCGAGGACTGCCAGATCCGGACCCTGAATCCGAGTGACTCGAGACGGGAGACCAGGTGTCCGGAGCGGTAATCGCCGTAACCGCTGACGCGCGACTCCGGAATCAGATGCGCCATCACTTCCTCGCCGCATTCATGCAACTCGCCGACAATGCGGTCGACACGGTCCAGAAGCGAACTGGTCAGGAGAATGGGGAATTCGCTGCCTTCGCAGTCGAGTTTGAGCAGCTTCACCCGCTCGAAGCGTTCGAGAATCGCATCGAGCGAAATAACGGAAACAGCTTTGGCTTCCCTGGCTCCGGGAAGCATTCGTTGCCCATTGAAGTCGATCGTCTGGCCTCCCGCGAGGACGGAACTGGAGCCAGTGTTGTCATCATGTATATGCGAAAGGAACAGGAAGCCATCGCGGTTCATGTCGCTGCGCCAGACCACTGCCTGTGCACAGTACACGCCCGAGAGCTTGCCAACGTGGCTGCGGAGGCGGGCAAAGTTCGGCGACGAGGCTTCAAATGCGTAAATCGCCCGGCTTCCTTTCAAGTGGCACAGGTAAGAGAAAATGCCCACGTGAGCGCCGACATCAATGATCACATCGTCTTTCCGAAACCGTTGTCCGGAGATCCGGTACTCGTCGTGGCGCGCAATTGGAAGCAGAATATTATCGATTTCGAACTGATCAAGCCGGAATAACTCTTGGCAGCGCTCGTACTGGCGAATCAGACTACCTGGCGCGAACGCGCGATTCGATGCCGTGCGCCGCGCGAGCCACCAGCCCACCGACACAACAACCCCCACTCCCGCCGCCACCCAAACCAGAAAAGCCATCTGTTGCCGCGCGCAAAGACATTCTAGCGCGAGCTGTGCCTGGTATGCATATGCTATTCTCTGTTCGACCAAGTATGGTTCTTCTGACCACAATTACCGTCGGTGTGCTGCTGGCCATCATTTTCAGTGCATTGTGGCAACTGCTTCGGCAGAACGGGCGTTTGCTGCTCCGCTTCGAGTCGCTTGAGCGTCAACTGCGCGAACAGGGGATTCCGATCGCCGACGGCGCGAATCCGCTGCCTGCCGGGGTGCCTCCCGGCACGCTGCTCAACGACTTCTCGTTGCCCTCGCTCGCTGGACCAATTATGAGGTTGTCGCAGTGGCAAGGCGAACGCCTGCTGCTCATCTTCTTTCATCCGGATTGCAGCTTCTGTCGGGGGTTCCTGGAACGGCTGGCTGAACTGCTCAAGGTCGGCATGAAGCCTGCCGTCAGCCCGCTATTCGTCAGCCGCGGCGGCGCCGAAAAGAACCAACGCATCTTAACGCAGCATGGCCTCGAGTTCCCGATGCTGCTCCAGGAAGGCGCGGAGGTTTCGTCGCTGTTTGGTGTTCCGGGCACGCCTGCCGGCTATCTGGTGGATGAGAAACGAGCCACCATAGGCGAGATCCTCGTGGGCGCGGAGCCGCTGCTGGCCGCGCTCGGCATGGCGGAAGCGCCCCGGACCGCGAAGAAGTTCACCCGCTCCGTCGCGGATAGCAAGCTGGTACGCGACGGCCTCAAAGCCGGGACGCCCGCGCCCGACTTCAAACTGCCGGCGCTGGATAACTCGGAAGTCTCGCTGAAGGATTACCGGGGCCGCAAGGTTCTTCTGGTGTTTTCCGATCCGGAGTGCGGGCCGTGCGGGAAAATCGCACCGGAACTGGAGCGCATCCATCAGGCGAATACCGGCATAAGCGTGCTGATGATCAGCCGCGGACACCCGGAGGTGAACCGCTCCAAGGCCGCCGAACAGCGGCTGACGTTCCCGATCGTGCTGCAGCGGCACTGGGAGATCTCGCGCTTATACGGAATGTTCGCGACTCCGGTCGCATACGTAATTGACGAAGCCGGAGTGATCGCGTCGGACGTCGCGATCGGGGTGGGGCCGATTCTCAAACTGGCGCGCTAACTTCCGGGATGCATCTTTCGAATCTTCCTATTGCACGACACTGCGAAATATTCATAATTGCTGCATTTTTATATTGCGAAGCCGTTGGCACCTTCTATATACGTAACATATTGAGCGCGAAGTTTGTCTCAATTCTAAAACCACACAGGAGGGAGGAGCAGATCGCGTGAAGAAACATATCGATGAGTTCGCAAAAAGCCTGGCAAGCGGAGTCCCCAGCCGCAGGGCCTTTGGTAAGTTAATAATAGGTCTCGGAGGAATGTTATTCCTCGGGAAGACTGCGTCGGCAAGTGGAAACAACATGTGCGTCGAATTCTGCAGGGCACAGCATCTCCACGAGGACGATTTTGGCCACTGCGTAGCAGCCTCGGCGCAGTGTCCAGACGGCGAGTGCGCGGTGATAATCAACACGGGCCGGTCTTTCTGTGTTCCTATCGGCTAAGTTTAGTTAGCCGGGAGCACCTAACCCAATGTTTAGGACGAGGGCCATTGGCTCATGAACATCTCAGCTGAAGGCCCTCCACTTGTTTCAGTCGTTCTCACCACACGCGACCGGCCCCGCTTTCTGACCAGAGCGTTCGATTGCTACCAGCATTTCCTCTACCCCTCCCGTGAACTTATTGTTGTGGACGATGGCGAACAGTTCCCTGTCGATGCCGCGAGGCTGAAGGCGGTGGGCGGGCGGCTGATCAGGACGACACCGGCAACGCCAATCGGCGAGAAACTGAATCGCGCGCTGGCCATAGCAGGCGGCAGCTGGTGCATGAAGATGGACGACGATGATTGGTACGGTCCTCAATTCCTGAGCACGATGATGTCCGCTCTGGCTGAGCATCGCGCGACAGTCTGCAGACCGACGGTCGCATTTCTCATGCCCTTTCTCTTCTTCGAGGTGGAGCGCTGGGAGGTGCGTAGATCGCTCGTCAATAATGTGCCCGGCGCCACGCTGGTGTTCGCGCGCGAAGATTGGGAGCATTGCCCTTTCCGTCCGCTGTTCCAAGATGAGGACATGTGGTTCGTGCTTGATCAGACTCGTGCAGGCGCCGGCGTTCTGCCGGTTCGTGCTCCTGGGGCGTTGGACTCGTTTCTCGCTGTTCGCCACCGCCGAATCGGCGTCGATCGGGGGCACACGTGGACGCAGCAGACGGACGGGCGATCACTCGAAACATACCTGAAAGAGGAGCGCCCGTTGTACAAAACGCCGGAGCAGATTCTCCCGGAGTGGGCCGTGAGCTTCTATCGCGATCTGCGGGAGGAGTTGCTGGCTTCCGTATGACCGCGCTCGCAATTCGGCTTCTGCAATCGCCGGACGTGGTTCCCGCGGAAGCGGTTGCTGTCTTGCAGGCGGGTCCTGCGGAGGATCCTGACGGGTGGCTGCTGCTCCTGGGTGTTCTGCTGTGGCAATGCCCTTCGCTCGTCACATCGGACGTGATCGAGCACGTGGAGCGCCTGATCGCGCAGCCGGATCTCGATGCCGAAGCCCTCGCCGCAGCCAGCCAGGCTCTCTCGGCCAGCGTGCCGTTCTCCGCCAGCGCCGTCGCATCGGCTACCCGCCTGATTTCAGCGCCCGGGCTCCCGGACGAGCGCAAGACAATCGCGCTGGAAGCGCTGCGCAACGCGGTGTTCTGGGCGATTGAGCTGCTCGATATAGAGCGCCTACTCGCCGCAGCCGAAGGCGGCGCAGAGGCATTTCGCACGGCGCTGCTATGGGACGTGATCGAGCCGCGGCTCATGGCGGAAGACGCTCCTTTGAACAGCTTCATAGACCGCGCCGCACGCCTCTACCCGGACGAGCGCACGCGCGAGCACTTCCTGTACTGGCTGCGGGGAAAAAGCAGGATGGATCCGGCCTCCGGAGCGTTCGAACGGCACACAGCGGTCGCAGAGAGGCTGCGCTGCGGGCCGCGCCGCGCGCTTATCGTACATAACATCAACGACGGTCAAGGCGACGAAATTGCGCGCTCCGCGCCGCTCATGCAGGCGCTATTGGACTTCAATCTCGAACTCAAGATCGTGATCGTCACGAGGCGCCTGCACCTCTATTCCCATCCGCGGGTCGCCACCATCCCTATCGGCAATCGCGCTCGCGTGCTGGAAAGCCTGGCCGCGCCGTTCGACGCCGTGATCGATTTCTACGAGCCCGAGATTCATGAGGTGGCTTATGATCTCGCACTGGAGCGCACATTAGAGGAGTTGCGCGAGCGACAGAGGCCATTTCTCGATATTCGATCGCGAAAAGGTTTCAATCACTTCCTCTTCGAGATAGTCCGACTCCATGGGGAGCAGGTTGCTGGCCAACTGAGGCTGAACCGCCGCCGGATCGCGAACAACTATGAGCCGGCTCTTCGCCTGATGGCGGATCTGGGACTTCCCACACGCCGGGGAGAACAGCATCTGGACAGCGAGTTTGTGCTGGCCGGCCGCCCATGGCAGGAAGCCGAAGAGTTCTGGAATGGAATGGCGTGCGGCGCCCGGATGGCCCTGCTCGCTCCGTTCGGGGGCGCGGAGCGGCTCAAAGGCTTCACCGATCCTGAGGCGATCTCGGCCGAGATTCTCCGGCTGATTCGTGAGGGTTTCCGTGTGATCGTCATGCCGACTGGAGCGAGTTGGGGTGCCCCTGGCGCAGCGCAGGACGCGATCGCCAGGCTGCCGGAGGATACCCGCTCAGCCGCCGTGATCGGGCCGGTTGCTGACAGCGAGGAGACTGGCATCCCGCGGGATCCCGCGTTATCAACTGCGGACTCGGTGATGCGTTTGACATTGTACGGCATCCAGCGCGCCGACCTGATCGTCACGGTAGAAGGCTGGATGGCGCACGCAGCGCACTCGTTCGGCAAGCCGTATCGCATCCTGATGCTTCCGTACTCGCATGGTCCGGAGTGGTTGCCGTATGGACGCTCCACGCGGCAGGTTCCAGTCTTGACCGCGCGCGCGGCGGCGCCATGTGTCGAAGCGCCCCTTGTCGAGCAGCCGAGGAAGCGGGCGCTTCTGTTCGTATTTGCGCAGCTTCGCAACCGTCCTGCCGAGGGAGTGCTGCCGGTGATCCGCGGCGCGCTGGCGAGCGAAGATCGCGACATCCGGCTGGCCGCGGCGGAAGCGCTTGAGACCCACCCCGCGCCGGAAGCTGCTCCAGCTCTTGCGCAACTCTTGCGCGACCCGTCTCATCGCGTGCGCGCCGTGGCGGCAAGGGGCCTCCTGGAGCGGTGCGTCATTCCCCCGGGCGTGCAGGAGCCAGAGCTGTTGGCGCACGTCTGGATCGGCCCGCCTGACCGGGATTGGGGAAGGATCCTTCACTTGAGAAACGCAGCCCGGCCAGCGATCGAGACGGCGGCGAAGGGAGACGACGCGGTTGTGCGCCGCGAGGCCGCCCACTTACTCCGCCTGCTGGAGTTCAAGCCTGAGACGAAAGAGTCGCGCACGGCGAAGCTGGTGCGCCGGCTGGGCCTGTCCTCTCGCCCCTCCCTCCGGCTGCCCACGATTCTAATTCTGACGCCGGTGAAGGACGGCGCTGCCTTCGTTCCCGGATACTACAAGCGCATCACGCGGCTCAGTTATCCTGCGAACCGGATCTCGATCGGTTTCCTGGAGAGCGACAGCAGAGACGGAACGTACCAGGAGCTGAAAGACCGGCTGCCGCGCCTGCGCAAGCACTTTCGGCGCGCGGAACTCTGGAAGAAGGACTTCGGATTTTGCATCCCGCAAGGAACCTCGCGGTGGGCCGAGCATATTCAGCCGGATCGCAGGGCGGTCCTCGCCAAGAGCCGGAATCACCTTCTGTTCCACGCGCTCGACGATGAAGAATGGGTGCTTTGGCTGGATGTGGACGTCATCGATTTTCCTGCCGACATCATCGAGAAGCTGCTCGCAACCGGCAAGGACATCGTGCAACCGCACTGTGTGCTGGAGCCCGCCGGCCTGACCTTCGATCAGAACGCATGGCGGGACCACGGCAGACTGCTGATGCAGGATATGCGACATGAAGGCGACCTTGTTGAACTGGAGGCGGTAGGAGGAACGATGTTGCTGGTACGCGCCGATCTGCATCGCGAAGGCCTGATTTTCCCCCCAGTTCCGTACGGCAAGCCCAGTCCGCTGGCGCGTGAGCGTGGCGAATTGGAAACAGAGGGGCTCGGCATTCTGGCGCACGACATGGGCTATCGCTGTTGGGGGATGCCGCACCTGGAGATCAGGCACGCCAAGTGGTGAACGTGAGCGCCAAACCCGAGTTGCTCTTCCTCAGTCCTGTTGTGCCCGCGCTCACGGGCAATGGTCTGGCAATGCGCGCCGGCCTGGTCCTGGAGGCCCTGTCCGCCCAGCACGCAGTCTCGCTGCTGGCCTTCCGGCTCTACCCTGGGCCGAGCGAAGAGGTGCCGGAGGAATTGCACCGCCTCTGCCGCCGGGTAGCCGTGTTGCCCGCGCCACTCGGCGCGGCTGGGCCAGGCTTATGGGCCCGGCGCATCGGAAAGCTGGCACCGTTCTACCGCTCGCCATTCGATGTCGTTCATGTATTCCGCCTGGCAACACTGCCGCTGGCCCGCTCCCTTGTGGCACGACGCACGCCGCGGCCGCGCCTCAACTTGGACCTGGACGACGTCGATTCTGTAACGCGCGCCCGCATCGCCGCGCTGCGTCGGGCGAACGGCGATCTGCCGGTTGCGCTTTGGGAAGAAGCCGAAGCGAAGCGATCGGCTGACGCCGAGCGGGAGGCGCTGCGGACGGCAGACCGGGTCTACGTCTCTTGCGAACCCGACAGACGCCTTCTAGCGTCTCTCGGCGGTCGCGCCGAATTACGGGTCCTCCCGAATGGAGTGCGGATTCCGGCCGCTCCTCAGCCTGCGCCGGAACGCGATCCGTTCCGGATTCTTTTCATCGGAACACTGGGATATTACCCGAACGAGGATGCCGCGCTCCTGCTCTGTCGCAAAATCGCGCCTGCTGTTCGCAAGTTGTCACCGATCGAGGTTAGATTTGAGATTGCGGGCGGTGGCGCATCACCCCGACTCCAGGAAGCCGCCGGCGCCGCGGGCGTCCACCTCCTCGGAGCGGTCCCCGATGTGAAAACGGTGTACGGTGCGGCGGGTGCGCTGGTTGTGCCGCTGAGGGCTGGCGGCGGCACCCGAATCAAGATACTCGAAGCGTTCAGTTATGGCCGGCCAGTTGTCAGTACGAGCATCGGCGCCGAGGGCTTGGCCGTCGCCCACGAAACAGAGCTACTGATCGCCGACACTCCCGATGCGATTGCGGCTGCCTGCGTCCGGTTGGCCTGTGACCCTGAACTGCGCGCGCTTCTTGCTGCCAAGGGGCGCGACCTCGTAAACAGGAACTACTCGCCCGCCGCCGTCGAACGGGCACTGGACGATTCGGACGCGTGATCCGCGATATGCGGCGTGAAAGCGTTTATCCAGGATAAAGTCCTGGACGAACGCGGGGCCATGCTTCGGCCAGGCTTGTACAGAAACTCGGTCAACCTGAGTTCTGCTTACCGGCGGAGGATCCGGCAAATTCTGTGCCAGATGAAAGAGACTGGTATGCTATCAGCGCACCGCTGCCTGTCGTTTCTTGATGCCAGAACGGCCAACTCGATTCAAACAGGAGCATTTTACCTCGAAGACGAAACAATCGATAACTTCGCGCCTTACTTGGGGGAGAGTCCGTGAGTCTTACTTTTGCGGTTGTGATACCGGTCGGCTCTGATGTTTCTGATATCGATAGGCTCCAGAGACTCGTTCGAAGCATCATGAGCAATGAGCCAAGGGTCCGGTGGATCGTGCTAGTTGATGATTGTCCACGGAATCGCAGATTGGAACGGAGAATTGATATTGTTCCTCGATGCGATGTGGTGTCCGTTGAGAACCCGCGGCGGGGCGGCGGTTTGGGTTATTACGGAGGCCTGTTTACAGGTGTAATGCATGGTTTGAACTGGATATGGCATCATACCGATGCCGCATATTCCCTCAAACTTGATACGGACTCCCTGATCATCAGGCCGTTTTCTGAAGTCATTGAGGATACTCTTGTTTCAAATCCAGAAATCGGACAGGTAGGAGTGATTGGCCGGACATGCAACCGGGCTGATCCAACGTTTGGATGTGAGTCCAGTGAGACTTCCCCTCTCACGGAGATGGCTAGGCGATGGGAACATCTTTTGAATGCAGTGGGGGGCAATATCGACTTGATAGAGATGAGTAAAGCCGAGAATCATATAGATTGGTACAGCAGTTTTTCCCACGTGTACGCCCTTATTCGCGGGGCTGAATCTCGAGGTTACGATCATTTAAGTTATTGCCAGGGTGGTGCATATGCACTGTCGAGAACGATGCTTTCGCGGCTGGCAGAATATGGCTGTTTTGACGAAGCGCTGCGGTGGTCAAATATACCTGTCGGGGAAGACGTGATCATGGGCATGCACACTACATACGCGGGAATGCGACTGTGTGATATGTCTCGCGACGGGGACCCATTTGGCTTACATTGGAAAGGCCTCCCGTTTAGCCCTCCGGTGATCCTGACGAAGGAGTATTCCATAATCCACAGCATAAAGAATGACCCTAACTATTCTGAAACAGAGTTGTATTCATTCTTTAGATCTGCAGGTCGCAGAGTATGATGGCCCCCGCAAATTCTGGCGCTACTCCCTCCTTTCGCCAAAAACAACTAAGGAGGGCTCATCGCCCTCCTCGGTCATTCTTCCATGGAATCTGCTCACGACTCAGTCATCGTATTTTCTGTACAACCGCATCATGTCAATCCTGGAGTCAGCGGTGAGAACCAGATCTATACCCCCACCGCCAGCTTGCTCTTGAAGTAGTGCAGTGAGCGCGCCAAACCCTCTTTAAGTTGAACTTGGGGCTCCCATCCCAGCCGGGCACGGGCCTTGGTTATATCGGGACGGCGCCGCGTCGGATCATTTTCCGGTAATGGCTCAAAGCGCAGTTCACTCTTCGACCCCGTAACTTCTAAGATCGCCTGCGCACACTCAAGAATCGTAAACTCGGCGGGGTTGCCGATGTTCACCGGCATATGCTCATCTGAGCGGGCCAGACGCACAATCCCTTCGATCAGATCGTCGACAAAACAGAAACTCCGTGTCTGCTTCCCATCGCCGTAGATGGTGAGCGGCTCGCCGCGCAGAGCCTGCATCATCAGGTTCGAGATGACCCTACCATCGCTGGGATGCAGGCGGGGGCCATAGGTATTGAAGATGCGGACCAGATGCGTATTTACGCAGCGGTTGCGATGATATGCCATCACCATTGCCTCGGCGTATCGCTTCGCTTCGTCATAGACCGAGCGCGGACCCACAGGATTCACATTTCCCCAGTAGTCTTCCGTTTGTGGATGCACCAACGGGTCGCCGTAGCATTCCGAAGTAGAAGCATGGAGGAATCCGGCTCCATGTCTCTCCGCCAGGGCAAGCATATTCTCCGTCCCGATAGAACCCACGCGCAGCGTCTCGATCCCCAATCGCAGATACTCTGGGGGACTGGCCGGCGAAGCAAGATTAAAGACGTAATCTAAGTGGTTGGGCTCTTCCTGTGCCGGGAGTGGCTGGCAAATATCCCACTGCATAAAGCGGAATCGGGGCTCGCCGTGATGATGGGCCAGATTTTCCAGATTGCCGGTCGAGAGATTATCAACGCCGAGAACACTGTGTCCATCACGCAAAAGCCTGTCGGTCAGATGCGAGCCAAGAAATCCGGCAGCGCCGGTAATGAGAATATGCATACTAGCGAATTGTACTCCGAGTCAAATTTAACATCTGACCAATGTAGCTGTTCCTGTCACGGCCGCGGCGCGCCGGTCCATTACACGATGACACATTGCGCTTTTCGCTGTTGTGCTTGAAAACTGCCCGGCCTTCCCATACTCACATAAGTAAAGCCGTGCTCCTCCATCTTCTCCGCCTTATAGAGATTGCGGCCATCAATCACGATGGGGAAGCGGACAACCTGGCTCAGGCGATTCAGATCCATGTTCGCGAACTCTTTCCAATCTGTCAGGATCAATACAGCATCAGCATCTTTGGCCGCCTCGTAGATACTTGAGGAATAGGTCAGCTTGTCTGTTGGGGGTAGAACTTCGCTGGCTCGTTCTGTGGCGGCTGGATCATAGGCAGTAACTCTGGCACCGCCGGCGAGAAGCCGCTTGATGACGTCAATGGCGGGCGACTCGCGGATGTCGTCCGTGCCCCCTTTGAAGGAGAGTCCCAGGGCTGCCAGTCGCTTCCCTCTCAGTGTCCAGAGCGCCGAAAGCACTTTGTTGTAGAAGATATCCTTTTGTGTTTCGTTGATCTTGCACACTTCAGTGAGCAGCTGAAAGTCTACGCCGCGCTCCTCGGCAACCCGGCGAAACGCTGCCACATCTTTGGGGAAGCAGGAACCGCCATAGCCCAGCCCGGCACGCAGAAACTTGGGGCCGATGCGGCTGTCCATGCCCATGCCGGTGGCGATATCTTCAATATCAGCGTCGACCGCCTCCGCCAGGCTTGCCACAGCGTTAATAAAAGAGATCTTCAGCGCCAGAAACGCGTTGGAGGCATGCTTGATGATCTCTGCGCTTTGCGCCGAGGTGACAAATACTGTTGCCGGATGAGATGTGCTGTGTGTCCCGTTCAATGCACCCGGCTGCGCATAATAACTCCCTGAGCTAAGTGGCTTATAGATGCGCGAAACGAGCTCAGCAGCGCGTTCGGAATTGGCTCCCACCACGATGCGGTCCGGATGCAGAAAATCTGTTACTGCCGTTCCTTCGCGAAGAAACTCAGGATTCGAAACCACATCGAAGTTCTCCAGAGGCACGCCATGGCGCTGCAGCACCCGGCGAATCCACTCGTTGGTATAAACCGGCACCGTGCTCTTTTCCACGATGACCTTGTAGCCGCGAATTGATCGCGCGATCTCCGATACGACGGCCTCCACATAGGAGAGATCGGCGGCGCCACCATCGCCCTGCGGTGTGCCCACGGCAATGAAAACAGCCTCGCTCTGTTCAACGGCCCCATGCAGATCGGTTGTGAAGTCAAGACCGTGGCCCCTGTGTTTGGCCAGCAATTCCGGCAGATGATGCTCAAAGATCGGCACACCACCTTCGTTCAGGGTCTTCACCTTTGACTCGTCGTTATCCACACACAAGACCCGGTGCCCCATTTCAGCAAAACACGCTGACGCCACCAGGCCTACATATCCGGAGCCAACTACGCAAATGGAAACAGAATTAGACATGTACCGTTCTCTCTCCTCGTTATCTTAAGACTGGCCAAGTGAATATTTCAAACACTCTCACTCTTCAAGCACATTGGACAGCATTTCTTGCAGCTAAGGGTGTTCAGAGTGAGACGAACTTGCCGGGCTGTCTCTCTCTCGAATTCCCTGTTTCTATCAAATTACCCAAGCGCGATGCCAGGCAGTCGTGGTCCTGTGCAATGTTGAATACCAAATCCCTCAGGATCCAGTTTATGGCGAAAGTTCAACTCATGAGAAATGGAATCTGCCGAAAAGACAGGCGAAGCAGTTCGCAGTTACGACCTGCAGATTGGGTGAGTTTGTCTGGAGAGTGAGAGGACGCTTCGGCCGCGGTCTTCCGTGGATGGTTTGAGCAGCGGCTGAGTGGCGAGGTGGGATTCAGGAGGAATGGGTGGAATCGGTCAGTCACCGTGAGCAGAAGACTCTAGCATCATTTCATCCGAATCATCCGAGGGACTGGTTTCGACATGCATATCCGGCGGTACCATGCGCGACATGGCTGCAAAGACTGGGAGCTTCGGAACAAGCGCGTGCCGCAGCAGATCAGCGAACGGCGCAATCATATTCGGCTCCGGCCCACCGCCAAAGGAGCGCGTCAGCCGGACATAATCGGAGTCCGAAATCGGTATCGTGATGTCCCAGGTATTCAGAGGGTTAATGCCGTCCTGCCATTCAAAGGTTCGTCCGGCGAGCACCATCTGGACATGATGAAACCCCGCACCCTTGCATGCGCCCAAGATGACCTCCCAGCAATCTTCAGGAGTCGGCGCGGCGACCAGTTCTTCATGGTGCATCTGCAAGGAGACCTGTGAGTTCAACATGCGGCGAAAGGCCCCGTCCAGAAACATCCGCCCGGCAGTGCCGAACTCGACATACCCAAGGTGCTGCACGCCAATCCAGGTGACGGCGCAGAAGATGATGATGACCATGCCGGCGACGTGCTGATCCATCATCAACAGAGAGGACATGGCGCCGAGTGCGCTGAAGGCGTACAGGATCAAAGCTACTCTGCGCGGGGTCAGCCCGCGGTCGAGCAGACGGTGATGGATGTGGCCACGGTCGGCGGTGAAGACCGGCTGACGGCGCAGAAACCGTCTCGCGATTGCCAGAGAGGTGTCCAGCAGCGGGATTGCAAGAGCCATCAATGGCGCCGTCATCCCGAGGATGGTAGCGGCTTTCTCGCTCCAGAGGACTCCATAACAGCCCAGCAGGAATCCGATGAACAAGCTGCCGCAATCGCCCAGAAAGATCGTGGCCGGATTGAAGTTATAGCGCAGGAATCCAAGCAAGCATCCAGCCAGCGGGGCGGTCGCTAATGCGAGCGCAATGTTGTTCTCCAACAGGGCCGCAAACAGAGTTGTGCAAGCCGCGAATAAACCTACGCCTGTCGCGAGTCCGTCAACACCATCGATCAGGTTCACGGCGTTCGTACAGGCGACCAGCCACAGGACCGTCAAAGGAAGCTGAAACCAGATGGCGAGATGAAATCCTGCGAAATCCTGTACTCGGACGCCGACCCAAAATGCCAACAGCGCAGAACCAACCTCACCAGTAAGCTTCTGCCAGGGTTTGAGACCCCAGATGTCGTCGATGAAGCCTGTTGCAAAAATGATCAGAGCGGCCGGGGCAAGGCGCGTCACAAATTGGAAACCATGCCAAATCTTTACGTCAGCCTGGGAGTGCGCCAGCAGGACGCAACCGTACGCAGCAGAATATGCCAGGAGGATTGCCACGCCTCCGACTCGCGGGATGGGATGAGGGTGCGGCTTGCGATCGTTCGGATGATCGACTATACCGAGGCGATGAAAGGTATTCCGCACGACGGGCGTGATCAGCAGAGACAACAGGAAAGAAATAGCCGCGAGGAATGCCAGAGAATACATGATTGTCCCCCTAATTTAGTCTGCGGCGGTACGAGAGGAAGATGCCGCGCTTTGCTCTGAGGCTCCTGCGAAGGAGGTCGACGAACGGGGCGAAGCCGTTGGCATGCGTACCCGTGCCAAACGTGCGGCTGAGACGGATGCAATCAAAGTCAGCGATAGGGACACTGACCTCCCAGGAACCGAAGGATGGCGTGTTGCGGTACCACTCGAACGTCAGGCCAGCTATTGAGAGTTGCGCCCCGTGGAATCCGAATTCGTTCAGGCCCTGTTCGACGATCGCCCAATACTCTTCAGGAGTGGAGGCGGCCTTGAGACGGTCCTCATAGGAACTGAGGTGGATCTCGGCGTCCAGTTGGCGAAGGAAAGCTCCTTCCAGAAACATCCGTCCCGCTACATTGAACTCAACGCAACCGAGATGCCGAATCCATATCCAGGCAGCTCCGCAGAACACAACGATCGCCATCCACGGGCTTCGACTGTGAAGGATGAGCACGGAAACGATTGCGGCGATCACGGAATACACATAGAGAACAAACGTCGCTCTATGCGGCGCAAGGCCGCGATTCAGCAACCGGTGGTAGATGTGGGACGTATCGGCTGCTCCAAGCGGCTGGCGCCGGAGGAAACGGCGCAGAACAACGAACACGGCGTCGAACATGGGAATCGAAAGGACCAGCAGCGGCACCGTCAGGCCGAGGACCGTTTCAGATTTCTGGCTCCAGAGAATGCTATAGCAGCCAAGCATAAAACCGATGAGCAGGCTGCCGGACTCGCCGAGAAGAATCGTGGTGGGACTAAAGTTATACGGGAGGAACCCCAGGATGCTTCCAGCGATCGGGATCGCAGCGGCCGCGAGGACGAGGTTGTTTTGGAGCAAAGCAACGACGAAGGTTGTACAGACCGCAAACAGGCCGACTCCAGATGCCAAACCGTCCATGCCACTGATGAAATTGAAGGCTGAAGAGCAGACTACGATCCATACGACGGAAAGCGGCAGGCCCCAGTTGCCGATCGAAGATTCGGCAGCTGACTGAATCTGCACTCCGGCCCGGTAGGCAAGGCAGGCCGCGATCGTCAGGACAATGAGTTTGTGCCATGGCTCAATTTGCTTCAGATCGTCAATCAAGCCGATGGCAAAAACGAGTAGCGCGGCGCCGAACAGTTGCAATAGGAAGCCCCTCGATGCCCACATTACATCGCTACCCGCCGGACGCACGGCGATCTCCAGGCCATAGCCAAGAAGACATGCCAGCGCGATCGGTACGCCGCCGATTCTCGGGACTGCACAGGCTGGCTTCTTACCAAACCAATTTCTAACGGCCGGCGTCAGAATCAGCGAGAGCAGGAATGTTATCGTGCCCAAAGAAAACAGTGCGTGCATCGGTTTGTCTCAGACCAAGAATGTTGATGATGCGTTGAACTCCAATTGGGAGGTCATAATGCTGCTCGAATGCCTCGCGGCCTCTTCTCCCGGCATTTCGAACCGCTTCACGGTCCGATTCAAGGAGTCCCAGCAGATGAATTAAACCGTCAACGTCACCGGGGTCGATGCGCCAGCCGCAGCCATAGCGCCTGATGTTTTGAGCTGGCGTGGTATCAGAGGGACCAATGTACAGGACCGGACGGCCGGCAGCCATGATTCCATATGTCTTGCTCGGCACCAGAGAGCCGCATGTCTGCGGCAACTGTGTGACGAGGCCGACGTGCCCTTGGGCAAGACTCGATCCCAGTTCGCTCCGGGAGCAGTACGGATGGAAGTCGACGTTTTTGATGCCATGCTTCTGGCAGTAGTTCTTGAGGTATTCACGGCGAGCGCCGCCGCCGGAAAAGACAAAGTGGAAGCGCGAATCGTTGCGCAGACGATCCATGGCGCCGGCGATGGTGTCCACATCATGGGCAAGGCCGAGGGTGCCCGAATAGTGCACGACGAACGGTCCTTCCGGGAAGGACTGTGGAGTAATTTCGCTTCCATCGGCCCAGTTTTCAGCTACGAAAATCTTGTCCTCGGGAATGCCTCGTGCGATCAGACGAGCTTTCATATCGTCGCCCAGAACGATGATACCGTCGGCATTGCGGCGCGACCAATCGGCGAGGAGACCAATGATGCCAGTCAGCATTGAATCGCGGCGGAGGACTTCCAGATCGATGGCGATGTCCGGGTAGAGATCCATCTCCCAGATGTAGTGCTGGCAGCCGCGCATCAGTTTAATCATGCGCCCCAGCACCGAAATCAGTGGCGGAGTGGTCAAAGTGAGAACGATGTCCGGGCGCTTGATACGGTAGCTATTCCAGACTGCCCCGGCAAGGAATGAGCCGTAGGATAGCAGACGATGCAACGGGCTCCTGGAGAACGAGACAAAACTCGTGCGGAGTATACGTGCCGGAGGTCGTAGAGTTGTATCCTGAACTCCATAATTAACCCCACCACAGATAGCGGTTGCTTGACCCTGCTCAGCGGCGATGGCTCGGCTTAGATCCGACAGCAGCTGCCCCGTCGCAGCGGTATCAGGCCAAAAGAATTGATTGAGGAAGGTAATTTGCATTTGATGCCTCGTCCGGCTGTGACCTGCGTTTCGGTGACGAAGGAAGAATCCTGAAGATAGATCAGGCTTCCTTCCCAAATAGCCGCGTACGGGGGCGCTTCACCGGATGTAAGCGCGCTGCGTTAACAAGTGAACTTTAGAGATCATCTTGCGATGTTGATCGCGATGCGTTCAAAGCGAAAGAGCGCTATGCCACAGCGCTTTCGCACCGTCGAATGAGTATTTTGCCAAGGACAAGAACATCCATCTTCGTGCGCAGGAAGCACTCAAGCGCTTCCTTTGGCTCGCAAACTACGGGCTCATTCTCATTGAACGACGTGTTGAGCACCATAGGCACACCGGTGATATCGCGGAAGGATTCAATGAGGCGATAGTAGAGCGGATTGGTATGGCGGTAGACGGTCTGCAGACGTCCTGATCCGTCGACGTGGGTGACTGCGGGATCTGCGGCCGCTTTTGCTCGCGAATCTAGAATACCTGCATCATGAAAGGAACGGCGTCGTCTTCTTCGATGCGCTCCACTTCGCCTGCATCGAGCCGGAACCAATCTCACAGATAATTCTTCTGTGTTGCATCTGCACTCAACGCCCTTTTTCCCCGGCTACCGCACCTCGCTGGTGCAGAATAGGCTGTCGGCGCACCAGCGCAGAGGATACACGCACTGACTCATCCTCCGCAGTAACTCCGACGCGATCAATACCACCCTTCCGATACCCGACAACCGTCGATAATCAGACCATTGCAGACCAAGGCCAAGAAAGCAATCCGCATCAAGCCGCGTCGGACCGACGATTGCCGAATATGTTCTTGATAATTCGCCAGGGGTCCAATATCGCACCTCGAACCCGTGCGGCTCGCGGAAGCGGCGCCGAGCCATATGATAGAAGCTTCGAACACCTAGCGCATTCGCCATCTGAACGCGGATTGTTCCGCCCTTCTTGACGACTCGCGCCACCTCAGAGAGGGAC
>JAJZAL010000334.1 GCA_021799405.1 Acidobacteriota bacterium
CGTCGCTAGGACAAAGCTCATGCTCAAAACGGTCAGTCGCTTCAGTGTGTGCCGAAAACTCATCTGCTGAACCCTCCAAGGAAGCGCGACTGAAACAGAGACGCCCTACTTACATAGACGCCCTACTTTTTGATCCGTTCGGCCATGCAAAATCTCGTCTTGAAAAAACATACAAATGCCGAGCCATAGGATCTGTCGAGATTTCGTGAAGATTTGAAACCGCTGTTCAATCGGTGTGCACGCGCGCAAAGCTGATTCTTCAAATAAGGTGGAAAGCCCTGTTTGCGAGCAGTTCGGTCACTCAAGCAAGGTTTACCGAAGAACCGGCTCCGTTCGCAAGGATCAATGGCGGGATTCGCACACGCCCATCCCGATGATGCAATAGGATCCGAAATTACCCCTCTCACCGGTTCACGGTACATGATTCCGGAACGCTTCGGCAGCCGAGAATTAGCTTGTGGAAGAAAGTCCCACTACTCAGGCTACCTTGCGGAATACCATCCCGACAACTTCTTGCGGCGGTATAAGAAGTTCAAGCTGAATTGTACATCTGCCGAGACGGCTTGCTCGTGGTTTACGCTCTATGATCTCGCTTGCGCGCTTTCTTAGATTTTCGGACAGAGTCTCTTAAAATCATATTGGCCCAAGCGCACATGCGACCGCCCCTGTTTGCATCTAGCTACTTTCCGGCGCAAAAGTCGGATTTTGAGAAAAGGCATTAGGGGGCCGGGACGGATCGAGTTTTGGTTTGGAACTGAGGGGGTGGAGCAGAGGAGAGAGGAGAGAGCGGGAAGTTATTCGACGATGGTGGAACCAATGTTGATTAGGTTGTCGCCGATCACGCCGAGACCCACCCATCTTTTCATCCCGGCGGTTCCTTTGTAGCGGCAGCGGCGGAGGCCATGGCGTCGTTTGAGGATGCTGATTCTGCCTTCGCAGCCCGTCCTCCACTTCTGTCCTTTGCGGAACCATCGCTGCTTTTGATGCCGACGCCGTTCTACGCTCTTGGTGGAGTGATTGGGAATGGAAACTCGCTTCACTCCCATATCACCGAGTTTGGCTTCGCCATGGGCGGAGTAGAATCCAGCATCGCCAGCCACCATCGCAGGTACGCGGCCCAGGCGATGCTGGTGGATCTCGACAGCGGGTACCAGTAGATCTTTATCGTTGGGCCGTTGCTCATAGACCTCATAGGCAACGACAATCTGGTTCTCGGCCTCCTGAACCTTGATCATCTTGCCGAATTCGGTGGGTTTGCTGGCTTTTCCCTTACGGATGATTTCCGTCTCCGTTTCGAAGATGCTGACCAGTTTGCCTTCCGTGCGGGTGTTGCCTCCGAAAAGCCGAGACCTGGTCTGGCGCATGACTTGCTTCACCCGCGGCAGAACCGCATCCAGTTCCCCCCGAAGGCCTTCGAGCCTGGCTTGCTGAAGAAACCCGGGAGCGCGCTTGACTCCTTCAGCAATCTCGGCAGAAAACTTCTTTGCCTGGCCCGCGACGCGCCCAGTGGCTTCCACCAGTTTTCGATAGGCGGTCTTGACCCTCTCCATCGCACCTGTACCTTTGGCGCGAGTCGCCCGGCCGATTTCGATCAAGCGACACTGCACACTGCGGGTACGATCGCGCAAGGATGTGCCGGCCTTTCCTGTGATCTCTGTGACTTTTTTCATCAGGCGCGTGAGCACCCGCACGCCATCGCCCAGTAAGCTACTGTCGGTGGGATAGTGAATGTTGGTTTCCACAACCGTAGTATCCACGCGCATTCGCTTGCCGCTCACCACGCCCCGGTTCTGGGCTATGGTGATGATGCGAGCATGAAGCTTTTCAATTACCTCAGGTGGAAGCGCCTGTGCCAATCGCCCCATCGTCTTGGCATCAGGCACCTTTTCACCGCCTACACGCGTGAACTCGCAGTACAGGAGGTTGCCGCGGACTTCGCGCTCCAAGGTAGCGAAGCTCCAATCGCGGATGTGCTTGAGCAGCAGCATGCGCAGCACCACCTCAGCCGGCGTGCCCGGTCGGCCATGCGTACCGCTGCGCGGATGACGCCGTTGCAACGCCCGATAGACGATCTCCAGCAACTCTTCGTCGACAAGGATGAGGTCCGCATGGCGCATCCAGTCTTCCCATAGTTCATCGACGGTCTCCTGGATGAATCCATCTCCGAAGTTGCGCTGCTGGCGCCGAATATCAATCATGCGCGCCTCCCGGACTTGGTCCCGGCAGTCTTAGCACGCAAGGCCTGTTGGTTGAGTTCACAAACCTGTTCCACCGTCTCCTTGAGTCGCTGATAGTTGTCCAGCTGGCGGCGCACTTCAGAAACCTGTTCAGGGCGCAGACTGATCTGCCGCGTGCGCCCTCCGGGATAGGTCACCGCCAGCACCGAAACCGGATGGCCTTCACCTCGTTCACACTTGGGGCATCCGCGGCGGTGGCGGATCGTGCGCTCCAGCAACGAGCCGCGCAAGATATCTCTCAGGTCGGGAAGTCTCCGCAGAAGATGAGCGCGGCTTTCATGTTTCATGTATATGAGTGAAACACAAGTTCGCCATGAGGTCAATGACTATTTGCACAAAATGTACGCTCTGACACCTGCGCTGCTACTGCGGTGCCCGTTGGCGCGGCCTTCACCCCTCACTTTTGCGCCGGAAAGTAGCTAGATCTTTTGCGGATCTGCCGAGCATTGGCGAACAAGAAGATCGCCGAACACTCCAGGCTTTTCCCTGACCATGGCAAGAACGTCGGCGCGCGCCGCAGCAGCGACGCCGAGAGTTTGCGCAGCGGCCATGAAATGCCTGTAAGCGCTGATCACATCCAGACCAGTCAGCTCATAGCCGTATCCATCCAAAAGACGGCGAATGGCGAGCCTGCCTACCTGCAAAGAAAACCGCGCATCTTTGCCCAGCAGGTCGCGCGAGGCGCGAATGAGTGTGCGCACATCGGTGCGCCCAGCGCTGGCGAATCTCAGGGCCAGATCGAGGAAGCCGGCATCCTTCGCTGCGGCGAACCACAGGCCGGACTCGCCGCTCGAATCGGCCAAATCCAGAAGAAACTGCTTCGGATCGCGACCGGGATATTTCTTCGCGATCATTCGGAAAGTGGCAAGACCCGTGGATGCGCGACTGGCGGTCAACCCGTATTTTGCATACGCCTCGTCCACGCGGCCGAGATCGAGCAGAATCTTCTCGCACGTGGCGTCGATGGCTCCATCCGGCTGATTCAACCCCCGCGAGGCTTCCGCATACGCCAAGGCTTCGTCGACACGTCCCTCGGCAAGCAAGGCCTGCACTCCGAACTCACGGTCGTGCCAGTACGGGTACCGTCGAAGAGCCAAAACCTCAAGGAGTTCTTGATGGCGGCCCGCGGCCAGCAAACTCGACAGACAAATATTGATGCCGCGGACATAGCCTCCCGGCCGCGGATCGGACCACGCAAGGCGAAGCAGGCTGAGGAACCGATCTGCCCACCTCGACGCAATCTCCAGCGAACCGCAGAGTTCGCCCCAACGGTCCCCGACCGGGGAAAGATAATCGACGCCATCCTCTTCGATTGCCTGCCACAGCCGCTCCAGCCACCTATCGCGAGTCTTTCGGTCGGCAGGGGAGGAGATGGCGATCGGCAGAACTTCCTGCTGCGCCCAATAAACCGCGCCGCCGAGGGCGCCGGAAGAAGTATCGATGTCCTGAAAAGCCGGCCAGATTCTCTCCATCAGGCTTACAACACCGTCGCTGGCAGTCACAGGATCCGTTCTGGCAACCTTCTTGATCTCTGAAACCGCTTCCTTCAAGCGTTGGCAGGCCAAACGTGAGCCCCGCCATCCAAAGGCGTGGGAACGAAGGCGGGCTTTGAACATCCACTTGTGTTTGATCGTCATCGGCTGAAGCAATTCTGACATACCCGACCGGCACGATCGCAGGAGAGTATAAGGGAGGCACGGATGGGCATGTGCCGATGAAACCTGACCATATGCGGCCAGCTCTCAGTTGAGCACGAGAACTCGCTTGCCGCGCGCCTCAAGATTTTCGTTGGATCCTGGCCGACTTCCCATTATCAATTGGGTAAGTGATTTGCAATAATCACTGGCTGACGAGGCACCCTAAGCTCCGAACCCGGCCTGTCGAGCGGGCATGTTTAGGCCTTAAGAAACATCATCGGTGGTGGTGGATACGGCACTGGAAGGGCAGCTGGCGGAGGATCTCCTTCGTCATATCCATCGTCGGCCCCGCCATCCGTCACCGACACAAAAGGCAATTGGACGGTGCAAACGTTCGGCGGCCCAGTGAGTTTAGCCTCCACTGCAATGGCTTGCAGCAGGGAAAGCATATCTGCGTTTGATAGGCGAACGCAACCGTTTGTCGGTCGCAGTCTGCCCACCGGGTTCAAATCCCCACCGTGGATCAAGAGATACTGGCGGCCGAGTCCAGCTGCGGTTGCAGCGTCACCGCTGACCGGGTTCAACCGTATCGCGCCATTTGGACCGTAGCTATGATTGGAGCGGCTGGTGCCGCCTCCTGTCGCCTCCAGTCCGGGGACAGTGTACCCCCTAGTGGGCGTATCGCCTAACGGAAGAACGGAACTTCGCGTCGGATTTCCATTGGCGGCCGCCGTTCCGCCATCAGCCTTCCCGAAGGCCGGAAAGGGCCCAGCGATAAGTGAGCCGTCGTCCACAAGCAGTGAAAGTCGCCCCAGTTTTGTGCGGTTCTGCGGGAGCCGGGCCGAAGATCCCCGCCATCTTCTCGGTGGTTGAAAGCTGCCGTAGGCTCAACATCCCCATCCGAAAGTATCTGGCTGATGTACTTCCCGGCCTGGCCAACCACTCGATCCAGTCCCTCGCTGAACTGACCCCCACCGCCTATGCCGCCAGACTGGCAAACTAACGTCTCAGCTCAGCGCCCAAGCCGTCAACCGTGGAGTTGTCCGGATGGATACGCTAATCAGGTATGGGTTCT
>JAJZAL010000335.1 GCA_021799405.1 Acidobacteriota bacterium
CAAGGTTTCCACCGCGGATTACAGCGCCCAATTTGGCCATTCCGCGGGCGCGGTAGTTAACGCGAGCATCAAGTCCGGCACCAACCAGATTCATGGCGATCTGTGGGAGTACTGGCGCAATAGTGCCCTCAATGCAAAAGAATTCAACGCGCTGACAATTCCTACGTTTCGTGAAAACCTGTTTGGCGCCACGCTGGGCATGCCGCTCATCAAGAACAAGCTCTTCTTCTTTGGCGATGCGCAGGCCAATCGCATCATGGCGCAGTCGGCGTTTACGCAATCTGTACCAACGGCGCTGGAGCGTCAGGGCAATTTCTCTGAGCTGTTGAACCCCGCCCTGACCGCGGTCGGACGCCCGATCACACTGTATGAGCCGAATTCAGGTGGCGCTCAACTGATGAAATGTAACGGCCAGCAGAACGTACTTTGCCCGGGCCAGATCGATCCAATTGCGAAGACGATTCTCAATATGTATCCGCTGCCAAATTCCAACAACGGCGCTACCTATGCGAACGATGTGCTTAACCTGACCCAGCCTCAAGACACGTTCCAATGGGATACGCGCGTTGACTGGAATATCAGCGCAAAGGATCAGGCGTTTGGGCGCTTCAGTTATATGAACGTGCTTTCCAACAGGCAGGCTCCGCTAGGGCCAATTCTTGACGGCGGTGGTTGTAACGCATGTATCAGCAACGACGGAAGCGTGGTGGATTATGCCAATAACTTCGTGATGAGTGAGACGCACATCTTCACTCCCACACTCGTCAACCAGTTCCGTTTCGCATATGACTTTGGCCATTTCGACATCCTGCAACCGAACTTCAATACGAACGTTGCAGCAACCCTGGGATTAGGGAATATGCCGTTCGGACCCGGCCTCACCGATAACGGCGGATTACCGCAGGTGGGCGTTGGTGGCATTGCGCAGTTTGGCACGCACGCATACCGTCCGGAATTGGAATTCGAAAATGAGTATCAGATCTTCGATGACTTGACCAAGACCTTGGGCAAGCATGCCATTGATGTCGGCATCGAAGCGCAAAGCATCCGTTCCTACATGCTGGAGCCTTCGCTTTCTCGTGGCAACTACAGCTTCGGCGGGACAATAACCAGTGCGCCTGGTATAGCCAATACAGGGTACGGTGTCGCTGATTACCTGGCTGGCCAGATGGGCTCCGGCAGCATCAGCAATTCAGCGCCTACAAATCATGCAAATTGGTATATCGCCGGTTATGCCCAGGATAACTGGCAAATTACGCAGCGGCTGACTTTGAACCTGGGCCTGCGCTACGATTGGTTCCAGCTCTATAAGGAGATGGCGAACAGGCAAGCCAGTTTCTACCGCACGGGAACTCCAGGCATTGCCACCGGTACGGGTGTTCTGCTTTATCCGGCGGCTGATCAGGGGAAGATCCCTCTTGCTCCCCTCTTCCTGCAGAATCTGGCGAAGGACAACATTGCACTGCAATTTTCCCCCAATCCGTCGCTCTCAAACGGCCAGACGACGAATTTCGCTCCGCGCGTCGGGTTTGATTTTAGGATCGATTCGAAGACCGTGGTTCGTTCGGGCTTCGGGATCTTTTACCAGGGCCAACAGGCGGCAGGAGCGGCTCTCGATCTCGGAAGTAATTATCCCTTCGCCTTCCAGGATAATTTCCCTGAGCCGACCTGCAAACTGAATGACTGCCCGAACGTGGGATACACGCTGGAGCAGGGGTTCGCCGGGCCTGTCGCGCAGGGATTGGCTTCATTCCAAAGCAATCCAACGTTGCTCGGCCAGGATCTAAATTTAAAAACGACTTATGCGATGGATTACAACCTCAACCTGGAAAGAGAAATTACGCCGAACATCGTTGCCACCCTGGGCTATGTGGGTACGGCGGGAAGGCATCTTCCTTACAACTGGAATCCCAACAGCGCCGCATTGCTGCGCCGTCCCGGGATCAACCTGCAACCGCAGCTGCCCTTCCCGCAGTTCGGAGGCATGGGCTTTCTCACCTACGGTGGAATCTCGAACTACAACTCACTCCAGACAAAAATCGAAAAGCGCATGACACATGGTCTGGACTTTATGGCCTCCTATGTCTGGTCACACTCACTGGATGATGCGAGCGAACCGCTGGGTGGAGATGTCGGCTACAGAAATCCTAATATGATTCCCATCCGGCAGGATTACTCCAATTCCAACTGGGATGTGCGTCATCGCGTAACCTTTAATGGCTTCTATCAACTGCCGTTTGGTGTGGGCGAGCGCTTTATGAGCAGACCCGGCTTGGCCGATAAGGTGCTGGGCGGATGGGCGGCAAACGTGGCTTTCCAGATTGAGACCGGGCAGCCAATTACTGTAAATACTGCAAACACAACAAATGTCAGCGGGGGCAGCGCTCATGCGATTCTCATAAGGAATCCATACGCTCCCGGCGGAACACCCGATCCGAGTAACCCAACGATTACTTGTGCAACGAAGACACGCACCCTGCAGCACTGGTATAACCCGTGCGCCTTCAGGAATCCTCTCTCAGGCGACTTGCTGAGCCCTGGCCCGGGACCTGACGGATCTCCCTTCACGCCTATGCAGGGATACTCCTACCCTGAATATGTCACCGGGACAGCGAATGCAGTGGCATTCCTGGGCGGCAGAACCAATCAAATCTACGGCCCTGGCTTCCAGAGAACGGATGTCTCGCTGTTCAAGAATTTCTCCACCTTCCGCGAGCAGAAGTTGCAGTTCCGCGCGGATGTCTTCAACATCCTCAATACGCCGCCGTATGGCAATCCAACCACTTCCAACGACAGCACCAACGGAGGTCAAATTGTGGGCGCGGAAAGAATCGTGCAGGAGTATACACCGGGCGCCCGCTTCTTCCAGCTTTCAGCAAAATACATGTTTTAACGAAAACGATATGCAATGAAAGACTGGCCGCATGGATGGTGACATTCCCCCGGAAGTCACCATTCGATGCGGCAGTTTTACAGAACTGTGGGCAAACAATGAATCGAAGAACGTTCAATAAGCTGGCCGGAATTGGCGCTGTGAGCGCATTCGCGAAACCTGGGATGCTGGCTGAGTTGGAGCCATCGGGCGCGGCTATGACTGGTCAGAACAAGCGTGGCCCATGGGATCACTACTTTTTGGGAACCGCCTATTACCCAGAGTGGTGGGAGCCGTCAGAGTGGGAAATTGACTTCCGACAGATGCACGAGTTAGGGCTGAACACCGTCCGCATGGGCGAGTTCGCATGGTCGCGGTTCGAACCGGCGCCAGGCAAGTTCGACTTCGCCTGGATGGACCGCGCCATCGACATAGCCAACCGCTACGGGATCGATGTCATTCTTGGCACACCGACGGCCTCTGTTCCGCCCTGGTTATACCAGCAGCACCCGGACGTCCTGGGCGCAAATGCGATTGGTCCATTTACTTATGGCGGACGAAAAGGCTACTGCGTCAACAGCCCGGATTACCTCGATGCCTGTGCGCGCATCGTCGCGGCCATGGGCGAACATTACGGTCATCATCCGGGAATCATCGGCTGGCAGCTTGACAACGAGCCGGGAGCGCCATTCGGCTGCTACGATCCCAATTGCGAGCGGGCTTTTCAACGCTGGCTTCAGAAGAAGTACAGCACGATCGATGCCCTGAACAAGTCATGGAACGGCGCATTTTGGAGTAACGAATACTCTGGCTGGACGCAGATTCATTTCCCGACAAACTCAGCTGAAAGCGGCTGGCAACCTGCGATCACACTCGATTATCGCCGCTTCTTTTCCGACTCCTATCTCAATCATCTGCGCCGCCAGACAGCGATTCTGCGGCAGAACGCCGTCAATCAGTTCATCTGCACAAACTGGCCCGCCGTCACCTGGTCCGTGGATGTCTTCGCGGGGGCGGAGTTTCTGGACGCGGCGGCGTGGGATAACTACAATAGTGCGCCGGGGCTCAGTGAATTTCAGCGGCAGTATATCTCCGGGTTCAACCATGATATTTGCCGTTGCGCGGGGCCACATCAGCGATTCTTTTGCGCGGAGCAGAACGCCTATGTGCCGGCCAACGCGCTCCATGAAGGCTTGCGCCTGCAGGCATACATCGATATGGCGCATGGGAGCCACGGCCAGCTCTTTTTCGAGTGGCGCCGCCCGCTGGCTGGTGCGGAGCAGTTTCGGCCGTCGTTCATCAAGTGCTTTGACGGCACCATCAATCCGGATAAATCGGTGTTCGACCAGCTAAACAAGGAGTTTTCACATCTGGGGCCGCGCCTTGCCGGAGCCGTCACGGTCTCAGACGTTGCGCTCTTATACGACTATGTAAACGAATTCGCGCAAGGATTCTGGGACATCGGATTGCCGGAGCGCCACTACGACAGTGAAGCCATCCGGTATTATTCCGGCTTCAAAGTGTTGCAGCGCAACATTGATATTGTCCCGCTGTCGGCGGATTTCTCGCCCTACAAGATCATCGTCGCGCCCGCCCTGCACTTGGTGGACGACGCCACCGCCGGACGATTGCGCTCATTTGTGAATGGCGGCGGGGTTCTGGTGCTGAACTACCGCGCCGGAACGCAGAACACGAATAACAGCATGAGACGCGTGCTTTCCCCCGGTGTCTTTGAGGAGATTGCAGGCGTCGTCGCGAAATCGAACCTGGACCTGGTGGAATATGGTCCGGGAATGCTGGACGACCAGTTGCGTTCAGAACTCGGCATTGTGTTCAATGGCAGCCAGACCGTGTTTCGCCCGCGCACGACGCTCGAAGCGCTGACGCTCCATGGGGCGGTGACGATCGCCACGTACCGGGGCAGACGCATGGCAGGACTGCCGGCGATAACCCGGAATCGTTATGGCCGCGGATGGGTCTTTTATATCGGCACGGATTGCGCCGAAAACAGTTTTCATGAGGAGCTGGCGCGCATCGTAGGCGCGGCAGCGCATC
>JAJZAL010000336.1 GCA_021799405.1 Acidobacteriota bacterium
TGACGGTACTGCAATCCCGGTCTCCTTTACCCATACGATCGATGCCCGGAAGGAAAAGCAGGGAAATCGAATTATTGCAAAAACAATGCAAGTTGTTCTTTATGGTTCTGCCGAGAGCATTGCCAAGGGATCGCTGGTGCTTGGTCATGTCGTCGATGTTTCGTACACAGGGAAAGACGGGCCTTCCACGATAACGATCAAGTTCGACCGGATTGTCGATAAACACCGGACTGTGCCGATATGCGCCTCCGTACGGGCCATGGCAAACTCCAACGAGGTATACGATGCCACTGCGGAATCGACTTCGCTCGACTCCGGTTCACCCATGGGCACCACCCTTGTCGGAGGCGATCATCTGTGGCTTGGAGGCAAGAAGGTTTACGCGACAGATCACGATATTGTGGGAATCCGGGATCGTTTCGGAATATTTTCTCGGCTAGAACCAGCCGAATCAAACGATGGAACATCTGCTGCGTGCGGTGGAATCCCTACCTTGCAGTCGGTCGCAGTCTTCTCTTCCCGCGCATGTGGCCTGTATGGATTTCCCGAAACACAAATGAGCTCCGCAGGCAATACAACCCCTCGCGGAGCGATAAAGCTTGAGTCAAATCGATATCCGGTGGAGATTCCTTCTGGAAGCGCCGCACTTTTGCAGATCATCGGATGTGACGCATCGCGATAGCTCCATGCTAGCTGGCGAGGCTCACATGAAGTTTCCTGTCTTCTCCCCACTGGAGCAGATGGACACTATCTGCATCCTTTACATCGGAGCATGGAATGCAATTGTGGTTGTCTAAGTTAAACTCCTGTGGCAGATTTCTGCTTGTTGTTTTTGCGTTTTCCGCAGCACGCTTTGCCTTGGCCTCGCCTGCTACCTTTATTACTGCGCTGCCAGTCGCTGAGAACCAAACGCTGACTCGTTTCAATTGGGACCCTACCTTCAGCAGTCAAGACCTTACCAGTTTTCAGTTTCCTTTTGATCTTGCCTATGGTTTGAATGCGCGATGGACCGTCTTCACCACGTTCAATCCCATGTATAACTCCATCCAGACGCAAACACCCTCTGGCCAGAGCGACATCAGTTCTGGCGGTTTGGGAGACACGCTTGTGTTTGCCCGGTACACATTATTCAGCCGCGATACACCGAAATCGACATTGCGTCTCGCCCCGGTGGCGGGTCTGTATCTACCCAGCGGCAGCAATACGCTGCGCGACTCCAATGGACTCCTGCCAGCGCCGATACAAACCGGCTCCGGCAGTGTTGCTCCTTATGGAGGTGTGGCATTTGGCTGGAACGGACCGGCGTACGGGCTTGCCGCAGACAGCACCTTTCTCCACAATCCAATTACAAGCACGGGCATCAACCCCGGCGACCAATTCCGCGTGGACGGGCAGACAGAGCTGCGATTATATCCCTTGACGTTGCCAGAAATCGGTCTGCCGAAAGAGCTATGGATCTCGATCGAAGAAAATTACCAGCACAATTCTCTTTCCCACATCGACGGCCAGGTCTCGCCCGGCTCTGGCGGTTTGAGTTTCTATCAGGATGCGGTTCTTGAATATGCAACATTGCACTACGAGATCGGTGCGGGCATACAGCTTCCAGTCGTACAAGATTTGAATGGCCCGAACGATGTGCGGGAAAAGCGTCAACTGTTATTTTTTACCGAATACTATCTCTCCGGTTTCAAAAGGCACAAACAATGACGGCCTGTACAGGGAGTTTATATCGCGTTTTGGCACTCTTGCTGCTCCTTAGCTTGTCGTGTGTCGCCGACTCTCAAACATCGAAATCTTCGCAGGATGCATCGTGGCAACGTGTCACAGCGCATCTGAATGGGGTATTTTCTCCTCGTGGGTTCTTCAATATTCTGGTCAGGCTCTACTCGCTGCCGACTTTGGAGAGCGCGCAGTTCAATCTGCGGCAGTCATCCATCATTCTGGATTTTCCTCCGGGCACTCCTCCAATAACCAGCGACCAAATTCAACGCATCGAGAAGGACGCTGGGTATCGCCCCGGTCAAGTCGAGATTCAGCAAATTCCGGTGCGCAGTTTTGCCGAGAGCGGTCTGGGATGGACGAAGATCAAGCATCCTCAATCGAAATACGCAGTCATCCGCTGGCTAAAACAAAACTTTTAGTTCAAGCTTCCAGGTTTAAAGCGCCACCGCTTTTCAGGCGGTGGGTGCCATTTTAGGCAAAGATCATGAAACCAAGATTCGCGGTGGACGACTTTTACTCCGCCGCGAAGCCCGGTTCAAGCGGAATTCAGTGCTCTCGTTTTGCTCCGGCGCGCCTACGCAGTCCGACGGAAACTGCTCAAATTGTGGAAGATTGCTTCCGTTCCATATGCAAACTTCTGCATAGACTCCCGGCTGCGACCCCCCCAAAAAGGCCATTTCTGTAGATTCCATTTTGGCACTTGACATGCTTCCGCAGGTACAAACGTTTCGATGTGCCTGCGACGGGCTACCGCAGCTTCGGCTGATTTTCGACGGCACTGAGATTTGCCCGATACGCCATTTTTGATAGCCCCACAGAGTGACGATTCACGGAACTACAAAGAATTTATGGAGGAGCAAATAACATGAAGGTTTTTTTTAGTTTCATCGCCGTAGTCTTGTTGTGCGGGCTCAGCAGCCGGGCCGGAGCCACGCCGATCGACTTTAAGATGGGCGTTCTGGATCCGAACCCACAACTCAGTTACACTTCCATCAGCGATCCAGCTTCCTCGTTCCCGGTTAGCTTTAGCACCTGCCCTACGGACATCTCCGCGGACGGATGCTTCACTGGGTACAATGACACCACGGACCTTTTTACCAGCTTGGATCTTACTTTTGCCAATAATAGCGTCCTGAACGGCCAGACTCCTACCTGCGATACCAGCGTTGCTAAAAGCCTCTTCGGCAACTCCAGTTGCACGTATAACAAATTGACCTCGACCTACCTGCTGAATTTTTTTGGTGGGACAGGGATTGCTCCCGGTGCTTTCTTCTTCATTACCGAGTCCGGCGTCAATCCGCCTGCCGGTTTTGGAACAGGTATTGGCACCGTCGGTATCGTACCGGAACCGAGTTCGGTTGTGCTGATGGCCACCGGATTGATGCTGATGCTTGGCTTCTTCTTTGCCACAGGGCGAGGCCGTCAAGCGCTCGAGTCTTCGTTGTAGTTCCAGCTTCGAGGCATACACCCACCGGCTTTTCGCCGGTGGGTGTATGGTTGCGTGGTGGAAACTCTCGGTTGTTGGCCTGAACAGCCATGGAAACCATGATGAGAAGAGAACGTGGGCCTCGGGGCACGAGTGACCCTCCTCCGGTCTTGCGGGGCCGCCATGCAGATGGTTCTCACTGTCGCCATGCGCCGGTGACTGGCAATTCTGTACCCTCGCCTTCAGCGGCCATTTCAGAGTGCCGCTCCAACAGTCGTCGTGTATTCTGGGGTATCTCCTCCAAACTCTTACAAAGAGAGCATCTATGCGTGTGCCCCGCTTCGTATGGCTCTTCCTGGCGTTTTTGCCGATAGTCGCACCTTCTCTGCCTGCCTCGACGGGTTCTGCTGTGGGTTCAGCCGTGGCTGCGTCCGCGCCGCCGAGTTCCGCAATCCCGGTCAAGCTTGGGGAATCGGCGGTTGAGTTGACGGGCCCCTGGAAGTTTCATGTCGGCGACGACCCAGCCTGGGCACAGCCGGATGTGGACGACGCGGGCTGGGACGCCGTGGACATGAAGTCGCCGGATGGCGAAGACATTCCCGGCTGGACGGCGCGCGGCTACCCCGGCTACTCCGGGTATGCGTGGTACCGGCTCACGCTGAATGTGCAAGACGCGGCCCATCCGCTGGCGCTCAAGATGCCGGACAGTGTGGACGACGCGTATCAGGTCTACGTCAACGGGCAGCAGATTGGCGCGTTCGGCAAATTCACTCCGCGCCACGTGACCGCCTACATCGCCCAGCCCCGTGCGTTTGCTCTGCCCCGTGGATTGCGCAATGGCCGGGTGACCATCGCGATTCGAACCTGGATGGATGGCGCCACCCCGTTCAACAGTCCGGACGCGGGCGGCCTGCATGGACCTCCAGTGCTGGGTTATGCCTCAGAGATCCTTTCCCAAGTCCGGCTGGACTGGGACGACATCGCCCATGGCATTGGCAGCGGCTTTCTGGAAATGCTGATTCTGGCAATGTCGCTGATTATGGCGCTAGCCCTATTCTGGCTGGACCGCCAGGAGAAGGCCTATCTATGGCTGGCGATGGTCTGCATGGCCACGCTGCTGGGCGACTCCGTGGTGATGCTGGTCAATTTCACGACATGGATCGGTCAGACCGCGACCGTCATTCTTACGGACGTAGTCATTGCCCCGCTTCGCATCGCCCTTTGGGTCCTGTTCTGGGCCTCATGGTTCCGTCTGGGGCGCATGAAGCGGCTGCAGTTTGCCGTCTGGGGGCTGATGCTGTTGCTGTCCGCCGGCACGCTGATGCTGCGGCCTCCGCTGTACGGGCAGCAGGTCCCGGTACGGGCCGCCACCTACCTGTTGCCGTTGCTGCTGATCGTCAAGCTGGGGTTTGCGGTGCTGCTGTTTGCGGTGGCGTATTTCGGATTCAAAAGGCAAAAGACGGAAGGAGGAATGGCGGCAGCGGCAGTGCTGCTGGCTGCCATCGCCAACTATCAGCGGGAGCTTCGCCTGATCCATATCCACACCGCATGGTCCATCTTCGGATTCACCGTCTGGCTCGGCAGCGTATCGACCATCCTCTCGCTCCTGATCGTTACTGTCATGCTGCTGCGACGATTTGTGGACACGCAGCGCCTGCAGGAGCAGTGGAAGCTTGAAATCCAGCAGGCCAAACAGATCCAGCAGGTCTTGATTCCAGAGGACCTGCCGCATGTTCCCGGCCTGACCATCGAGAGCGAATATCGCCCGGCCCG
>JAJZAL010000337.1 GCA_021799405.1 Acidobacteriota bacterium
GATACGCTAAACTGCATAAGACGGGATCGCTCCGCATAAGAATGAGTGGTGTAACTCGATTCTAAAGCCAGCGATCCCAGTCCCTATCCGCTCATTCGGGCGATCCCCGGAATTTTGCAAGAGGCTCATAATGGTAAATCTTATTTTGCGGCAACCTCATAGGCCATTTCCTCCAGCGCGGAAGCCCGGCACTCACCGGGCTTCCGCGCTGCTAAGGCCCGCATGATCGCACTCGCAAGAGGTGCCGCTATGAATGAAACTGCCATCCGCTTTCTCAGCCGTTGCTTCGCTCCCGATGAGACGATTGCCCTCCTGCTGCGCAGGAAGAGTCCAGCCGTTCCGACACAGCGCGTCGTCAGGCTGGAAACCGCGCTTGCCCCGCGCTATCGCGCGTGGCTCGCGTATGAAAACGGCACTGGAGCCAATATCTATGTCGCTGCCAATCCGCTTCACCCCGGCAGCCGGAAACGGACGAAGGAAAGCATTGCATCTGTTCGCCATCCATATATAGACATCGACACCGACGGGGATGCCCGGCTCGCTGCGCTCCGAGCATCGGATCTGGTGCCGCCGCCTACCTCAATTCTGTCTACCTCTCCGGGAAAATATCAAGTGCTCTGGCGTGTTGAAGGCTTCGACTTCGCGCGTCAGGAACAGATGCTCAAACTGCTCGCCATCGCCTTCGGCGGCGATCCCGCTTGCACGGATTGCAACCGAGGCGTCCCCGGTTTCCTGAATCGGAAGTACGCTCCAGCCCACCCTGTTACCGCCGAATATCCCGATGATTCCATCTGGACTCCCGACGACTTTCGGCTCGATATAAGCGCGGTCGATGCCATGCTCTTGGACCACGGCTCCTCACCGCGAAAGCAGCCGGGCAAGCTCAGCAATTCGGAGAGCGATTGGGCATGGGTTATCGATCAGCTTGCCCACGGCAAAGACGCGGTGAAGCTGACGCGGGAGCTGGCTTCACACTGCTCCGACAAACCTAATCCGCTGTAGGCTGTTGATAATAAAAGGCTGGCTGTGCATAGAATTTTATGCGCAGACTTTGTCCTCAGCGTCTTTGGCTGGGAGGCGCATTTTTATTGGGGTTCCCAATAACTCCTCAAAACCGTTGCCGACAGGGAACTGGTGAATGTCCCCATTACTTCTCGGGAACCATGCGGGTGCCCCCGAAACTACGATTTCGCCGCTCAATTCGCGGCGAAATCCAAACGACGTGCATAATTCAGGTAGCAGAAGCCATTTCCTGCGATGAAAATGGAGCGGATTCTGCGCAAAACGATTGCGGATGGGATCGTCGAGCAGATCACCATAGGCGGGCGCATACTGGTCGAATTCACGTAATGAACTCGCGCTAGTTACCATGGTTGTCCGCCTTTCGCTCCATGATGCGCAAACCATCGACTTCTTTTACAACCCGATAGTGCGATTCCAGGTAAGGCTCCATCAGTAAGCCGCCGGCAGGCCGGTACATCGCCGCGGAGAAGTAAGGGGCCGCTTTCGTTTCAAACGTCGTGTCCCAGATGACGTACTTTACCTTGTGCCGCTCAAGAACTCTGATCGCATCATGAAACTGGGAGGGAGTGTTGTAGTTATAAAGAAGAAGGCTGTATCGCGTCGGATTCGATGTGGCCGAGAGGAAGTAATACATCGGGCAATATGGGTATGCGAAAATTTCGCTCCCAGGCGCTGTATGGCTATCCAGAAACGCGAGCGCCTGATCCGGCTTGAACATGCCTACCGGGCCCACGCGGGTGGGGACGGATTGTGCGCAAAGGACGATAAATAGATTGACAGCAGCTAATCCGCCTCCGCCGATTGCAAGAAATTGCAGAAACCAATCGGCAATCCTTCCGCGATATTCGGCTAAAAAGTGGACGCAGAGAATAATCAACAACGGAGAGCCAGCGGTGAGATGAGCGATGTCCCGCCTGTGGAATTCGGAGAACCATAAGGCCCAACCGCACAACCAATACAGCAAAATTTCCGGCCTTAGACTATCTTTGCCATGGGGAATGCCGAGGGCGGATACCAGCGCGGGTAGCGCCGCCACCAGGAGGAACGGCGTAATCAGAACCACTCCCAGCGGAATCAGCCAGCGGACACCGTGGATCGGGGCAGCCCAATGAGTCCAAAATTGGAGAATCCCTGTTGCATACGGAATGGTATTCACAGTGCCGTAGTTCCGGGAGGGCCACACAAAGTTCATGTAGATCAAATCCCATAGTGCGCCCTGGCTCCAGAAATAGAGGAGTGTAAGTCCCACGACGCTACAGTAGCCTCCAGCCACCATGGATAGCGAAGATAGCAAGCCAGAGCGCCCCCGTTGCTGTATCCAAAGCCAGACGAATAATGCGAGCAATAGCAGCATTCCCTTGGGCTGCAAGATGCATGTAGTTACTCCAGCCAGAACGCCAGCTCCCAGCAATAAGCTGCTCTTTCGAAAATCCTGCCACAGGACAACGCAGACGATCGACAGCAAGGCAAAGAAATTACTGTCCACATGATGGTTGACCATCGGCCACATCGTACTGAAATACACACTCACCAATAGGACTGGAGGAAGAATCTGGTATCTTCCGCACACCCGACGTGACAGGAAGTACATCGACAGGCCCGTCCCGAGGGATGTGACAAAGAGCCAAATACGAGCGGCCAAAAAGGTTGGGCCGAATAGCTTGAAAAATGCCGCAAGCGTGTAGAAAGTGCCGGGCCCCATGACCTCAAAGAAATCGCGGGCGAAGACCTGGCCGTGCAGGATCCTCACTGCACCCTCGACAAGCGTTCCCTCGTCGCTTCCGATAAAGATGAGTCGCATGAACGGCAGCAGATAAATCGCGGCACAGAGGGTAAAGAGCAGGTATTGGATGGAGGATTGTGCCGATGATGTATGCGCCGGCGTGCGGAGAGGCGGAGGAGATACGACGCTCTCGCTGTCTCCACCAATCATCCTCGGCAGTTCTCCGACGCTCAATTCCACAGTGTTTCCATCCGAACGATGTGCATGCAAAGGGTTACGCCCGCACGCCGGCGAGCGGCTGATACGACGGCGCGGCGGCAGATATGGCTATTGCGCGTTCTGTATCGTCGATCACGAACGGCCCCAATGGCGGAGCGAGATCGGCCAGGATGACGGCACGCGGCAAAGATTTCTCCGCTACAGAAACGTTCCGCGCTTCCGTCACCACATAGAGTGGGCGTTCTTTCGCTTCCTCGTAGTTTCTGGCGACGTAATCCCCGATGGCGCCCAGCGCCAACAGGATCATTCCAGAGAAGACGCATTGCAGGGCGACGACCGAGGCCCATCCGGGTACAAGTGCTTTGCTCCAGAGCGCCAGGTACATCACTCGCAGGAAATAGAGAAAGCCGGCGGCGCTGAGTATGCAGCCAGCCGCAATGCTGATGCGCAGTGGAAATGCCGAGAACGAAGTGACGCCGGTCCAGGCGAATCGCATCATCTTCAGCAATGGGTAGTTGGTCTGGCCAGCGGCACGGGCCTTTCGATCGAACGGAAGCATCACTTCCTTCAATCCAAGCCATGCGACCATGCCGCGCATGTACCGATGTTGTTCTCGAAGAGAGCGGATGGCCAGCACGGCCCTGCGGCTGAACAAACGAAAATCTCCGACGTCGGGCGTCATTGGCTGGTCCGCCATGCGCGAAAGAACTCGATAGAACAGTTTCGCTGTACCGCGCTTGAACCACGTTTCTCCTTCGCGGGAGTTACGCTGCGGCGACACAATGTCGTATCCGCGCTCGAACAGATTCAACATGCGCGGTAACAATTCCGGAGGGTCCTGGAGGTCCGCATCCATCACCACCACGGCATCTCCGTTCGCAAAATCCAATCCAGCCGTGACCGCGGCCTGGTGGCCAAAGTTCCGGCTGAACCGAATCACCTTGACCCGCTCATCTCTCAATGCCTCGCGCCCCAGTACGCTCGACGTGGCATCTGTGCTGCCATCGTCCACGAAAATGACTTCCCACCCTACTTCATGCAGAGTGTCACGCAGGCGCTCCAGCAGCAGAGGTATTACCTGTGCCTCGTTCAGAACTGGAATTACGACAGAAAGGAGCATCGATGCATCCCCTAGACTTGAATAAAGTACTGGGAGAGCATGCCGGTGAACTGGACCTGCTCCGGGTATCTCTCCCAGAACGACAGAGTTTCTTTTGCAGCACCGACCTTCCTTCGCCGGTGCTTAGGCGATGGCAGTGGTCAGATCGCCGCCCATGGTCGTAAAAGCAGTGTTGATTTCGCCGGCCAGTGACTGCATGCCGACTGTAGCCGCGAAAGCGACAAACGCCACCAACAGCGCGTATTCGATCAGATCCGGCCCTTGTCATCCTTCAACATCTCAATCGTCACCGATAGCTTGATCGGAAAATTGTTCATCTGAATTGCCCCTCCAGTCCGTTCGCTGGATGTTCCAGCCAAGGCCGGATTGGTTCTTATTCCAAGTGCAGAATTACCGGGGAGAGTATGCCAATGAGCTTAGTTTTCTCAGGCATCTCTCCCGAAAAGTACGACAGAGTTGCATAGTTGTACTAATCTGTCTTCGCCGGTGCTTAGCCGATGGCGGTTGTCAAATCGGTGCCGATCCTGCCGAACGCAGTGTTGATATCGCCTGCCAGCGTGGTCATTCCGACTGTTGCCGCGAAGGCAATCAACGCGACCAACAGCGCGTACTCGATCAAGTCCTGGCCCTTTTCGTCCTGCAACGCATCCTTCAGCAGATACATCTTCACCGACATTTTGATAAGTAGATCTTTCATGTGACATGTTCCCCCGTTCCGTTGGAATGATGTTCCAGCCATAGGCTGGTCGTGCCTTATCTAAAGCAAACGGAGAGCCATTCGCAGCCTGCGTGCGTGGCCCCAATAATCCAAGCACTTACGGATTTCATGATGCT
>JAJZAL010000338.1 GCA_021799405.1 Acidobacteriota bacterium
GTAGGCCTGATGGACGATGCGCGGCTTGCCGTCGATGCGCCGGCTTTCGACCGCATAGTAATAGAGCTTGTTGCCTTTCTTCTTGGCAATGAGCGAGGCCATATAGGGTAATACATACACCTGCGCACTTGCTCGCGTCAACAGAAATCGTGGACAAGGATCGAGGAGAATCAAGTTTATATAGGGTAATACGCAGCATCTCGATGACGCTGCGCAGCAACTCCCTGCGGAACAGTGTCTTACGGACGCCGAAGACACCAGGCCGTCAAGGCTCGCAGTAAACTCCCGCTAGTGTGCCAGCTCTGGCGCATTCGGAACAATTGGGAGACCTCCCGGCTTGCTCCCGGGGAGTGGCCCTTCCAGAAATGTTCAGGCGAAGGTCAGCATGGCCGCCACTCTCGGATTCAAAGGAAACGCTAAGGGACCGAATGGGTCTCATCAGCTGCAGTTACATGCGGCTCTTCGCTGTCCAGCCACGCCATAAACAGCTTGTATCCCACTGAAAGGACAATGGCGCCGACGAAAAGGCCGATAATGCTATTCATCGCCATAAATCCGCCAATCACGCCAAGAAAAATGACGGGCATGGGAACCTTGCCGCTGCGTCCCAAAAGTATGGGCTTCAAGACGTTATCTATCAGGCCAACGAAGATGCACCACACCAGGAAGATCACTGCATGGGTCATCGGGAATGCCGCGAACGCGTAGAGCGCTGCCGGCACAAGCACAAGCACGCCAACCTGCAAAACCGCGGCTATTAGAAAGAGTAATGACCATAGGCCCAGTCCCGGTAATCCCACGAGCCAGAATCCCAGGCTGGCTAAAAGCGTTTGAATGACCGCGACGCCGAGAACGCCGTTGGCGACGGTTCTGATTGTGGCACTTACCAGGTCTTCGAACTCAGTGCCCTGATCGGTGAAAATACGAGCAAAAACCCTGTCCGCAAAGCGTCCGCACGCTTCGCTGGTCGCCAGAAAATATCCTGCAAGGATGATCGCAATAAAGATCTGGACTATTGTGCCGGCGATTCCAGCCGACACGGACAGCAAGGCAGGAATGCCCCTCCGAATTTGCGGAGCAAAGCGCTTCACCGATTCAGACAGGTCGGTGGAGGATAGAGTCCAAAGCTCCTCCAGACGAGGACCTACGACGGGTAACTTTTCGAGACTCGGCGGGGGTGGGGGGATATCAAGGCGCCCGGCTTGCACGTGATGAATGATCGTTTGAATCCCACTCACCAGCGTCCCCGCCAGCAACAAGGACGGCAGAATCAGCGCGACCAAGAGCAGGGCACTACAGAGGGCGGCGGACAGCTTTGTCCGTCCGCGTAGAGCCTTTGTGAGCATCCGATGCGCAGGGTAGATCCCGATTGAGATGATGATCGCGCAAATGATTAAGTTCAGGAATGGACGCAGGAGAAGGACGCAACTAACACCCATGACCGCAAGAAGACTTATCCGGATAAAGGCTTCACGTCCACGAGCGTAGTAGCCTCTGTCTTCTATCGAGAATTGAGTGCTCGCAGAAGAGTCCATCAAATCTCCACCGGGCTCGGGAGGCTCTGTTTGCGCCTTCGAGCATCGCTCACATTCCAAGGGTTCGATGGATGAATACATGGGACCTTTTGCGCAGGTACCAGATGATCAGCGCGCCTATCATCAGGATCACCATGAGTTCCCACCATGCATTCGTAAACAGCGCACGCAGAAAGTGGAGCGCAAGAAACAAAATAAGAGCTACCGTCGCCGATATAAAACCCCAGTAGGAGCAACGCCAGAGTCCAAGTGCAGCGACAACGCATACTATACAAACCACAACCAGCCAGGACACGGCCTCAGTTCCCATGATGGCGAGTGCAGGTGGCATTTTGAAGATTGGGTGTGATGCTGTGCTGGGAAACAGAAGCCCTATGCCGCAGGTGGCGCACAGAACCGCGCCAAACCCGAAGAAGAGACTAAGAGCGGTGATGTCTGCGGGACGATTTCGCTTGATCATTTCGGCATCTTCCGGAATCAGCGAACCGCGTGGATTCGCGCATGACAACCTCTTCGCGCCACCTGCTGTTTTTCAATCGGCGACACTCGGCGCCAGCACGACACAACCGGCCTCGAGCCGATGTCTATGATCCCCCTTCCGTTTACAAAGAAACACTCAATCCGTATCGCGATCGGAATTCAACCCGCCTGAGATTACATCAGCTTTCCTGGTCCTCAGCCACTCCAAAAACTGCTAGTGCACTCTTGCGGAGTAGGTTACGGTCAATGATCACTTGGATTTTTCGACACCACTATGAACGATCAACCTGGCGAGCGAATGGGAACTCTCTGCACTCCTCGGGAAATCCGAGGGGGTCGCGTCTTCCAGGACGCGGCCTTCGGATCAAATATCCGGGTACGCCCCGCTTGCGATATCGCGGGATGCCTGCGCGATATTCTCCGGACGGCCGAGGTCGCGCCAATAGGATTCATCGGCGCGAAAAGCGGTGATCTTCTCTCCGTGAGCGGCCAGGCGCAGGTAAGCGGTGATGATGGAGAAGGCGCCTTCGTCGCTCAGCATCTCCAGCAGGCGCGGAGAAATCACATGAATGCCCGAAAAGGCGAGGGGCTGCACAGTGGCAGCGGGACGCACCAGCTCCGGCTGCGCGTTGCGCCCCGCCTGCCGGCCGCATAATCGGGCCTTGTCGTCGAAAAGCAGATAGCGCGATGTTTCGCGGCCCTGAACCGCCAGCGTGGCCAGTGCCTGCTCGCCGGCGTGATGCCGCACCATGCTTCCGAGATCGATGTTGCTGAGCACATCGACGTTGTGCAGGATGAACGGCTCGTGCGTGCTTTTGCGGTCCTCAAAAAAGAACCATGCGGCATGCTTAAGGCCGCCGCCGGTGTCGAGCAGGAAGTCTTCAGGAGATATTTCAATTCTCATGCCGAAATGATTGTTTTCTTTGAGATAATCGCAAATCATTCCGGCGTAGTGATGCACATTCACGATCACCTCACGAACGCCGAAGGAGCGCAGACGCGAGAGCGTGATTTCGAGTAGTGTGCGGCCGGCGACGGTGACCAGCGCCTTGGGGCGGTCGTCGGTGAGCGGGCGCAGGCGCATGCCCAGGCCGGCTGCAAGGATCATCGCCTTCATTTGCCCATCTTCTCCAACTCGATATGGCGGACCACCGCGTTGACGCTGGAGATGCCCTGGAGGTGCTTCGCTAACTGTTCCGCCAGGTATACCGAGCGGTGCTGGCCGCCGGTGCAGCCGAAGGAAACCATCAGGTCTTTGAATCCGCGCTGCTGATAATTGCTTACGGCGGCATCGACCAGCGAGCGGGCGTGCGTGAGGTACTGGTGCACGCTCTCCTGCTGTTCGAGGTAATCGATGACCGCCGCGTCCTTGCCGGTTAGTTGCCGGAACTGGTCTTCACGCCCGGGGTTGGGCAGGCTGCGGGCATCGAAGATGAATCCGCCGCCGTTGCCGGACTCATCGACCGGCATCTGGCGATGGAAAGAGAAGCTGAAGATCCGCACCGTCAAGCCCGGGGCCGGCGATGCCAGCCCAAGCAGTTTCTCTGAGCCCAGCATTCCCTCAAAAGCCTGCATCAGAGCCGGCAATGCGATGGGCAGCTTGACGTGATGCGCCAGCCAGCGCAGGTTCCTGAGCGCATACGGCACGCTCTGCAGAAAATGCGCTTTGCGCTCGTAGAATCCCCTGAAGCCATACGCCCCCAGCGCCTGCATGATGCGGATGTAGACATAGGCGTAATAGTGCTCCATAAAGGCTTCGCGACTGAGGTCGATGTAACCGGCCAGGCAGTCGAGGTAGTGATCGAGCAGTTCCTGGCGCAAAGCCGGCGGCAGGTCAGCCTTGCCGTCGTAGAGCAGTGAAGCGATGTCGTATTGCAGCGCGCCTTTCCGGCCGCCCTGGTAGTCCAGAAAGTACGGCTTCCCATCGCGCAACATCACATTGCGCGACTGGAAATCCCGGTAAAGAAAATACTCGTGGTTCGCGCTCAGCAGAAACTTTGTCAGGCGGGTAAAGTCGGACTCCAGAGCCTGTTCGTTGAAGGGGATGCTGGCGAGCCGCAGGAAGTAATACTTGAAGTAGTTCAGGTCCCAGGCGATGGACTGGCGATCAAAGCTTGCCCGTGGATAGCAGACCCTGTAGTTGAGATCGTGGCCGGCCTCCACCTGAAAGCGGGGTAGCACGGCCACAACGTCGCGATAGGCGTCGATGACCTGCGGAGCAATGGCCTCACCGGCGCGATGGCTGCTGAGAAAGTCGAAGAGCGTCGTGTCGCCCAGGTCTTCTTCGAGATACGCGCCCTGCTCCAAATCCTCGGCATAGATCTCCGGTACCGGCAATCCATAACGGCGAAAATGGCGGGAGAACTCGAGAAACGCAATATTCTCTTCGCGCACCGAATATAGAATGCCGATGGCGCTGAAGCCTCCGCCGGTCAGGCGCACAATCACGCGGCCTGAGCCGCTGAGTTGCCCTTGCAGCGGCTTGACATCTTCAGCCGGCAGCCGAAAGTGTTGCTCAAAAAACCTCTTTAGAACGTCCATGAATCTCTTTCCGAAAAATGGGAATGCCACTTAAGGAGGTGCAGATGGGGAAGCGGTCGCTGGCCGCGGCTCCAGAGCCGGTACTCGCCCACTCCCCCCGGAGATTTCTTCACGTGGAAGCGCCTGCCCGCGCAACGGCTGCGAAGGTCAGGTCTTCGCCCGCGCCCGGATGCTGCTGGCGCCACTGCTCGAAGAGTCGTCCGTAGCTCAGGGTCAGGTAGTCCGCATGGGCAACGCCCAGCCGCGCCGCGGTGCGGTCGATCCACTCGGGAGCGCCTTCCAGTTCGGCATAGTCGCCGATCGGCGTCTCGTCCACGACACAATGGCCCTCGCCGTCGCACCACTCGGTGCGCCACTTTTCG
>JAJZAL010000339.1 GCA_021799405.1 Acidobacteriota bacterium
CTCACGCGGGACTGATTGGTCCGCGATCTCTGCTTCCATCTCCTTGTTTTCTCAGCTCTTGCCGGAAATAGAAAATGGAACTTCGGAATTCAGGTTGAGTGCGTATAGAAGCCCGAGATGAATCTGACCCACGAGAACAAAGACAAAGGCAAAAACTTCCAATGAGGGAAAAAACAAAAACCGCTTGACACCACCAGCCGTCTCATAGAAGCCGCCACGGCAAAGTACTGCTTGCCCTGAATGCCGTAGGGCATGGGGGAGGCATGCATGGGCTGCCCGAGCTTGAATGCCCAGAGCGGCTTGCCGGTACGGGCATCATCCATTTCGAATTCGTTGGCGTCATTGCCGAAGGCCACCAGACCGCCCGCCGTCGTCATCACGCCAGCCCATGCCTGACGTTCGCCGACCTGCTTGTCGCGCCAGGAAAAGTCAAGCCTGGTCAGGTCGAAGGCGTTGATGTATCCGTCGCTTGGAACATTGCCTGGCGGTGTTCGCGCGCCGGTTGAATAATACGGACGCCCTTGCTGAAACGGTCCGTTCTTCGCCTGAATTACGTCACACGCTTCCAATGAGCGGAAGTAGAACATGTTTGCAAGCGGATCGTAGCTGGGGGAATACCAGTTGGTCGCACCCTCGATGCCGGGGCAAACCAGAACGCCCTTTGCGTTGGGAATGAGGTTGTTGGAGATAGGCCGCCCGTTCTTGTCGATGCCCTTGGCCCAGTTCATCCGTTTCATAAACTGTTTTGAGTAGAGATACTCTCCCGTCGCGCGATCCAGGATGTAGAAAAAGCCATTGCGGTTTGCCGTCACGATGAGTTTGCGCGGCTTGTTCTTGAACTTTGCGTCCACCAGTACCGGCGTCTGCACAGAGTCATAGTCGTAGAGATCGTGCGGATTGAACTGGAAATACCATCATCTTCCCAGTGTCCGGGTCCAGCACCACCAGAGAGCTGGTATAGAGGTTGTCGCCGGGTCGCACGCTGCCGTCGAAATCCGGCGCGGCATTGCCCGCGCCCCAGTAGATCGTGTTGAGTTCAGGATCGTAGGTGCCCGGCATCCACGCGGTCCCGCCACCGTGCAAATAATCCTCGCCGACGGGCCAAGTTTCCGAATCAGACCTTCCTTGGCGGATTATTTTGTTCGTCGGCGTGCTGGCCGACGCCAGTGTCGCGTTTTGCGCAAGATGCCAGTTAGACCTTGCAGCCTGTGGTGCACTTGACCATTGCCCAACCTAGCTGGCGCTGAAGTTTGTGGAGCAAATTCGACCCAGATATGCGTGAATGGTATGGACGATGGATTGGGCCGTGCTCGCGGGCAGGTATAGGTTCATGAGGCCCGCAATCAGGCGCAAAACATGGCTTGCCGCGCGGCTTTGAGAGCCTGCGAAATTCCCGCTCCCAGCATCTTGCGCAACAGCAGGCTGATGTTGAACGCGCCGACGTGAATCAGCAAGCGTCTGAGAATATTCAATCGCCCGGACAAAGTGCAGGTTCGCATTCCGCTGGCCTTGCAGCAATGTGCGAAGGTCTATTCGACCGACTCGCCTCGCCGTCTTAGCAACTGCTTACCGGGCACGGGATGCCTACAATTGCTCCAGCGACCTACTGATAGAATGCACACAATACGGAGGAGGCCCATCAGTGCGGTCTATATCTTCATCTTCTTCTCGTTCGCGTTCTCGGGCACAGATTGTTTTTTTTGTAGCTGTCATTGCCATCCTGGCACTTACAATTTCGCAAATCGTACGTGCCGATACCCCGATGACTGCCGCGGACTATGCTGCAGATCCGCCGGCAATGATCGGCGCCTATCGCCATGTTGAGGCGGCTTCCGTGTCCGACGCCATTGAGCAGTTATTGCACGAGAAGCGCTACATGTCGCATCGCATGAGGTCTATTTTTCCCGCTAAATTTGCAGGTCCCGCACTGACAGTCGCCCTTGTGAAAGAGGAGAACCATGACCCCAATGCGCTCTCGGGGATGCTTAGGGCCATCGACTCGGGTGGCCCCGGTTCTGTGTTTGTGATGACGGTCCAGGACGGCGCGGACATTGCTGGAATGGGAGGCCTAATGGGTACAGCCATGCTAGCGCGCAACTTTTCCGGCGCCGTGATCGATGGCGGCGTACGCGACCTGCCGCAGCTTGAAAAAATTGGTTTCCCAGTCTATGCGCTTGGGCCGGTACCATCTACTTCTGTTGGACATTACCGCTTTGCCGGCATGAATGTGCCCATAGTCTGCGATGGTGTAGCTGTGGCCCCCGGCGATATTGTCGTGGCTGACCAAGATGGTGTTGTTGTGGTCCCCCGTGCAAATGCTGCCGATGTGCTGGTTCTAGCGCAAAAGCTGGATTACAGCGAACATTCCATGTATCCGTACATTGAGAAGTTTCACTCTATTGAAGAAGCGGTCAAGCGATTTGGAAGACTCTAATTCAGAACAGGGTCGCCGACCGTGTCTCGTGTGTAGGAAGTTCTGAAGAAGGCAATCGCCATCAACTGCTTGCGTTATGTTGTTACACATTATCTACAGGAGAACAGGTGCAATGAAAGAACCGTCAAGAAGATCTCTCATCAAGAATGCGGCCAAAGTTGCAGTCGCTGCGGCAGGCGGCTCCATGTTGACCAACCCTGCAACTGCGCAAACTACCGGAAAACTCGAAAAGAAAAGCTATCCGGCGAGCCAGCCAGGCAAAAAGCAGCTCTTTTCAAGCGCCGTTTCCTACGGCAATCTTCTCTTTCTTTCGGGTGTGGGTGCTCATTTTAAGGGCACGATTGAGGAGCACACACAACATGTCCTCGACGAACTACAGAAGAACCTTGCCAGCGCTGGATCGTCGATGGAGAAGGTGCTGAAGGTGAATGTTTATCTAAATGACCTGAAGGATTACGACGCGATGAACAAGGTCTACCTGGGCGCACCCTGGGGCAATATTCCACCCGTAAGGACGACAGTTGCTCCTGCAGGAGGCATCCCTGGCAATTCGCTGGTCGAGATAGATTTAATCGCCTATATCTAAGTCGAATCGCCCGTGAAACTGCGACTCCCTGGAAGGAGGCATCGCGTTACGGTTAACTGCGATAGCTTGTCTCCACAGACAATTGGCCTACTTATGATTCTGACAAGTGTGACCCCAGGGTTTTTCTGGTTCAACCAGCCGGTTCCATTCGTGTGCCTTCGAATGCAGCGATGCGCTTGCAGGGTGGAGTAGTCGATCGATGTCGAAAGTGAAAGGTATACGACTCCGCTACATCCTGGCGTTCTGGCTATTCATTTTGAGCGCGGTGGCATTCTTAGACCGCACAAATATATCGATAGCTGGGCTGGATATCAGCCGGGAATACGGATTGGGGAACCAGCGGCTGGGATGGATTTTTAGCTCGTTTCTGATCGGCTATGCGGTATTTCAATTACCGGCAGGATGGTTGTCGTCGCGGTTCGGACCGCGTCGAGTGTTGACCTTGGGAGTGCTGTTATGGGGCGCGACGACGGCGCTAACGGCGATGCTGCCAACGACAATCGAGCATGCGGTGTTGCTGTTGATTGGTGTGCGCTTTGTGCTGGGGGCAGGAGAGGCGGTCATTTATCCGGCGGCCAACCAGTTTGTGGCGCGATGGGTGCCGCTACAGGAGCGAGGCGTCATCAATGGGCTGATCTTCGCTGGAGTAGGAGCCGGCAGCGGACTGACGCCGCCATTGCTGACCTGGCTGATCAGCCATCACGGTTGGCGGGCGGCATTCTGGTTCAGTGCGATTGCTGGTTTTGTTGTCGGAATTGTGTGGTGGCTGATTGCACGGGACACGCCGGAGGAACATCCGACGGTGCAGCCGGCGGAGTTGCAGGAGATTCGCGAAGGGCTGAACTATCATGCCAAGGCGGGTGGCAGCGGGAAGCCAGCCATCTCCTGGAGAGCGATCTTCCATCGTCGCGACCTGCTGGTATTGATGGCGGCATATTTCAGTTTCGGATATATTGCATGGATATACTTCAGTTGGTTTTTCCTGTACATGGCGCAGGCGCGGGGATTCGATCTTCGATCGAGCGCCCGCTATGCGATGCTGCCGTTTCTGTCGATGACGGTGTGCTGTCTGGCGGGAGGAATGCTGAGCGACAGGCTGACCGAGCGATATGGATTGCGAGTCGGCAGGTGCATTCTGGCGGCCGCGTCCATGGTGGGGACGGCGATTTTTCTGGTGATTGGCTCGCAGGCGGAGGGCCCGCAACTGGCAGGGTTGATACTAGCGGGAGGAGCGGGCGCGCTGTATATTTCGCAGAGTTCGTTCTGGTCGGTCTCGGCGGACATCGCCGGCGATAATTCCGGTATCTTCTCCAGCATTATGAATATGGGCGGGCAGATCGGAGGAGCCGTCACAGCATCGCTCACTCCCTGGCTTGCGCAGCGTTATGGATGGACGACCTCTTTTGCCATTGCTGCCTCGCTTGCACTTATCAGCGCCGCCTGCTGGCTGACCGTACATCCGGAACGTCCTCTTCAAGTGAGGTCGGGCCCAACTTCTTCCAGGCCTTCAACGTCTTCCACCGCAATGCGGTGCATTCCTCATCCTGAATCCGTCGAACTTCCCCCGCAATTCTCCATTCGTGGGCGCAGCTATTTGGCGACCGCAGCCCTTCAGTCCAGGAACATCGCCTCGATGTCTCGCCAATTGTCCACGCGGCGATAGCCGGAGGTGTGGACGTTGTGAGGCGCGGTAAAAAGAATGCCTTCGCCCTGGAAGGAAGCCAGGTTGCGCGGCATGTCGTCGATCAGAAAATCCGCATGCAAAATGCTTTTATCGCCACAGAAAACGAAGTTTTGCGGCGAGAGAAAATCGTAATGCCGGCGCAGCCAGCGATACTTTGAGTCGAATGAACTTGGAAATGCCATAGCTGCCGTCGCAATGAAAATCTGG
>JAJZAL010000340.1 GCA_021799405.1 Acidobacteriota bacterium
AGAACTGGACAGGATCGAGGATTACGCTGTGATAAGAACTCCAATTGGTCTTAGGATTGACATAAACCATCCCTGGCCGGCCTTCTCCACCTGGTTTAAGCTGTGAGTAATCCCCCAGAAACCCTGATTGTGCGAGCGGAGCTTTTTCTCCGACCAGGCCGGCCTTCGGCGCATTTGTCGTCGCGCCGCAGGCTGAAAGTAAAAAAAGAACCATGGAGCAGGATACGATTGTCCCAACAATACGGCGCACCGTCGAAAGTTCACCTTTCGTCATGAGTTCTCCTTTCCAAGTTCGAACATCTGCAAGGTTTGGATAAAAGCAAGGTCGAGTCCACACTCGGCCGTGAGGAAGACAGTCGCGTCGGGCTGCCCGGCTGAGACCGCAGGCGGCTTCGGCCGGCCACGATTTAAGAACAAAGACAGTCGGCAGTGCAATGTCCTTGAGGCCCAGTCGCGGTCCAAAAAAAGTACAGTGTCCTCGCCTGTGCTTTTAAGGGAAAGGACTGCACTTTCTTGTATTTTCTGTTTCTTAGACCAGGCCGGAGCGCCTGGCGTACTCGATGACTTCGGCGCGGTGGTGTATGTGAAGGCGGGCAACGATTTGACCCATGTGGTACTTGATGGTGCGCTCGCTCAAAAAGAGCTTTTCGCCGACTTCTTTGTAAGTCAGACCTTGTGCGACCAGAGTAAGGACCTGGATTTGCCGTGGGGAAAGCTCCGGATGCGATTGCTTTTCCGATGAGGGCCATCGGGCGAACTCGTGAAGAATCCGTGTAGTCAGTCCCGGTCCCAGCACGGCTTCCCCCTGCGTCACGGCTTCGAGCAGGGCGAAAAACTCATCTGTGTCCTGAGTTTTGAGCAGATAGCCACAGGCCCCGTTCTTTATGGCCCCGAAGAGATCTTCGTCCTCGGCCGACACTGTCAACATTACGATTTTGGTTTCCGGCAGCTCCATCTTGATCAGGCGTACGGCTGAGAGGCCGTCGAACTGCGGCATCTGGATGTCCATGATGATGAGCTCGGGGTGAAGCGCGCGCGCCTTTTCCAGCGCTTCGAGTCCGTTCCGGGCCGTCCCAACAACTGTAAAGCCGCGTGAGACCAGAAGATTCCGCAGACCTTCGAGAAAAAGAGGATGATCGTCAGCCAGCAGCACATTCATTGCAACTCCTTTTGCAACGGGACCGAGATAACCACCCTGGAACCTGCCCCGGGCGCGGAATGCACCTGTATGGTCCCACCCACCTCCTCTACCCGCTCGCGCATGAAATGCAAACCGAACTTCTGGTCCGGGCTTGCCTGCCGCAACGACGGATCGAACCCCGAGCCGTCGTCCTCAATTACCGCCTCCACGTATCCGTTTCGAACAGCCATGCGGATATCAACGCCGTTTGCCCGCGCGTGTTTCCTCACATTTGTGAGCCCCTCCTGGATGATCCGCAGCAAATGGGCCCGGACCATCGGCTGGAAGGCCACCTTGCTCAGCTCGGAGGATACGTCCAGTTTCACGGCAAGGCCGCAGCTTTCGCGAAACCTTCGCAGATATTCTTCCAGTGCCGGTAAAAAACCGCGCTCCGCCGATTTCCCGGCTCTCGCCCCGTTGATATACTCACGCACATCGCAATGGGCATCCTGGGCTACGGCAGCCAGCCGAGCGAGGCATTCGTCGGCTTCCGGCCCATGCCCACGCCCCAGCAGCCCACGGGCGGCCACGGTCTGCACCTTCACAAACCCCAATGTCTGCGCAAGGCTGTCGTGGAGTTCGCGGGCCACCCGGTCACGCTCCCGCAGCGTTGCCATCGCACACTGCTGCTCGATGATCCGGGCCTGGGTCTGCCTCTGTTCGGTCATATCATACAGGAGGACAAGGGAACCCAGCTCGACGCCTCGGGGGCCGATAAGCGGCGAGGGATGGATCGCATAATGCCTGGTGGCGCACCCGACCGTTAAACTTACTTCTGCTTCATTGACGGGGAAGGCCGGAAACACCTCGGCGACAAAAGCCCCGCGCGCTCGCGCCGCAGGGACGCCCAGGATGCGTTCGGCCGAGGGGTTCAAATCCACAACCCGCTGCCGGCTGTCCAAAACCAGCATCCCATCGAGCATTTGATCGATAACCGTCCTGCGGGCCACCGGAATAAGGTCGAACAGGCGAAAGCGAAACAACGCCACGGCATACATGACGGTGGCGACGGCGGCGCCGATGACCACCGGATTGACAGGCGCAATCGGGTTTTGGTCCCATTGGCCGAGCACAACCGCAACCCGCACTATCAACTGCGCGCCCAGGCACAATGCCACGGGCCGGCGGTGCAGGGGCGAGCGCACAAACAACCAGATAAAAATTGCCGACATCGAGAAAAGCAGCAGCGCACCATAGAAGAATACTATCCGACCGGCAATGCCGTAATGCGCATGGAGACGCCTGCCGAAGGTGAAGCGGACCCATATCAGGTGATGGCTGCCATTTGTAAGGACCAACAGGAGGATAGCTAATGGCGGAACGGCCAAAAGCCGGAGTGTGCGGCGATTGAGCCAAGCGCTCAGATTTGCGTATTCCAGGGCAAAGCAAAATGCTGCCGTGGCCATGGGAATGAGCCATATGTACTCGAATTTGGCCCAAAAAATCTTCGCCCCAACGCCCACTGCCGCGAGCTCGAACGCGCTGCCTGCCGCCCAGGGCACGGCAAGCCCCCACAGCACGGCAAGCGCAAGGGCCCCCGGCAGGGACCGGCAGCGCCACGCGCAGGCGGCCAGCGCGCCGATAATTCCTGCCGAAGCGAGTGGAAGCCAAATGTATGGGGTGTATTCAAAATGCATTGCCATATCCGCTTTCGGCAGTGAGGCGAAAACCGGCAACGATTGAGTGTATAGATCAATGAATCCGTCATATCTGCCACGATTTTACAAAAGACTTACTTATATCTTAACTCTATGGATGGTCGAGCACCAGTTTTTTCTGATCTTGTTCCGACATCTATGGCAAGGGTTCAACGAACCGGATGTGCAGGCGGTGCAGTAAGCTTAGCCGCCCTGTTCACCCAACCTCCTCCCATTGCCTTGTAAATATTGACAATGGAGGTCAACAGGGATGTCCTGAGCTGAACACAGGTGAGTTCGGCCGGAAATAGCTTCTCCTCTGCGTAGAGCACCGTGAGATAAGCAGTGTAGCCCCCGTTGTACTGCATCCATGCCAGACGGTCGTAGTCCTTTAACGCCGTAACCAGCCGCTCCTGAGCCTGGAGTTGTTCGGCGAGCTTCCTGCGGGCATCAAGACTATTTTCCACGTCGCTAAAAGCGCTCAGGATGGCATTTTTGTAACTCTGGAGCGCCGCTTCCCGAGATGCTACGGCCTGTTTGACCTGTCCCCATATTGCTCCTGCAGTAAAGATCGGTCCCACAAAATTTCCTGCGTAGCTCCATGTACGGGCTGGCCCTTCGAAAAGATCGGACAATTCGGGACTCTCGACTCCCAGGGCAGCGGTAAGCGAAATGCTGGGGAAATAAAGGGCCTCGGCTGCGCCGATCTGGGCATTGGCGGCAATCAGATTCTGCTCGGCCTGGGCGAGGTCGGGACGGCGTTCGAGCAACTGGGAAGGAAGACCGGCGGGAATAGCGGGAATAGCGATCCGGGAAAGCGGTTTGCCGCGTTTGACAGGACCCGGATTGCGGCCGAGAAGGACGCAAATTGCATTTTCGGTCTGCACGATCCGGGACTCGATCTGGGGTATCGCGACCGCTGCGGTCTCGTACTGCGATCGCGCCTGTTCCACGGTCATCATGGAGACCTGGCCGTGTGCAAACTTTAGCTCGAACAGCCGGAGCGATTTCCCGTAGCTTGCGAGGGTGCGCCGGGCAATTTCGAGCTGTTCGTCGAGCCCCCTCAGTTCGAGATAGCTGCCGGCGACTGAGGACACAAGAGTAAGTATCACACCGCGCCGGGCCTCTTCTGTTGCGAGCAGGTTCGCCCTGGCCGATTGGCTAAGGCGCCGGATGCGCCCCCACAGATCGATCTCCCAGCTCGCGCCCCCGAACAGGTCGAAAGTATTGGCAGGGTTTGGAACGAATGGCGCCAGCGTTCCCAGTTCGCTCTCGCTTTGGCGCAACCGTTGCGCATTTCCGTTGTAAGTGATCTGCGGAAAGAGCGGCGCGCGGGTCTGCAGGAGAAAACCCGCGGCTTGCTCCACGTTGGCTGCGGCGATCTTTATATTTTTGTTGTCAGCCAGCGCTTCGACAATCAGGGAATCGAGAACGGGGTCATCGAATTGTCGCCACCACTTGGTATTGGCGGTATCGAGCGCGTTCTTTTCTTCGTAACGGTAGGCTTTGGGAATGGTCAATGCCGGACGATGATAATTGGGGCCAACCATACAACCGGAGAGCAGGACCGCTAGAAAAACAGGGAGCAACCGGCGCATATCAGTCTACCTCCGGGCTGGATTGAGAAGAGGAGCCGGCGGGCAGCTCTTCGTCGGGCGCAATCTTCTTTTTCTTCGAGCGCTCGGCGAGGTTGTCGAAAATATAGAAAAAGAGCGGAACATAAAGCATGGCCAGAGTGGTCTCGCCGATCATGCCCCCCATGATTCCCGTGCCGATCGAGTGGCGGGCGTTTGCACCCGCCCCGGTGGCTATGGCCAGTGGAAGCACGCCAAGGATGAAGGCAAGCGATGTCATGATGATCGGTCGCAGCCGCTCCTCACCCGCCTTTATGGTCGCGTCCATAATGGATTGGCCCTGCTTTCGCAAATCGACGGCAAAGGTGACCCTGAGTACTGCGTTTTTAGCCCCGAGCCCGATGAGCACCAGGAGACCGATTTGAAAATAGACGTCGTTTTGAAGGCCGCGCATCCAGTTGAAAGCCAGCGCTCCGAGGATCCCGAAGGGCACTGCCGTCATGACCGATCCCGGAAGGG
>JAJZAL010000341.1 GCA_021799405.1 Acidobacteriota bacterium
TCTTCAGGTGACGATTCAGTGTGCTCAATGCCATCCCATGACGGCTGCAGAACTCACTACGCCCCATCCCGCTCGTCGCATACAAGCCCGCCAGCCGCGCTATCTCCGCCCGACTACGTCGACCCACGACTACTCCAGCCTCTCCGCTCATGGCAACAGTCCATCACAACCACAACACGGAGAACAGATGTGTTTGCTCTGACGAATACCTTCAATATGGCCCCCACCCAGGAGCCTTCTCCTTAGTGTGCCGTCCCGATAGTGTCGGTAGTGTCAAGAGTTTTGCGCGGTGGTGTCCGTGTGGTGTCCCGGCAGTGTCCAGAGCTCTACGCACCTTTGACCTCACGTCTTACTCAGGAAGGTTGTTGTGTCTGGGTCGTTTTCCTGCTTGCCCCCATGCGAGCCGGCAGCAAGGCAATCAGGCATTGGCCACCACTTCGGCCAGCCAACCATCTGTAGATAGCGATGACGCCCACTGGCGGCGGCCACATGGCGCAGACGAGCGGCCGAGGGCGCCAGAAAGCCGGTTGGCCATCGGGAAAGGCGCTCACTACCTCAGTTCTTGTCGCCGAACCTCCCAGCCGCTTCAGGCGGTTGTTGGCCCTCCGGCATGGCTAGTGTTCCGCGGACATGGCGCGCAACTCAGCGTCCCATGGGCAGCGTGCTCGACGATCTCATCCTGCTCGCCGCCCGGCGAGCCTCTTGCCCGCGTTCTGCTGATAGGCAGGCACGGCACGCGCCGTATTGATTCCGATGCGGGCCAAGGATGCGATCGACGCCCGGATAACGGCATTCCGCAATCGGCGAGGAAAGGTTCCAGAAGGGAAGAGCCGAAACGGGGAGCCTGTTCCGCTCCTTGCCATGGGCGGCAAGCGGAACGGCGCCTGCGTGAGCGATGGGTTGGTCTGGTCGATTGTGGGGCGGGCCGTAGGGCGCTCAGAATCGAACGCTTCAGCGCCCAGAATCTGTCCGGCGCCTGTGCCAAACTCTGCCGTGGCCACCGCAGGTGAGCCCGGAGCAAATCAAGCTCCTGTTCCCCCGCTCCGCGATTTTCCTGCTCGAATGCGCTCTGACTCAGGCCACGTATCTGCAACCGGGCTCCGAGCCAGAGATCGCCGTCGATGTGAATCAGAACCTTGGACGATAAGCGCGTTCGTCCATACTCCTCTACCATGTGCGCCCAATGTACACATCGAATGTCCGAAGCACACCATTCAGGTTCGGGTTCCAATGGTCTCTATAGCTTCCGTAGTACAGGACGAACCCTCCCTCAAACTTGTAGGGCAGATGATAGTAAGCCTTGCCCTGACCGATCCACTGCGGGACCTGCACTGCTGAAACCTGGGTCGAACCAAGCTGGATATTGTCCAGTGCCTGCTGGAACATGCTGGGATCAAACAAGCCTTGCTGAATCAGCGATGCATTGCCCATGCCGGCGGCGTCGTTGGGATTGAGGTTGGGCCGGAAGCTGCTGCTTGATGCATTGTGGGTAAGCCTGAGATCAAGGCCCAGACGCTGCTTGAGCGTATAGGTGGAATCGCCCCAATACACTTGGCTGAGCTGCTTGTAGGGTACGTTCGGTTCATCGAGAATATAGTTGACCGAGCTATCGTTCTGGAATGCCATGTAACTGGTCAGGTTGTCCTGTTGGTAGGAGTATCCAGCGGCAACATCCCACTCCCGCGCCGCCTGGAAGGAGACGTTGGCCGCTTCGGTATAGAAGCGGTCTCGCCGCTGAAAGACCGGTGGAAGTCCGGAGATATCCTGTCCAAACCCCTGATACGTCGGGTTAGGATCGTCCGGAAGCGGATCGGCCGGGAAACTATTCTGCACCAGGATGCTGGTGTTGTTCACGAACGTCAGTCGCGGCGTGGGGGTGAACCAGAGATTGGCAAAGGTTCGGTTCTGGTCCTCAGGAACAATCAGAAATCCTGGTTGTTGCGTCTTCGTCCACACATCGCCGGCCACCACACTCAGCAGATGATTGCGATAACCCAGGTCCAAAGAGGCTCGATTGCTGGTGGAAGACGGAATTACATACTGCAGATCCGTGTTGTCCATGGAGTAGATCTGCGGCCAAAGGAACGAATTGGAGCGCGTAATTCCACTTCGCCGGTAGGACGCATCGGCAAACAATCCGACCGGTAGTTCGGCCTCAATCTTCAGTCCCTCCCAATGGCGGTGGAATGAAACGTTCCCGTACAAGCTGTAGTACGGCGTAAAGTCGTTGATCAGGTTCTGCTGATGGTAATCGGCGATAAGATGTATCCGCTTCATGGCCAGCCAGTTTAGCGTCTCGTCGGAATCGAACCAGTTTTGCGGATTCTTCGTGTAGGTATTCACCAGGCGGGTATAACTCACATGCCCATCAAAGCTGAACACGTCCGACGGTGTCACACTGAGATTTACCGTGTCTGCGACAGTCCGGTCGGGGGAAGGAATATCGAGATAGTAATTCCCAGCGGGGAAATCGGTCGGGGCAGGCCCGGATGGAGGAGGATTTATGGGCGAGAAGCCTTCGTTTTCCGGAGTAGACGGACCTTCATAGGTGGCTGTGGGGAAGATGAGACGATCATTGAAGCTGCTGATCTCGTGTTTGTACGTAAGTTGTAGTAGGTTCTGCAGATGAAAAGTGAAACCTCCGCCGAAGTTCCGAGTGGTATAGTTCACCGGCTGGAATTTGGATACCTGATGGCACAAGTTGCCGCAGGTGGTATTCACTCCGTCTACGTACACCGCGGGCGTTGCATTTTCGTCCAGGTAGGTTAACTGCGTATTCCCCACCCTGGCCTGCATATTTCCGTTTGCAAACAGAAGAACGGGCAACTTCGGTAACTGAACCTGCACAGAGCCATTGCCCAATCTCCGGGTAACCCCAAAGGTGGCGTTCGGAGGAATCAGATCGATAACTGCGCCCGGAAGGCCAAAATCCGCCGGAGACAGTTGCGCAAGGTACGATTTGTAATGATCCTGCTCTTGCACCAGACTGCGCAGGTCCAGCCCGGCCTTCATCCATTTTGCAATGGTCAGTTGCGTCTGCATCGAGTAGTCGACCCCGGTCAGCACCCTGCTCCGTGATACCAGCGTCAGATGGTTCCTGGGCGAGACATACGATGTCATGCTGACGCTTCCAGCCGACTGTTGCAAACTGTCATACTCTCCTACACGGCTCAGAAATCCTGTACCGTCAAGAAACCGGTAGGAGCCGGAAGTGATGGAGGATGTTGCTAATGGGATGCCACCTGCCGCTGTCACCCCAGCCTCACCGGCGGCTGGGGCTGGATTCCCAGCGCCGGGATTCCCGGCACCTAACCGGCGCTGCAGGGCGCGCGCATGTAGATTGGTCACCAATCCCATCAGGCCGCCTGCGGTAGCAATCGTGGCTGCCGCCGCGTCTGGAGTCGCATTTGAAAAGGCCTCACGTCCCGCGGGGCCAGGCCCTGAGGCGTCATAGGGCAAGCCGAGCGGTCCCTTGTCAATGAATCTGCTTCCACCGCTCAGCGTGGCCACATCCGTGCCATGAATCGAGTCGTGACAATTCGTGCAACGATCGTCCAATGGCAGATTGGCGCCATTATGGTGACCTGCGTGGCACTGCAAACACAGCGCCGGTTCGCTCAGTGTCAACAGATTTGTATTCGGCGAACCATGCGGCAAATGGCAGTTCAAGCATGATTCCGTCACCGAGGGGTGCTGGTATGCAAACGGCCCGCGATACTGCGCGTGGCAGGTCAAGCAGAGTTCATTCACGTTGGCTGTCTTCAGGTTATTTCCCGCGTTTCCGCCGTGCGCATCGTGGCAGTCCATGCAACTCATCTTGCCCTCGCCCAAGGGATGATGGTAGGGCATGCTAAGCTGCGCCCTCTCCGTCTGATGGCATCGCAGGCAGGATGCGTTCGTCACCGAGCGCGCTTCCACCAAGGGGTTGGTCTCCGGCGAGATCGATGAAACATGCTGCACACCACGTGTGGTGGTGTCGAACCGCGGGGTATCTCTCTGCGCAATCCTTTCACCGCCGGGATGGATCTCATGGCAATCAATGCAGCGAACCCCATTCGCGGCATGAGCTCCGCTCTGCCAATGCTTCGTACTTTTGTCCTGGGCATGGCAGGTCAGACATACCCCGTTCGCGTTAGTCGAGGAGCTCTTCTCAAATCGAAAGATCTTGGACGTGTCTCCTCCGCCGTCTACGTGAAGACTGCCGTTACCATGACAATCTTCACACTTAACACCTTGCTGAGCATGATAGGCGTGTTGGAAATTCTTTGCGACGTCCGCGTGGCATGCGGCGCAGGTTTCAGACCCGACCGGTTTGGCCCCTGGGATCCTGAGAAATCCTGCGAAGGATGCGATACTCCGCGTAGATTGCTTGGCCGCAGAAGGAGAGATGCAAACAAAGGTTGTAAGTCCCGCTACCACCGATATCCACAAGAAGGATGAGCGCCGCATAATTGTGCTCCCGTTAGAACCATTCAGAAAGCGTTAAAACTGCCTGTGTGCTTCAAGAACAACTTCCTATTCATTGAGTCATGCAAAGTATAGTCGCGCCCAGCCGGAGGTCTGTGATGGCTGTCACTGGCGCCAGGATGAAGCGCGAAAATCGTCCTGGCAGCCTCGGGAATTCTGCAGAGCGTAAATATCACCAAGTTTCGAAATTGTTTAAATAATCAATTGCGTCCGATGCGCGCAAGGCTGACTAGCCTTCTATTCAAGACTCCGGAGTAGAGTGAGCTTTCGGTGAGCCTGCGTAACTGAGGCTGCGACCACTTTTTCTTAGGTGGAGAGGCGAGGGTGCGGCGCACGGAAGCGCGGGCGATGGTCAGTTGGCAGTCGATCGAGGATTGGCTGAGGTCGGAGCGACGGAGTTTGCGGGCCGGATCTGGTTGGAGAGCGGTGGTGAAGCGCCAACC
>JAJZAL010000342.1 GCA_021799405.1 Acidobacteriota bacterium
ATTCGCTACTTCCGCGCCTGCGAGGAGATGGTGTTGGCCGAGTAGCGCAGACGCCATCGAAGCAACAACAATTCAGAAAGACCGGAACCGATGAAAACCTATTGCTTTGCACTGGAACTCGACGACGACCCCGCACTGATCGCGGAGTACAAACGATACCACCAGATGGAAAACATCTGGCCATCCGTAGTCCAATCCGCGCTGAGCCACGGCGTCATTAGTGAAGAAATTTATCTGGCCGGAAATCGCCTTTTCATGATCCTGCACACGACGGATGATTTTTCGCTGGAGGCCAAGCGGGCCGCTGACAGTGCGAACTCCGAGATGCAGAAGTGGGAAGAACTGATGTGGAGGTTCCAGAAGCCGCTCCCCTTTGCCCAGCCCGGCGAAAAATGGGTGCTTATGGAGAAGATCTTCGAGGTGAAATAATTCTAGGCGGTACGCCGGCGCCGCGCCATCCTCAGACTTCACCGAACTGCTGGACCTATTTCGTTCAAGGACGATTCGATGTTTCTCATCAACATTGCTGCCGCCGCTGCGCTTTGGTCAGGTTCAAGCCGGCTCATAACCCTCGCTCCTTCCGACCTGCTGATCATCGCCCTTTACTTTGCCATGGTTCTGGGCATTGGCGTCTATCTGCGGAGTTACGCGAAAACCTCCAATGACTTCTTCATGGCTGGTCGTGAGATGTCAGCATGGGTCGCGGGCTTGAGCTTTCTCTCTGCCAACCTGGGCGCGCTGGAACTGATGGGCTGGGCCGCTTCGACGTATCAGTACGGCATTCTGGCAGCGCACTTCTACTGGATCGCTGCCTTTCCGTCGATGGTCTTCCTGGGCTTGGTGATGATGCCGTTCTACTACATCTCCAAGACTCATTCGGTTCCCGGCTATCTCAAGCTGCGTTACGGCGAAGCAACGCGGGCCCTCAGCGGGATCTCTTTTGCCTTCATGACCATTCTTATGTCAGGCATCAATATGTATGCCATGGCTCTGGTGATGAAGGTAGTGCTCGGATGGAATATCCACTTCAGCATCTGGGTTTCTTCTCTTACGGTCGCAGTCTATGTGGCGCTCGGCGGTTTGTACTCGGCTATCTTCAATGAAGTGCTGCAATTCTTTCTTATCTGGCTGGGTGCGCTCATCATTCCTGTCCTGGGTTTGATTGAAGTTGGTGGATGGTCTGGCCTGGTGAAGAAGATTTACGAGCGCGTGCACAGCAATGATTACGTGCATCTGTGGAGCACGCTGGGCACCTTCTCGGGCAATCCGATGGGCGTGCATTGGACCGGCATCGTCTTCGGCCTGGGCGGCGCCATCGCCTTTGGCTACTGGACCACGGATTTTCTGGTGGTGCAGCGCGCCATGGCCGCAAAAGATCTGCGCTCGGCACAGCTTGCGCCGATCATCGCCGCTTACTTCAAGATGGTGGTGCCGCTGATCGTCATTCTTCCCGGCCTGCTGGCGCTCGCGGTTCTGCCTTACAAACTGGTTCCGGAGAGCGCCGTTCGTCCCGGCCTGCACAGCTACAACGAGGTGCTGCCGCTGATGCTGGCGCGCTATGCGGGGCCCGGGGTTCTCGGTCTCGGCATCACCGCGCTGATCGCCGGTTTTATGTCGGGGATGGCCGGCAACGTAAGCGCTTTTGCTACTGTCTGGACTTACGACATCTACCAGCCCTACATGCGCAAGCATCAGTCTGATGATCACTATGTGCGCGTGGGACGCTGGTGCACCATCATTGGCGTTTTTCTTTCGATCGCTACAGCATACTTCGTCACCCAATTCCAAAGCATCATGGACTACATGCAGGCGCTTGTGAGTTTTTTCATTGCGCCTCTGTTCGGTACGGTACTGCTGGGCATGCTGTGGAAGCGAACCACACCTAAAGGTGGCTTCTGGGGGCTTCTTACCGGGACACTTTCCTCAGTGGCGATGTTTGCCGCTGTCAGGGCTCATCCCGCATGGCTGCGTTATGTTGCGCTCTCTCCAGATGCCAGGGATATGGCCGAAAATCTTTACCGCGCGCTCTGGTCCTGGCTCATCTGCGTTCTGGTCACGATCGTGGTAAGCCTGTTTACCGCGCCCAAACCGAAGGAGCACCTGACCGGGCTGGTGTGGGCTTATACAGAGTTGCCCACCTCAGAACCGATGCCTTTCTGGAAGAAGCCGATTTTTTGGGGAGCCGGTGTAGCGGTCTTCTTCGCGATCCTGCAATGGATTTTCTGGTAAGGAGGAACAACTCTTACCGCGTATGCCTTACGGCTGGAAGACAATCGACTGGTGGATCCGGTTTGAGGCAACTATCGGTCCCGGTATCGGTCCGTCCAAACATTAAGGATTGCACCAGTACGAGTCACAAGAATACCTTAGTTGAGGCGTGGCATGAGCAAGGAACGTAACATGTTGTCGGTATGGTTCTTTATCGGCGTGCTGCTAACTATATATGGCGCGGTCATTCTGATTGCGTCCATCAGCAATTGGTCGAGCCCCTCCACCGCGGTTCTCGCCAAGTACCATTCAGGGGTTTGGGAAGGCATTCTTCTCCTGCTCATCGGCGCCTTCTATGTTCTGAGGTTTCGCCCACGGCCAAAGCACAAGAAGTACGACTAAGCACCCGGTTTCTCCTGGGCTATCCGGACCGGCAGGCTGATATACTAATCGCTTCTGGGGTCGGATTGCTTAATCACGGGAACTAAGCATGCAGGAGTATTACCCATTTCTCGCAAAGCATCCCAGCGCAGCCCGGAAGTTCATGTGAGGAAGATCATTGAATATCAGAGAAATCGCACGACGCGCTCGGGTTTCCCATTCGACGGTTTCGCGGGTCATCAACCAGGTTCAAACCGTTGATCCCCGGCTTGTCCGCCGCGTTCAGGCTGTTATCGACCAAGTAGGATACCGGCCTAACTTTCAGGCCCGTGCGCTGGCGCGCGGCCGTAGCCATACCTTCGGCCTGATTGTCTCTGAGTTAAGTGGCGGCAATCCCTTCTTCTCTGAAGTTATCCTCTACTTTGAGCGCGCAGCCGTCGAGCAGGGGTACGAGGTGTTAGTCAGCTTTGCCGACATCGAAACCCGCCCCGATCACGTCGCAGTGTGCGCGGCACGCATGCAGGAGCGCCAGGTGGAGGGGATCGCTGTGATGACATTCGGGATGGAAGAACAACTCGCTGATTGTCAGATCCAGGTGCCAATGGTGTATGCCGGCGCTGACCACGACCTGCCCGGGGTGCGCAATGTGCGTATCAACTATCTGCCCGGCTTCCGCGATGCCATCAAGCACCTGGTCGAGTTCGGCCATCAGCGTATTGGTTATTTGAGTGGCAAGTTGAGTTGGAGCAGCATGCGGATGCGCTACGAAAGCTTGCGCAGGGCAATGAAGATTGCTGGTGTTCACTTCGATAAGAACCTGGTGGCTGAGTGCGATCATACGTGGGATGGCGGCGCGCAGGGGATGAGCGTTCTTCTCAACCTGCCCAAGCCTCCAACAGCAGTGCTCTGCTGCAATGATGTTGCTGCAGTAGGCGCCTTGAAAACGCTTGCAGGCAGGGGCCTCCATGCGGGCAAAGACATCGCGCTGATCGGGCTTGACGATCTTCCATTGTGCCGCTTCACGCAACCGGCGCTGACTACCATACAGTTTTCGCCGCATGAACTTGCAGGCCTTGTCTTCTCCGCCTTGCTGGAACAGGTTCAGGGCACGGCCCAAAAGACCAACTACGAATACAAGACACGTTTCATCTTGCGCGAGTCCACCTGCGCGCCGCGCGCCTGAGCATTCACCGGAAGCCTGTGAGTGGATAAAGCCCGCGAGATTCCGGTTTGAGGATTGGCAGAAGAGATAGCAGTCTCAATCAGCGAATTCGCGTCAAGCTTACGCAGCGCAATTGGCAGATTTTCAACCTCGTTGGTCTTACTCACTTTCCGGCGTGAATCTTGACGACGACAGCCGTAGTGCTCTGCACGACGAGTGTCAGCCTGCCATTTCTGGTGCGCTGCAGCGGAGTCCATTCGCCGTGCCACGGCGCATTGTTGCGGATCGTATCGCCGCCTAGCGTCGCCGTCATCCGAGCCGCATTCCCCGGCTCACCATCGGTCAACACAATATAAGATGCGCTGGCGCCCTTGAATCCATCAGCATCGATCGTTACCGCCGCGTCCGTTGCATCACGGGTGGAGTTGTGCGTCTTGTTGATAATCGTGACATAGAGGTCTCTCGAGGTTCCTACGGCGTATGCGGTCAAATTGATCCCTCGCGGATTTGAAATAGCAACTGGCTCAGTAAAGCCGTGGCTGCCTAACGCGAAGGCTCTCATTGCGTACCCTTTCGGTGTAGTCCGGTAGTTCCCGCAGCCAGAAGAATTGCAGGGGTTCGGAGCGGGGACAATTGTGTCAGTCGGGATCCACGGGTTGTTATGAAAATTGACTCCGGACATATGGTGCGCAGCCCACCAGTGCATGTAATCCAATGCCCACAGCGCTGCGGCAAATCCGTCACTTGCCCCTGTAACTCCGTGCAGGCAGTCGTTCGCTTCGGTCATCCGGTACGGAATGCCCAGAGATACCAAGGGAGCAAGAACACGAGTATAGACAAAGGGGTATGGATGAAATTCCGCTTCTCCCCCATCGTGGGCAGGCTGGGCGCCTATCGAAGTATCATCGTCCCACGCGTTTGACAGCATGTCATCGATGGCTTCCTGCACAGTCGTTCGATCGGGCCTTCCCCAAACGTAGTGGTGTTGAAGCGCCTCCGAGAGTATCCCCGAGTCATTTAGATCTTTGGAAAACTGCACCGTCCAGGAAACGCCGTGCGCTGGATCGGGCGTGAAGCTACTGGTACTCGAAACCGCCGTATCCGGCCCTGAAAATTTTGCCTCCGGTACAGCTTTGCGGATGATCTCGGCGAAATGGC
>JAJZAL010000067.1 GCA_021799405.1 Acidobacteriota bacterium
TTGGCAAACGGGGCACACTCGGAAGCAGCAAAAACGATCCTCATGAAAAACCCTCTCCCCCGGAGTCAGCAACCTCGCAGGACTTCAGTTCTGGAATCGTCGTAAGTTCACTGTGCTCATGTCTTTGATGCATTCCGGCGACCAGTCGTAAGCACGGGGCCGGTAAGGGGGGATTCAGCAGACCGAGTAGGCAGCCGAAACCGGATCTGTGAACCATCTGGCAAAGATCGAGTCCATTGGGCAAATAAAATCACACTGGCCGGAGCAGCGCTTCTCCTGATGTATTTTTTTGTTTCCATATATCCATCTTTCTCTATGTTACAATTTCGTTTGTTTGCGGTGAGCGACTCAGAGTATCATTCATCCCGCGATCTTCAACAAGCAAATCAGTGGTAATCATTAACTTGGAGCAGCCGTAGCGCTACGGAGCGAGAATGAAACGCGGAGTAAAAACCCTTCACGAAATCCTCAATCAGCCTGATGTGTGGCGGACGTGCCTGCAGGCGCTGGACTCACTCGGCCTTGATGCGTTAACCAGCGGCAAGGACCCGCGCACGCATGAGTGGATCTTCATCGGCTGCGGGACCAGCTACTATCTCGCCCAGGGCGCGGCCGCTTCCTTCACCGAACTGACCCGTTTGTCGGCTCGCGCCGTTCCTGCTTCTGAATTCCTTCTCTTTCCCAGCCTCGTAATGCCTGTTCGCGACGCCTCAATTTTTCCCGTGCTGATCTCGCGCTCCGGCCATACGTCCGAGGTTCTGCAGGTCGCTGAAGTTCTCCAGAGCAAAGGTATCGAATTTCTCGGCATCACATGTGACGGTAACGAGCTGGCCCAGCTTACGCCCCGCACGATCCATCTTCCGGTGAAAGAAGAGAGCACGGTGATGACCTCTTCATTCACGTCCATGCTCATGGCACTTCAATATCTCGCGGCGCGGCTGGCGGGTGAGGATCGTTTCATCGATGCGCTGCATGCCCTTCCCGCCGCTCTGGCCGATCTGCTGCCCGTATGGCGGCCGCAAATCGAGAAGTTTGCCGAGCGCAGCTTTGACGATGTGACTTTTCTTGCCCAGGGCGCGCTCTATCCTATCGCATCCGAAACCTCCTTGAAGGTGATGGAATCTTCGTCAAGCTACGCGCAGTTCTTCCATACACTGGAATTCCGGCATGGGCCCAAGTCCATCGTCTCGGAGAAGACGCTGGTAGGCGGGCTGCTCTCTGAGAGCGGCTATGCGGAAGAAAGCGCGGTGCTGCTGGAGATGAAGAACCTTGGCTCCTGCACCATGGCCATCGCCAACCGGCTGAGCCCGGAGATTCGCGCCTCCGCCGATCTTGCCATCGAACTTGCTCTGCCAGTGCCTGAACTCGCGCGCCTGGTTGTCTATGTTGTCTGGGGGCAGTTGCTCGGCAGCTATATGGGGCTGCGCAAAGGACTCGATCCCGATTCTCCGCGCAACCTCAGCCGCGTTGTTACACTCGCAGAATAGAGCCCGATGAAGAACCGCTTCGATGTCACCATCGCCGGCGAAATCAACCTGGACCTTATCCTCTACGGCCTGCCGGAAGCAATGCCGCTGGAGCGGGAGTTGCTGGCCAGCGATTTTCGCCTGACCCTGGGCAGTTCTTCGGCGATCCTTGCCCACAATCTAGCCGCGCTGGGAGTTTGCGCCGGCTTCATCACGCGCCTCGGCGACGATCCGCTCGGCGCAATCGCCCTCGACCGTCTGGCCGAACAAAATGTTGACCTCAGCGGCGTCAAGCGCGTCTCAGGTGGTGCATCCACGGGTGTCACCATCCTGCTCACCCACGCGGGTAAACGCCACATACTCACCTATCCGGGAACCATGTTCGAGATGTCGGCCGAAGATCTCGACCTTGACTACCTGGCTTCAGCACGGCATTTCCATCTCTCGTCGCTCTTTCTCCACAAAGCCCTTCAGCCCAGCCTGCCGGCGATTTTTCGCCAGCTCAAGGCCCGTGGCCTCACCCTCTCGCTTGATACCAACGACGATCCCGACGGCCGCTGGGGCGATCCACTCGACGAACTGCTCGGCCTCGTCGATATCTTCCTGCCCAATGATGACGAGGCCTGCCGCATCACCGGCACATCCGACGCCGAGAGCGCCATCGAAGTGCTCGCGAAGCGCATCCCACTCGTAGCCGTGAAATGCGGCAGACGCGGCGCCCTGGTCCAGGCAGGAAATCAGCGCTCGCTCATCCCGGCTCAGCCCGTCACGCCTGTCGACACCATTGGCGCCGGCGACTCCTTCAACGCTGGATTCCTGGCCGCGTGGCTGCGCGGCGAAGGCCCTGAAGCTTGCGCGGCATTTGGCAATCGCGCCGCCGCCCTGTCGACGCAGCGCCCTGGTGGTACGGAGGCGTTTCGTGATCCCATCCTGGTGAGGGAGCTTCTGTCCCATGCCGGATGGACAGCGCACGCCAATTGAAAGACCCCTCAGCCTGTATGATCGTCGCAGGTCATTGATCCTCCCACATGATTACACTTCATAACGAACGCCTGCGGGTTCGGGTCATGCCGGGCGAGGGCGCGCGAATCGCCTCCATCCTCGACATACAATCGCAGACTGAATTCCTTCTACAACCTGCTACCCCATATGATCGGCCCGAATCCCTCGGTCTTTGGGACCGTTTCGAAAAATCCGCCTGCGCTGGCATGGATGAGTGCCTTCCCACCGTGACTCTTTGTGGTCCGGATGCCCCCGGCGGGCCGGTTCCTGACCACGGCGACTTCTGGCGTCTTGACTGGGCCGTGACGGCCGCTCCCACGGGCGATTCCGTATCGCTGGCTGCCACCGGCTACAGCCGTCCACTGTTCTTCCAGAAGAGCCTGCGCCTGCACTCCTCGTCACTGACCATCAGCTATCGCATCACCAATCTCAGCAACGCGCAGCTTCCTTTCCACTACGCAGCGCACCCCCTGCTTGCGATTGATGAAGGCGACCGCATTCTTCTGCCGCCTGAAGTCTGCGTCGGGCGCCTGGAAGGCTCGCGCAATAACCGCCTTGGCCCCCGAGGCGCTATCATCAACTGGCCCCGGCCACAGGGTACTGCCTCGACCGTCGATCTCAGCCGCACCGGCGCTGTCTCCGACCGAACAGCGGAGATGATCTACCCCGGCCCATTGCACTCCGGCTGGTGCGGGCTGTACCGGACGCGCAGTCGTCAGGGGATCGCCGTCCGCTTCGATCCGCAAAAACTACCCTTCGTTGGCCTCTGGATGTGTTACGGGGGCTGGCCTGAAGATGAGTCTCTGCCGCGCCAGTACGCCATAGCATTTGAACCCACTGTTGCCCCCTGGGGCGCGCTGACCGCCGCCTGGGAACACCGCCAGGCCGCGGTGCTGGGTCCACACGCATCCTTCGCCTTCAATATTGTGTTTGAACACATTGGCCCGGCCCCATTAACCTATGATGAGTTCACGGCGCGCTGTCCCGGATAGGCTTTCTTCAAAGCCAAGCCCGATCGCTCGCCGCCTTGAAAGGGATTTCGGGCCACTTCGACATCGGCCTTTGCTATTTCGATGAAGAATGTAATTAAGCTCATTGTTCTCTTTGTCTTCATTGCCTCCTTCGGACATCCCTCCGGCGCGCAAGAGGCGCCCGCATCTCACTCCTTCCGAGTGGAAAACGGAAAATTTGCCCTTGACGGCAAACCCTTCCAGATCATCGCCGGTTCCATCCACTATGTGCGCGTTCCACGCGCTTACTGGCGCGCGCGCCTGCGGATGGCCAAGGCCATGGGCCTCAATACCGTCACCACGTACGTCTTTTGGAACGTACATGAGCCGCGTCCCGGCGTATATGACTTCTCCGGCCAGTACGATGTGGCTGAGTTCATCCGCGAGGCGCAGCAGGAGGGCCTGTACGTGATTCTCCGGCCCGGGCCGTACGCCTGCGCGGAGTGGGAGTGGGGCGGCTATCCTGCATGGCTCCTCAAGCAGCGTGGCATTGTGGTGCGCAGCACGGATCCCAGATTCATGGTCCCGGCAAAGCGCTGGCTCATGCGGCTCGGCAAGGAGCTTGCCCCTCTACAGATCGGCGATGGCGGCCCGATCATCGCCGTCCAGGTCGAAAATGAGTATGGCTCCTTCGGCAGCGACCATGCCTACATGGAGCAGATTCACCACGCGATCCTCGATGCCGGCTTTACCAAGGCGCTCCTTTACACCGCTGACGGTCCTGCGCAGATACCCAACGGAGCCCTGCCGGAATTGCCAGCCGTGATCAACTTCGGTCCCGGCGACGCAAAGCACGGCTTCGCGACACTTCATCGCCTTCGTCCCAACGGCCCCTTCATGACCGGCGAGTACTGGGACGGCTGGTTCGATCACTGGGGCGAAAAGCACCACACCACCAATGCCCAGCAGCAGGCCGATGAGATTGCCTGGATGCTCCAGCAGGGCTACTCACTCAACATGTACATGTTTCACGGCGGCACCAGTTTTGGCTGGATGAACGGCGCCAACATGAACAACGGCAAATATGAGCCGGACGTCACCAGCTACGATTACGACGCCGCGCTCGATGAAAGTGGCCATCCCACGAAGAAGTACTACCTGTTTCGCGACGTCATCGCCAAGGCGACCGGGATCACGCCGCCTCCCGTACCCTCCGTTCCCGCCCCAGTCGCCGTGCCTGAAGTCACGTTACGTCAGTCGGCCTCTCTCTGGAGCAACTTGCCCACACCGGTGCATTCTACCCAGGTCCTGAGCATGGAGGACATCGGACAGGCCTACGGATACATCCTCTATCGAACCGTTGTTCCCGGCCCCGTCCAGGGAGACCTCGTCCTCGATGAGTTGCACGACTACGCGCAGATCTACGCCAACGGGAAACTCCTCGGCACTCTGGACCGGCGCCTTAATCAAAATCGTCTTCCCGTCGATCTGAAGGGCCACAACACGCGCCTCGACATCCTGGTCGAAAACAGCGGCCGGGTCAACTTCTCGCTAGCCATCCGCGGCGAGCGCCAGGGCATCACGAAACAAGTTACGCTGGCAGGCAAACCGCTCACCGGATGGCAAATCTATTCCCTTCCCATGACTGATCCGGAAAAGCTCCCATTCAGCGCGGCGGATTGCACCGGAGCCTGCTTCTATCGCGGCACTCTGCATGTCGATCGGGTTGGCGACACTTTTCTTGACACCGGCAGTTTCACCAAGGGCTTTGTCTGGGTGAACGGCCATCCGCTGGGCCGCATCTGGAACATCGGGCCACAGCGAACTCTCTACCTCCCCGGACCGTGGCTTCGGAAGGGTGAGAATGATGTCATTGTCTTCGACCTCCAAGGCGCTCCGGGCAGAACCATTGAAGGCAGAGCAGCGCCAATTCTCGATGCAACTGCAGCGCAGCCTTCGCAAGGACAAGCTCGCAAGGCAAAATAAATAGATAGGAAGTGAGGCCAGAACGATGAAGGTCAAATCAAAAAATGGAAGCAACATGCTCATCGGCGAGCGCCGCCAGCACATCCTAGCCCAGATCCAGCGCGATGGGCGCGTGCTGATCTCCGAGCTCTCCGATCACCTCGGCATCTCTCGCATCACCATCCGGAAGGACCTTGACGATCTTGCGACGCGAGGCCTGGTGAGACGCACCCACGGCGGCGCGCTGTCTGTGCAGGGCACCGCCCTGCTCGATCCCTCGTTGCGCGAAAAGGAGCAGAAGCAGCTCAAGGAGAAGCAGCGAATCGCCAGGGCTGCCGCCGATCTGGTGACTGAAGGCATGTGCGTCCTGCTCGACTCCGGCACCACCACCACGGCCATCGCCCGCGAATTGCGCCGCTTCTCGCGCCTCACCGTCATCACCAACGCTCTGAACATTGCCACCGAGCTGGCAGGCACCGATTTTGAAATCCTCCTCACCGGCGGCGCGCTGCGCAAAAACTCGTTCTCGCTGGTCGGGCCGCTGGCGGAGGATATGCTCCGCGAGGTACGCGCCGATATTCTCTTCCTCGGCGTGGATGGCTTCGACGCCCGGACCGGAGTCATGACGCCGAACCTGCTGGAATCTCGCGTCAATCGCGCCATGGTCAAAGCTTCAGTGCGCGTGGTGGCCGTCTGCGACTCGACCAAGTTCAACCGCCACAGCCTCGCGCTCATCGCGCCGGCCTCAGCCATTCACACGGTCATCACCGACAGTCAGATCAGCCCGGAAGACGTGGAGGCCCTCACCGCCGCCAACATCGAGGTCATTCGCGTGTAGAATAGCGCCGGGGCCGTTGAGATCCCTGCTCGAACTCGCTCCACAAACTTCCGCGGACACCAAGTCGCTGCAGCCTTGCCCGACCCCGGAAGCGCAATCCGGCAAGCTACCCGGCGCATAGCCGCCTGGCCCACCCTCGCAAAGCTTCGGGGCGGACGGGCTGTCCGCCGCACTCGCTCGATGCAAGCTGAATGGCAAGGCTGCCGATGGTAGAGCTTTCTGTTTCGCCCACCTCGACAGGCAGGCCGGTACGCTTTTCGGTCAGCTCCACCAGCAGCTTGTTGCGCGTGGCCCCGCCAATCATGTGGATGCGATCCATCTTGCGGCCGAGCATCTTTTCCAGATTGGCCAGAGCCGCGGCGTAGCGCACGGCCAGGCTCTCAAAGATCACCCGCGCAAAGAGAGGCTCATTGCCGGCCACGTCGGGAATGGGATCGAAACCAAGCCGCTGCAGCTCGCCATTGATGCGCCGCGGCATCTCGGTATCGAGCAGCAGCACTTCGGCATCCATGTCGAGCACGCCCGTGGTGCTGCGCGCGGCTGCCTCCTGCACCAGCTTTTCGATCGCCCAGGCGCGGCCGTCCGTAGCCCAGCTATCCATGCACTGCTTGAGCACCCACATGCTGTTGATCAGCGAGTGGAAGAGCAAATCGCCGGTGGCCGCGCCCAGATTCATGTAACCCGCATCAAAGGCATGCCTGCTCGTCACCGCTACATCCGTAAGCGTGCCGAGCAGCGACCACGTGCCTGTACTGAGGTAAGCGCCTTTGCTCAGGTCCGCGGGAATGCCGGCGATGGCTGAGGCCGTGTCATGCGTGGCCGGCGCGATGAGCTGCGTCTCGCGAAACGCATCAAGCACAGCCAGCGGGCCCTGCAAACGCCCAACGACTTCGCCCGCGTGGATGATCGGCGGCGCGGCTTCGATTGGAATATCCAGCTCGCGGAAAACCTCGCGCGACCAGTCGCGGGTCTTCAGATCAACCAAGCCGGTATGCGTGGCGTGGGTGTATTCGGAGGCGCGCCGGCCGCCGAGCCAAAGGTGAATATAGTCCGGAAGGGTGATCCAGGGTGTGCGCGGATCGATACCCGCCGCCGGGTCTGCCAGCAACTGGTAGACGGTGTTCAGCCGCAGCGGCAGCGCGCCGGTGCGTTGGTAGAGATCGAAAGGCGGAATGATCCGGTCGGCGGCTTCCTTGGTCGCAACCGTGCGTTCATCGCGGTAGCAGAAGGGATCACGCAGCGCGCGGCCATCCGGCGCCAGGCGCACATAGTCCACGCCCCAGCTATCCGCGCCGATGGAAGCGATGCCCTCCGGTGCGGCTTCCGCGGCCTTGCGAAGACCATCTTCAAGACCGGAGAGAATGGCCTTCAGATCCCAGTAGAGCGAATCTCCGCGATGCACCGGCCCGTTGGGAATGCGATGAATGACCTTAATCGAAGACTTACCGTCTATCCACCGCAGCAGCGATACACGGCAACTTTCAGCGCCCAAATCAATGGCAACACGTGCAGGCTCTTGCATCACAACAGCTCAGTCTCCGTTCCCCAGTGGCTCCGCCCCGGATTACCGCAAAAATGCCTCCGTCAAACCGCCGTCCACGGGAATCAGATGGCCAGTGGTACACCGCGAGTGGGGACCAGCCAGAAAGAGGATCGCCTCGGCGCAGTCAGCCGGCTCTATCTCTTTGTTCGTCAGCGTGCGCTCCGCGTAGAACGCAGCCAGCCGGCTGCGCAGCTCCTCGTCGCTGAATGACTCCTGGAACGGAATATTGTACTTGGTTAATGAGGCGCGCACGCGGTCACGCGGAAACATGGTGGAACCCTTGACCACCGTGGCCGGGCTGATGCCGTTGACGCGAACATTCGGCCCGAGTCCTACGGCCAGTTCACGGATGAGATGCGAAAGAGCAGCCTTGCTTACGTCATAGGCTTCGCTGCCGCGCTTGGCTACGACCGCGTTGGCTGAACTGGTAAAGACGATCGTTCCATGCAGGCCCTGTTCCTCAAAGATCTTGGCGACCTCATCGGCGAGCAGGTAGTTGGCCGTTACATTCACATCGAATGTCGTGCCCCAAATCGAATCCGGGAAGATGCCGTCGGGGGTGGTCGCGTAGATCGCAGCAGTGTTCACCAGAATGTCGACACCGCCAAAAGCGGCCACCGCCGCCTTGAGCATACTCACAATCGCTTCGCGGCTGCGAATATCCACGCCCGAGCTGACCAGGAACTCCCGCGAGGTGACCGCTTCAAGTTCGGACGTAACCTTGGCCGCTCCGGCTTCGTCGCGATCGGCAACGATCACATGGGCGCCACGGCTGGCTGCCAGGAAGGCCACTTCACGACCAATTCCGTTGGCTCCTCCAATGACGACGGCCACACGGCGGCTGAACTCCTTTTCCGCCGGCTGGCGCCGGATCTTCGCTTCTTCGAGCGCCCAGTATTCAATGCGAAAAGCTTCCGCGGCGGGCAGGGCGACATAATTGCTGAAAACCTTGAAACTGGCCGGATCCATTTCATCCCCGCACTGCGGAACCGGACCCGGGACCGGGCCATCCGCCAGCAGACTGGCGCCTTCCATCACATGAATGGCATTGGTGTAGAACTCGCCGGTAATCCGCGCTTCAGTCTTGTTCTTGCCAAAGCTGAACATACCCAGGCCGGGAATGAGAACCACCGTGGGGCTGGCATCGCGAATCGCGGGCGAGTCCTGCGTGGCAAAGGTGCGATAGTAGGCCCGGTACTGTTCGCGGTACTTGGCAAGCGCAACCGAGATATGCTGCTTCAGCGCATCAATACCCGACTCGGCCGCCCACGGCACGAACAGGGGACGAATCTTGGTGCGAATAAAGTGATCGGGGCAGCTTGTGCCCAGATAAGCAAGATCCTTGGCGTGTACGGAGTTCACGAACTGCAGTACGTCGGGAGCATCCGTAAAGCTGGCAATCCACCGGATCTGAGCGCTGATGCGGCCACGCAGGAAGGGCGCGATGGCGATGGCGATTTCCCTGCGGTCGGGCCGGGTTGGAACCGCTTCACCGCCGAAGCGAACCGCTCCCTTGGCAATCCCATGGCGCTCGATAAACTGGCCGATCTGGTCAATGACGGTCAGCGTGTTCAGGTAGCACTCGCGCTGCGTCTCGCCCCAGGTGAAAAGTCCGTGGCCGCCCAGAACAATGCCGTCACAACCGGGATTTTCAGCCACGGCACGCTTCATCATCATGGCCAGCTCAAAGCCGGGACGCTGCCAGGGCAGCCAGATCAGCGAGTGACCGAACTCGCGGTTGAACTCCTCCATTTTGGCTTTGCCATTCGCCGATGCCGCCAGCGCAATGCCCCAGTCCGGATGGAGATGGTCCACATGAGGAAACGGAAGAAAACCGTGCAGAGGAGTGTCAATCGAAGCGACGACAGGATTGTTCCGGAAGGTGCACAGCGGATACATATCCACCATCGCGTCCTCGGTATCGGTGCCTTTATAGCTCCGCTCCAGGGCCAGCAGTTTCTCCTGGTAAAGGGTGGCGAAACCGGTGCGCTTGATGCTGCCCAGATCGCCGCCGGAGCCCTTTACCCAAAGAACTTCAATCGGCTCGCCGGTCAGGGGATCGGTCTCCTGGATCTTCGAGCTGGTATTTCCGCCGGCAAAGTTGGTGATGCGCAGGTCAGAGCCAAGCAGGTTGGAACGATAGCGCAGTAGCTCGCCCTCGTCCAGAGTATTGGCAATCTCTTGATTCCAGCGGTCTTCAAGGAATTTAAGTACAGGGGAAGCAGTCGTTGCAAGGGTCATGAAATTCACTCTTTTAGGGAAGTACAGATGTCTGGTTAAAATCATACGCCCTTGGGCATGCGAGAGGCAGAGATCCGCATCGCCGGCAAAGGAGCACGAGAGAGATTCTGGCGCTTCTTCTCAGGTTGCGTCGTCCGCGTCCAGATTCTCAGGAGTCACGGCGCGATGACGCGCGTAGTTGTAAGGAGGCACACTATAGCCCCGCAGGAGGGCAATGCCAAGTTGAATGAGGCGCGGACCGTAAGTCTCAACCCCGTGCGAGATCGAACCGATGATGGCACTTTTGCCTGAACGCATCTCCGCAAGCACATCGGGGATGCAATCCTGGCCAACGATGGCAAAGTCCGATTCACAGCCCAACTCACGAACCGCATCCAGAACGCCCAGGGCGCTGGAATCGGTCGCGGCCGCAACCAGAACATGCTGGCCCTTTTTATATGAATTCAGCGCACGCTTCATTGCCGAACGGCTTGGCTCACGCATGCCCCGGCCTTCGATCTCGATGAATCGATCAGACGGCAAGTCCTTGAACCGCGCGCGGATTCCGTCAAAGCTGCCTGTGATGCGGCTCTGCACAAAGCTGCCCGCCTCGCTGAAGCCAACGCCGATCACCTTATCGACCTTGCCTTTCCATTTGCTCAGCGCATGCTGGGCCAGCAATGCTCCCGCTTCGTATCCCGCTTCGAAATTATCCACCCCGAAATAAGTAGAGTTCGGGTGGGGCACATCGATGGCTACGAGCGGAATATCGGCGTTTTTGAAGATGCGAGCCACGCGCGGCGCCACCGCTTCCTCCACTTGGAATTCGAGCACCAGGTCCACCCGCTTGGCCACAAACTCTTCGGCATTCTGGATGGCAACGTTGGCGTCGTAGCGGTTGTCGAGGATATGCAGTTCGACGCCGGCCGCCGCTGCCGCCGCAATCACGCTCTGTGTGACCGCTACGCCGAAAGGCATCTCGCCGCTCTCTGTCGCAAAGCCAAAGCGCAGCCGCCGCGGCCGTGAAACCAGGCGGTATTGGCCACTCTGCGTCTGGGCCACATAACCCCTATGAACAAGCGTCTTGAGGATGCGATAGACACTGGTCTTGGAGATTTGCGTCTTCTGGAAGACGTCTTCCAGAGAGACAGCCGCATGGCTCTGCTCCAGCAGCTCGATCACATCGAGCGCCTTCGACAGAATCGGAATCAGATACAGCCGCTTAATCTTTGTCTTCGGCAAACCCCTCTCCCTTTGGGACAAAAACAACCGGAACTCCGGCCATGTCCTAACTCAAGCGTAACTGCTGACCGCCGCGTGGCGGCTGCCTCTTTCCTGGGCGATGCGCTCCACATAGCCGCTGGCCCGCAGCGCCGCCAACGGATCGGCCGGCAAGCCGCGCGCTTCACGCCAGGCCGCGGCCAGCGGACGAACATCCTTCCAGAAAGCACCGCGGAAAAGCTCCTCGGCGGCAACCAGATCACACGATTGCTGATACTCGGCCAGCTTCTCCCGATCAATCAGCGCGGCCTTCAGATACAGTTCCTGAGCCGTCACAACCGTCTGCACCATTGCTTCAATTTTCCCCTTCAGATTGTGGCTCTGGTCAATCATATAGGCGACATCGAGATTCAGGCCATCGGCGGCAGCCGAGTGAATCTCATGGAAAATGCGGAAGATTTGATATGGATCAATAGAGCCCAGCGTCAGATCGTCGTCCGCATAACGGCGGTCGTTAAAGTGGAAGCCGCCCAGCATGCCCGTGTGCAGCAGCCAGGCCACAATCTGCTCGATGTTCTGCGTGGTGTAGTGATGGCCGGTATCCACCAGCACGCAAGCTTGCGGACCGGCATGGCGGGACAACTGCACGGACATGCCCCAGTCTGCAATATCGGTGTGATAAAACGCAGGCTCGAAGGGCTTGTATTCAACCAACAGCCGCTGGTTCGGCGCCAGATGCTGGTGAGAAGTGCACAACGCCTCTTCAAGCCAGCCAATGCGCTTGCGGATGCTTTGCGTGCCGGGATAGTTCGATCCGTCGGCCAGCCACAGGGAGATATCGCGCGCTCCCAGCGCCTTGGCAATTTCTATCGAGTCCAGCATGTGCGCCACAGCTTGCTGCCGGATGGCCGCCGAGGGATTGCAGAGCGAACCGTACTTGTACTCCTGGTCCTGAAAGAGATTGGGATTGATGGAGCCGGATCGGACCCCGAAGCGGCGCTCCAGATCGCGCACTGCGGGCACATCTGCAAGACCGTTCGGCAAGTCCCACAGCACATGGAGTGCCAGCGTAGGCGTCACGCCGGTCAGTCGGTTGACCTCGGCCGCATCGGCAAACTTCTCCTCAATCGTGGATGCGGCTGCCGTCTGTAAGAACTTGCCGAAGCGCGTGCCGGTATTCGCGAATCCCCAGGAGGGAATCTCAATGTGGAAAGAGTCCAGGGCTTTAAATGCCTGGTCGAAGATCGCCGATTCCGAGTTTGTCATAGCGTTTTTACCTCTGATCGGGCCGCTTTCTGCCGGCCTCATTGCGGTGTTGGTCGCGCATCCCCTTCGTCATGAACAAGGATCACATGGAGGAAGCGCGGTCCATGAACTCCCTTAATGCGCGTCATTTCGATATCTGCCGTCGCGCTGGGTCCCGAGATGAATGTGGCCAGTGCAGGCGGCTGCGGGCAGCGGCGAAAGTACTCCGGCAAGGTTTCCACCACCTGGCTGGCGAGCAAGATGCAAAGGTGCCAGTCCGGCAGCAGCGAGAGCACCCGCCGGCCTTCCATCGCCGAGTGATGCAGTACGATCGTTCCCGAATCAGCGACGCCGCAAAAAGCCGCCGTCACCACCCCTTCAGCCTTTTCGATCTCCGCGGTCTCCAGGCTGCTGTCCATCTTCCAGTTGAACCCCGCGGCATACCATTCAGCCGGCAATCCCACGGGCGCGGCAAACGTATGCCTGCCGCTCGACCCAAGCTGCGTGGCGATGGCCTCCGGCAACTGATCCGGCGTGCTCTCCACCACCTCCGCGTCGTATTCGCGCAGGCGCTCGATCATGCGCTCGACGCAGGCTTCCGCGCTCAATTGGCCGATGCGCTGATAGCCGCGAGGCAGCGCCGCGTAGCCCTCCGCAAGCTGGGCAGGAGCCTTCGCAACCGGCCGGGTAGTGGCGGCGATGCTGTCAAGAATTCGCTGCCGCGATGTGGCGGACGCGCTCATCGTGCCTCCTTCCGGCGGGCCGCCCACCATTCGTGAAAGGTCTGGCTGGGCAGGCCGCGCAGATCGCGGGTTTGCGTCCATTTGGCGCCTACGCTGGGCAGCGAATGAATCCAGCCATCCTTGCGCGTAAAGCAGCGCAACCCGATGCGCGCCATCCGCTGCGCGGCGTGGAAGAGCCAGGCGCGGGAAAAGATGAGATTCGCAATGCGCAGCCCCAGGTACATGGGGTCGAAGATGCGGCCCGCCCGCTTGCGCTCCTGATCCACCACCTGGTGCCGCAACTCCAGCAGCACTTCGGGGATATTGATCTTGACCGGGCAGACCTCGTAGCAGGCGCCGCAAAGCGAAGAGGCATACGGCAGCGATTGCGCATGGTGCATGTGCATCAGTTGCGGCGTAAGAATGGCCCCAATCGGCCCAGGATAAACCGAACCGTACGCGTGACCGCCCGTCTGCCTGTAGACCGGGCAGGCATTCATGCAGGCTGCGCAGCGAATGCACTTCAGGGTCTGCCGCTCGACCTCCCGCGCCAGCATCGAAGATCGTCCGTTGTCGAGCAGAACCACATGGAAGCGCTGCGGCCCGTCACCCGGTGTCACGCCGGTCCAGAGCGAGGTGTAGGGATTCATGCGCTCGCCGGTGGCGGAGCGGGCCAGCAACTGCAGCATCACCTCCAGATCCTGGTAACGCGGCAACACCTTCTCGATCCCCGCCAGTGTAATCATGGTCCGCGGCAGGGTAAGGCACATGCGGCCGTTGCCCTCTGACTCGACGATCGCCACGGAGCCGGTTTCAGCAATGAGAAAATTCGCCCCGCTGATCGCGGTGGGAACCGTCAGAAACTTCTGCCGCAGGTAGGAACGGGCAGCGGCGGTCAGAGCCTCGGGATCGTCGGAGAGATCCTTGATCCCCATCCGGCGGGCAAATATCTCGCGCACCTGGCTGCGATTCACGTGCAACGCCGGCACGACGATGTGGGACGGCTCCTCGCCGCCCAGTTGCAGGATGATCTCCGCCAGATCCGTCTCGTAAGTGCCGATCCCGGCAGCCTCCAGAAACGGATTCAGTTGGATCTCGGCCGAGGTCATCGTCTTGATCTTGATCACCTCGCTCGCATTCTCCTTGCGCAGCAGGTCGAGGATGATCTGGCGCGCTTCGGCCGCATCGGTCGCCCAGTGGACGATGCCGCCGGCAGCCGTGCATTTGGTCTCGAACTCAGTGAGATAGGCGCCCAGATTTTCGAGCACATGCGCGCGCATGGCCGAGGCCGCCGTGCGCAACTCCTGCCAATCTGTCTTTTCCGTGACCAGCCGTGCCCGCTTGGCCTGGATCACATCAATGGCGTGGGCCACGTTCTTCCGCAACTGCGGGTTGCGGAGCACCGGAAGAGCGGCCTGCGGAAATGGCGGCGCCAGTGCCGGATCCAGCACCGGGTGGGTTGGAGCCGCGTGGCTCATTCCGTCACCTCCGCCGGAGACGCCTCGGTACTAGCCAGAATCTGCGCCAGATGAATCGTCTTCATGCCCGCATACTGCCGGTGCATGGCTCCTCCCAGGTGCATCAGGCAGCTGTTGTCGAGAGCCGTGCAATATTCGGCCTTCGTCGAAACCACGTCCTGCAGCTTGACCGCGAGCATCGCCGAGGAAACCTCGCCATTCTTTACGGAAAACGTGCCTCCAAAGCCGCAGCAACGGTCCAGGTTCGGCAACTGGACAAGTTCCATCCCGCGGACTTGGGCCATCAGCCGCCAGGGCCGATCCCCCAGATGGAGCGCGCGCAGGCCGTGGCAACTGGCGTGATACGTCACCCGGTGTGGGAAATAGGCGCCCACGTCCTCAACGGCAAGCCGGTCAATCAGAAACTCACTCAACTCGTAAACCCTGGGCAGCAGGGCCGCGAACTCCTTGCGGAGACTCTCGTTCCCCAGCTCATCAAAAAGTCCCGGATACTGATCGCGGATCATGGCCACGCACGATGAGGAAGGAATCACCACTGTCTCCGCATCCCGGTAAAGATGGACAAAGCGCTTGGCCTGGGAAAATGCCTCACCCCGAAAGCCGGTGTTGGCGTGCATCTGCCCGCAACAGGTCTGCCCGGCATGAAAGCTGAGTTCTACCCCCAGTCTTTCCAGCAGCGCAACCACCGCCCGCCCCGTCTCCGGAAAGAGTGTATCGTTGTAGCACGTGATAAAAAGCGAGGCACGCATGACCGTCTCCTGATTCTGGCGGGACAGCTAACAGAATACCGCAGAATATTCGATCAGGAAAGAATTGTCTATTGCAATTCATCCACTTGTCGAGATGACATGTTTCTTTTCCTGTCTATTCTATTTGCCCAATTTGCCGGCGCGTTCCTGGCCGGCCTACTTGCTATGTCTTTCGAAGTATGTTTATGAGCGAGCGGAGAATAGCTCCGCCTCACCGGAAAATTAAAGCCGGCACGCCGTTCAATTGTGGACTTGCGCCGCGGGGCCATCTTCTCATCTTTTGCAAAAGCCGCAACCCGGCAGCGCAAATTCCCGTCTAATTGATTACGCTAGGTACTTCCCACTGACCGGGAAAGGGTGCTCTTCCCGGTTGTTCGTTCAAGCCTTCTTACCGCTTCAGATTTTGAACCTGCAGTCTTTCCGGACGCACGGGCATGGACCATGGGCGGATCCGGTCCATTGCCGGCTTTCTAGGAAGTGCTGGGCAGACCACAGAGGCCTTCGGTTCCTCCCCAGTCCTTCCTCTTGGAAATCACCGGCTATGATAACGGGTTGAAAGTTGTGGGCAATTCAGCGATGAGTCGATTTCCCCGCTTCGCGTTCTTCAAGTCAATTTTTAGAAGCAATGGCAACTTTTGGGTAATTCGGGGGTTGTCTCCGAAGAAAGGATCCAGTAACACCGCCATGACAAATCTGCGCACGCTCTCCCTCTGCCTCCTGGCCAGTGCGCTGCTTTCACCATCGGCATCACTGGCGCAGAAAGCAGCCCCTCCCGTACGCATTGTCAATCCAATTGACGAAAGCCACCTCATAACGCTCAAAGGGACCGTGAATCCGCTGGCCAACCCGAGGAATGACCGCGGGCCGGCGCCGGATAGCCTGCCGCTCAAGCGGATTCATCTCTACCTGAAACGCAGCCCGAGCCAGGAAGCAGCCCTGCGCCAGCTCATCGGCGAGATCAACACTCCGGGATCCCCCAATTATCACAAGTGGCTGACGCCGCAGCAGTTCGGCAAGCAGTTCGGCCCTTCGGATCAGGACATTACCACGATCGAAACCTGGTTGAACGGCCAGGGGTTTGGGGCAATCAAGGTGATGCCCGGCAAGCAGACCATCGAGTTCTCCGGCAACGTGGCCCAACTGCGCACCGCCTTCCATACCCAGATTCACAAGTACGTGGTGGGTGGCCAGATGCATTACGCCAACGCCACTGATCCGCAGCTGCCGGCCGCGCTGGCGCCCGTAGTGGGAGGTTTCGTTTCGCTCAACAATTTCCGGCCCAGAAGCTACGCGCAAAAGCTGGGCACGGCCATGTACGATCCAACCACAGGCAAAGCCACACCGCAGTGGACGCAGGGGACTGCCAGTGCCGGCGTCAACTTCGTGCTGTCTCCGCAGGACTATGCGATTCAGTATGACCTGGGCCCGCTCTATAAGGCTGGAATCAACGGCAGCGGCCAGACCATCGCTATTGTCAACGAGGCCAATATCAACGTTGACCTGGTCAATCAATTCCGCACTCTCTTCGGTCTGCCTCCCAATCCGCCCCGCGTCATCATCGACGGCAACGACCCCGGCATCGACGGAATCAACAACCCCGACGGCCCGAATTACGCCTCTATCGAAGCCTACCTGGATACGGAGTGGGCTGGAGCAGTAGCGCCTGACGCCACCATCGACCTGGTGATTGCCGCCGATACCGCGCTGCAGAATGGGCTGGTTCTGGCCCTCGAGCACGCCATCTACAACGACGTGGCGCCGGTCGTGAGCCTGAGCTTCGGTTTGTGCGAAGACGACCTTGGCTCCGCAAACCAGTTCATCAACGGATTGTACGAGCAGGCCGCTGCCCAGGGCATGACGGTTATGGTTTCCACCGGCGACAACGGCTCGGCAGGATGCGACTCCAGCAATGCGTCATATGCTACCGGCGGTCAGGCTGTGAATGGCTTTGCCTCGACGCCTTATAACGTCGCCGTGGGCGGAACCGACTTTTACTATAGCGACTACAACAACCAAACTTCCCTGCAGACCCAGCTCGGAACCTACTGGAGCACGACGCCCACCCAGATGCCGCAGGCTTCGCTCCTGCAGCCAATCCCCGAGCAGCCGTGGAACGACAGTCAATATGGTCTGGACGCGGTGAGCTATTACAAAGACCTTACGAATTCGACCAATACGACGATTGCCGCCGGAGGTGGCGGGGCCAGCAACTGCGCAACCGGCAGCGGTTCCTCGTCCAGCGGCGGCTGGGGCACGTGCACAGCCGGCTATCCCAAGCCGTCGTGGCAAACCGGAGCCGGCGTTCCAGCCGACAAGGTGCGCGATCTGCCCGACGTCTCGCTCTATGCCGCCGACGGGATGAACTACAGCTTCTATCCCGTCTGTGCCGGTGATGGCGACTGCCAGCCCCCCTCGGGAAGCAGTCAGGTGCAGATCTCCGGAGTTGGCGGCACCTCGGCCGCGGCGCCATCTTTTGCCGGCATCATGGCCCTCGTCAATCAGAAGTACGGACCCCAGGGCCAGGCCGCCGCCATCCTGTATCCGCTGGCGGCACAATTCCCGTCCGCCTTCCATGATGTCGTGCATGGCACCAATTCCGTACCTTGCCAACTCACCACGCCCGACTGCATCTCCGTGACCAACCCCATCGTTCTCCAGGCGAATTCCTCCAACGGGCTCTCTTCGAACGTGACGGAGGGCGAGATCGGCCTCAACGGCACGGCTGAATACGATGCCGCAGCCGGTTACGACTTGGCAAGCGGCCTTGGCTCAGTGGATGCCAGTGTGCTCGTCAACAACTGGGGCAACGTGAAGCTGGCCAGCACCACGGCCACCATGTCGGCTACCCCGACCACGATCACCCACGGGGCAGCGGTCACCATCAGCGGCACCGTATCCGGGGCCAGCGGCACGCCTACCGGCAATGTTGCGTTGATGACCGACAGCACCGAGCCGGGAGAGCAGGGAGTTACCACCTTCACTCTGAATAGCAGCGGAGATTACTCCGGCAGCGTCACCACCCTGCCCGGCGGCACCTACAACATCTGGACGCAATACGGCGGCGACTCAACCAACGCCATGACTACCTCGCCAAAGACTCAGATGACCGTCAGTCCGGAGAACAGCGGCATCTTCCTCAACATCAATGAGCCTACGGGTTCGGTCACGGCTGGTCAGACAGTAAGTACACCCATCGATTACGGCACGCAAATGCTGCTGAGCGCGCAGGTTGCGCCAAGTTCTCAGCTCACGGCGTTGGAGAACTGCTCGTCTTCAACAAGCACGGCCAAATGTCCCACCTTCACACCACCCACCGGGACCATCGTATTCACCGACAATAGCGCAACCCTGAAAACAGCCGTTCTCAATTCCGAAGGTGACGCGGAGTACAACGCGCCGTTTACGGTCGGCAAGCACTCGGTATCAGCCAGTTATAACGGTGACGCCAGCTACAACAAATCCACCGCTTCCTCGCCGATCACCTTCACTGTGGCGCAGGACACGCCACAAATCCTGGTAGGCGCCTCGAACCAGACGAGCAGTTCGTACGGCTTCCAGGTGGTTGGCGGCAAAGGCCAGCCGACGGTCCTCGATATCAGCCTGGAAAACGGTGCGCAGTGCAGCAGCGGCGGCGGCTCGTCCTCCCCGTGCGCTTCGTCCAATTATTACGGATACGGATCAACATCCACCTCAACGGCGATTTATCCTGTCCCGGTCGCGCCGCCCACCGGCAGCATCACTGTCACCGGGCTTCCCTCCGGCGTCTCTGGCACCGCCACCCTCAGCCCCGGTGTGGATCCAACCGATGGAGCAGTGGCGGGAATGGCCGCCATCACCATCCCGGCCTCCGCCACCGGCAGCTATAACATCACGATCACTTACAACGGAGATACGAATTACGTGAAGACAAGCGTCTCTGGAACGGTGCAGATCTCGCCGTCCAGCGGCCTCGCCTCCACAACCACCGCGAGCATGACCGGAGCCATCTCGCCAACCACCAGCATCACCGTAAATGGAACGGTGACCGGACAAAGCGGGCATCCCGCGCCAACGGGAAGCATTATTCTCTACTCGTCGGGCGCCACCGTATCCACTGTCAACCTGAATCCCGGCAGCTCGGACGTCTCCACCTTCTCCGTCACCCTGAATAGTCAACTGCTCTTCCAGGGCGCGAATTTCGTCACCCTTCAGTACACGGGCGACACCACATACGCCGCCTCGGCCTTCACGCTGAACAGCGGAGGCCCAATCTCCAACCCTCTCTCCGACTTCTCAATGGTGCCGCAGACGACCATTGTTCCCGTCAAGGCGGGTAGCAGCGGTACGGTAACCATCGATCTGGCCTCGGTGAACGGCTTCGCCGGGACCGTGAACCTGACCTGCACGGCCGATCCGGGTGTGGACTGCTCGATCCCGTCTTCTGTAGGCCTCAGCAATGGGGGCGGCACCACGGCAACACTCACCATCGACGCTGGAACCTACGCGGCCAACCAGAACTACAACGTGACAATCACCGGCACGGATGCGGCGACAGGCAAGTTCGTTCACACCCTGGGACTCCAGGCGAACGTGAGCGGTTCGACAGCAGGCTCTCAGAGCTTCGCGCTGACGAATAGTGGCGACATCACCATCCCAACCCCCGGCCAAGCCGGCAATACGTCCACCATTACCGTGACTCCGCTCGGCGGATTTACAGGAACGGTCGGTCTGACCTGCTCAGTCTCCGGCACGTCCGGCCCCACCTCCGCCGCAACCTGCGCGCTCGCGCCGTCCTCGGTGAGTCTCTCCGGCGCGGCGCTCACATCAACTCTGTCCGTCACCACGACGGCTTCAACTCCCACCGGAACTTACACGGTGACGGTGACCGGCAAGTCGGGTTCGATTGCGCCCACCACCACTGTAACCGTCAAGATCGGCACGCCTACTTACGCCCTGTCCAACAGCGGCAATATCACCATCACGAAGGGCGCAACCTCAGGCAACACGGCGACCATCAAGGTCACGCCAGCGAATGGATTCACGGGAACGGTGGATCTGAGCTGCGTGGTCTCCGGCCCGTCCGGCGCCAACGATCCTGCAACCTGCGCTCTGTCTCCGCCATCGGTCACCGTAAGCAACGGAGCGCAAACCTCCACGCTCACCATCACCACCACGGCTGCAACCTCCATGAACCAGCCGGAGAAGCTGTTCTGGCCGTCTACAGGCGGGGCCGTCCTGGCGCTGGTCTTCTTCTTCGGCGTTCCCAAACGGCGGCGTAACTGGCTGGCGATGATCGGGCTACTGGCCTTCTTCGTCTCCCTTGCGGCAACCGGCTGCGGCGGCGGTGTCGCACCGCTTGGCAACAATGGAGGTACTGGAGGCACATCCAATCCCGGCACCACCTCCGGTACTTACACGGTGACCGTGACCGGCGCCTCCGGCAGCATGTCGCAAACCACCCAGGTGACGGTAACCGTGAATTAACCCTTCAAGCACGTACTCCGACATAATGGCCCTTCCTCCGGGAAGGGCCATTGCATGATGTGGCGTTGTGGCAATCGTCAGGAGCTGCCGCAGCGGCTCGCTGCGCAGGAATTTCCTGTAGCGGCTCTCGCATGAACGGATAGCGAATCCGGCGCAACCATGAGACGTTCGCCAGAGTGGCCGCTACCCGCAGGATGCTGGCGATTCAATCCAAACCGCACATCCGCCGTAAAATGGAGCCCCCAAAAGTGAAGCCCCACCGCCTGACTGACGATGGGGCTTGCACCCGCTCATTGTATCTAATTTGGCTTTCTACCAGCTGATTTGCCACTCAGCACATCTTCTAACGACCAAGGGCCTTGGGGAACTCACTTCGATAATTTATCCAGAGCAAGGTTTAGTTCGAGCACATTCACCCTCGGCTCGCCCAGCA
>JAJZAL010000343.1 GCA_021799405.1 Acidobacteriota bacterium
CTGAAGAAGACCCGGAATGCGCTGCCGCGCCTCAGGCGGATCTCTCTCAGGAAGCGGCTTACACACCGCTGCCGCGGGATTATGCCTCTGGTGTGAGCACTGGAGCCCGTGGGCCGGCCGCCGCGGAAGAGCCCGCACCCAAGCCGGCGCCGTCGCTCTTCCCGGAGTCCGGCAGTGAGTTGCATCGGGATCTGGATGTTCCCGCTTTCCTGCGCCGGGTGCAGTTTTAATGTCCTGCCGAAATCTTCTTGAAATCGGGGCTGAGACGTTGAATCGGGCCTGAGAAGCCGATAAAATATATGAATCGAGTCGATGGGAAAAGGCGGTCCGTCAATGGATCGCCGGGTAGATCACAACTGCCGGGACGGGCAGGCCGTCGCGCAGTTGCCGGCTCGAATTGAGGCGAATCCGCTTGAGAGCACGAAGCCGGCGGAAGGGCCAATGAAGAGCAAGTACGCCGCTTAGGGCAGACGTACAGCACGAGATGTACAGTTGAGAGGACGTTTCCCGATGAAGCTGTTTTGCCTTTGGTTGCTAGGATTGGCCATCATCATCTCCGGCAGCAACGCCTTTGGCGCGACTGCGGCAGGCAACCCGCAAGCATCCAGCCAAACCGGGACAACGCAGTCCAAGCCGGCGCAATCGCGCCACACAACAGCTCGTCGCCATCACACGACCGCACGCTCGCATAATGCGGCTGCCAGGTCCAAGATAGCGCACGCGCGGACGCATGCGTCCACGACCCGTACCACGGCCCGCACCACGGCCCGCACCACTACAACTCATACCCGGGCCACGCATCGAACCGTGCGCACGGCGACGGCGAGGACTGCCGCGAGAAGCAGGACGCGCGCCAGCGCCCGCCGCGTGGCTCTCCACACCCGCCGACACCGCTATTACGAGCGCTTTACGGCCAGCTCCTATGCCAAAGGGGATATCTTCGCCGATGATGTTACCGGCGGCGAGGACCCGGTGGTCCGGCAGGCGGCCATCGACGCCATGGGCAACATGAACGGCACCGCCGTGGTCATCGATCCGCACAATGGGCGCATCCTGGCCATGGTCAACCAGAAGCTGGCTCTTTCGCCGGGCGCGGAACCTTGCTCCACGATCAAGCTGACCGTCGCTATGGCGGCGCTCTCCGAAGGGCTGGTTACCCGGGATACGATGGTCAGGCTTCCCGGGAACTTCCGCATGAACATGACCCAGGCGCTGGCCCACAGCAACAACCTCTACTTCGAGGAACTTGGCCGGGAGTTGGGCTTTGAGCGCGTGCACCACTATGCCACGGAGTTCGGGCTCGGCGAACTGGCCGGCTATCACATCGCGGGCGAGCAGTTAGGTGAGTATCCTGACGAGCCCATTCCCACCTCCGAGGGCGGCGTAGGCCGCATGTGCAGCTTTGGCCAGGGCGTCTCATTGACGCCGCTCCAACTGGGAGCGTACGTGGCCGCGCTCGCCAACGGCGGCACGCTCTATTACCTTCAGCATCCCACCACGCCGGAAGAGGCGGCTGACTTTACGCCCAGGGTAAAGCGGGTATTGGACATTGCCAGGTGGATACCCCAGATGCAGGACGGCATGGCCGGCGCCGTGGACTATGGGACAGCTCGCCGCCTGCGCACTAACTTCCAGGAGTTCCCGGTCTTCGGCAAGACCGGCACCTGCTCCAACGAGGGCACGCGCTTCGGCTGGTTCGCATCGTTCGCTGACGCGCCGCAGGGGAGGCTGGTTACGGTGTTCCTGCTGGAAGGTGGAAGGCCGACCTTTGGGCCGCGCGCGGCGGAGCTTACCGGTGAGTTCTATAAGAATCTGTGGGACCACAACTACTTTGCTCCCAAGGCCGCGCAGGAAGCCCAGACCACGGCGGCGGCCGCCGGCGCGGGGGCTTCGAACTAAAGGCCCCGGCTTTTTGCCGTATGAATCGGCCGCCTGTAAGCGGCCTTTTTCAGCCGCAATTCCGGTTGGATCATTTTTGTCTGAAACGAATTTGCGGCAGCATCATCCGATAGGGCAAGACCTCCCAGGGCAAAGCCCGTAGACCGCGTCAGGAGAAGCCGGGAGGCATGGCTCCGCGAGCCGGAATTGGACGTCTCTAATGGCCTTACCGACGCAAATCTTACTGATGTACGGATACCTGCTGCTCTTCTCCTGGGTCCTGGCGGAACAGTTGGGATTGCCTCTACCCGCCACGCCCGTGCTGCTGGCTGCCGGCGCGCTCTCCGCCCAGCACGAGATCAGCTTTGCCGCCGCCCTGCTGGCAGGACTCGCAGGATGCATTCTCGCCGATAGCGCCTGGTTCTGGATTGGGCGTCGATTTGGGCATCATGTGCTCCGCGGCTTGTGCAGGCTGTCGCTGGAGCCCAGCACATGCGTCCGCCGCACCCAGGATTCATTTGGCCGCCGCCACGGCGTTACCCTTTTGTTTTCAAAGTTCGTGCCCGGTCTGGCCACGCTGGCCCCGCCGGTGGCCGGGCAAAACGGCATGGGCTTCGGCGCATTTCTGCTTTATGACGGCATAGGCTCCGTGCTGTGGATAGGGGGGCTACTGGCCGGGGGCCGGTTCTTTGGCGATATGCTGAAGCGCGATCCCAGCCTGCTGGACTGGGTTGGCCGCTTCTCCGGCGCGCTGCTCATCCTCGGCATCGCCGGCTTCTTCCTGGCGCGCCTCTGGCGGCGCCGGGCAGGCCTGAAAAAACTTGCGGCGGAACGTCTTGAACCGGAAGATCTAAAGCGCCAGATCGATGCCGGCGAGGGGCCGTTCATCGTGGACCTGCGTCACCCACTGGAATTGCTGCCTGATCCCTTCACGCTCCCAGGCGCGATTCACTTCTCGCCCGACGCGATTGCCGCCCGTCATCACGAAATTCCCCGCGACCGCGAGATTGTGCTTTTCTGCACCTGCCCGAGCGAGGCCACCGCCGCCAAGACCGCGATGACGCTGCAAAAGCTGGGCATCGAGCGCGTGCGCCCGCTGCGCGGAGGCTACGATGAGTGGAAGCGTCTGGGTTTTCCGGTGGAAGCCGTGCCAACGGACGCGCTGTTCCTCACCAGCATCGAAGCCCCCAAGCAGACGGTCAGGGCGTAGGGACGAATAGCGCCGCAATCTTTGCGCCGATGGGCGATCCGATTCCGCTGCATGGATCAGGGCCGGGCCCCGCATCGTAAAAGCCGTTATTCCCAACCGTAATGTCATGGAAGGCGCTCTGGTTCTTCCAAAGCGCCGGCGTTACAAAGCCGAGCCTGGTTCCGAACGCGGCAAACAGCCCAGCATAGAGCGGCGCCACGGCGCTCGTTCCGCCTACAACTGCCGGGGCCCCATGGACAAAGATGTTGTAGCCAGTGTTGGGATCGGCGTCAGCGGCCACATCGGGCACCATTCTGCCTTTGCCGTACGGGCTGCTGGCGGGCGCGGGTGGCGCGCCGATCTGGAATGCCTGCGCGGGAAAGACCGTGGAGTAGCCACCGCCTGTACCTTCGCCGTGGGTTCTGCCGGGATTGTCGTTCCACACCGTTTCCTGGCTGGTGGTCTTGAGAGTGCCTCCGCAGCCGATCACATGCGGGCACGAGGCCGGAACATCCACGTTGGCAGGCGTCGGGCCGCCATCGCTCGAGTCGTTGTCGCCCGATGCGGCAAAGACAATCATGCCGCCGCCGGTCGCGGACTGCGCGGTTGACTCCATCTGCTCTGCCGCGGCCGCGCCCCACACTGCCTCGTCTGCCCCCCATGAAATCGAGCAGACATCGCAGCCGTCCGCGGCTGCCTTCTGGACGGCAGTGGCGATATTCTGCGACCAGTACACCCGGATCGTAGCCGCCTTGCCGGTGGCCGCGTAGTAGGACGCGGCGGAAACCTGGATATCGAGCGCAACTTCATAATCGGGATCGTTGGATCCGCCGCCCTGGTTGGGACTGTTCTGCGTACCATCCACTGAAACATCGGTGATTTGTGGCACAGGCTGGCCAAGCGACTGAAAGAATGCGTCCATGTCGGACGCGACCCAGCCGCCGCCCAACTCCACGATGGCGATGACTCCGCCGCCCGGCATGGCGGCAGGCCAGGAGTAAGCAGCACAAAGGTTGGGTACGTTCCAAGGGACACCGGCTGCGGCAGCGGGAGTTGCCGGCGTGGTAGGGGTCAGGAGAACAAAGTACGGTCTACAAGGGATTTTGCGGGATTTTGGCGCGGGCTTGCTTGACTTGGGGGAAGGGGTCATCTCAGCTCCTGCGTACTGCGACAGAATGGCACGGTCGCGTCCGGAAATGCAACGGCCCACGGCGCCGAGTATCGTGCTTCTTTTCCAAAGGCTTTAGTATGAGTGAGGAACGGTAACCACCGGCCGGAGCGTCTTCTTGGCTTACGATGATTTGCGCGACTGGATCAGGGCACTCGAAAAACACGGCGAATTGAAAAGCATCCACGAAGAAGTCTCGCCTGAGCTGGAAATCACCGAGATCACGGACCGCGTGTCGAAGATCGGCGCGCGCGGCCGGGCTGGGACCCCCGGCGCGGTGAAAGGGAAGTACGCTCCCGGCGGCCCGGCCCTGCTCTTTGAAAACGTCAAGGGCCATCCCGGCCACAAAGTCCTCATGAACCAGTTTGGCAGCGAGCGGCGCATGGCTCTGGCGCTCGGCGTGGAGCGCCTGGACGAGATCGCCGAGCGCATCCACGGCCTGATGAACGTGAAGGCGCCCGAGGGCCTCTTCGACAAGCTCAAGATGCTGCCGCAACTGGGCGCGCTCGCCAGCGCCTTTCCCAAGACCGTCAGCGCCAGAGACGCGTCCTGCAAGGAAGTCATCCTCCGCGACAACTTCGACCTGAACGCGTTTCCGATCCTCAAGTGCTGGCCGCATGACGGCGGCCGCTTTATCACGCTGCCCTGCGTGCACAC
>JAJZAL010000068.1 GCA_021799405.1 Acidobacteriota bacterium
CCAGGCCAACTTTACGCTGTATCCTCTGTCGCAGCAGAAGCCGGCGGTCTTTCACGACATCGCCACCGGCAGCATCAGCCAGTATTGCTGGCACTCAACCACTCCACCTTGCGCGCTGCAATGGAATGGATACTACGGCACAGAGCAGTATCCGGCAGGACTCGGTTACGATTTTGCGACCGGGCTGGGCTCAGTGGATGCCAATGCACTCGTGAATGACTGGACTGCGATCGCGTTCGCGCCCACTGCGACAACGCTGCAGCTTTCGAGTACCAGCGTGGTTCATGGCACGCCCGTCAACATTACGGCGTCGGTTGCGCCGTCCTCCGGCTCGGGAACACCCACCGGCAGCGTCGCCATTCTCACCAGCTCGACATTGCCGGCAAGCCAGTCGCAGTTCACCATTCCCCTCAGCAGCGGGACCGGGACAAGCAGCGTGGACAGCCTGCCAGGCGGACAGTATCAGGTAACCGCGCGTTATGGCGGCGACGGGACATTTGCGGCCAGCACCTCTTCACCGCAGACGCTGACCGTGACAGCGGAAGATGCCAATATTAATTTTTCTGTCACCAGCCAAAACAAGATCATCGCGGCAGGCGGCACGGTCGCTTACAACATGCCATTGCAATTGAATATTCAGCCTGCTGGGGTTAGCATCGCTGCCGGAAAGACAGACGGTATCGCCACGGGAAGCGCGGTGTTCACCATCGACTCAACGACCGCTACCGTCGCATTCAATAGTGCGGGCATCGCCAGTTGGATTCCGCCAGCCCTGTCAGTCGGCAAGCACACGGCCAGCGCTGCCTATGCGGGGGATGCAAGCTTCAAGCCTGCATCGGCGCAGCCCGTTACCTTCAGTGTCACTCCGGGGTTAACATTCCTTCACGCTTACCTGTTTGGGCCTTACACGTACCAGCCCGCACCAAACTCAGGCAATGGACCTCCGATACTGTACATCAACACGGGCGGAGCATTGACGGTAGCGATTGTCGCACAGCCCGATTACAATCCGGGTGCACTGGGTACTCCTGCTCCCAGCGGCACAGTTCAAATTTGCCTTGGAACCATCGTCAATTCATATGACGCTTGCCAGAGCCCGGTGAGCGCCCAGACGGTGCCGCTCACCCCGTTAAGCGGCAACAATGCACAGACATCGATCGGGGTGGCCACGTTTCCGAACCTCGCCGCCGGCAAGTACGATATCTCCGCGGTTTATGGCGGAGATTCCGTATGGGGGGCCGTGCGGCTCATGGACTACCAGGAAGTTTTTGTCCAGGCGTTGTCGTCCTTCGCACCTTCGACCACAACGCTCAGCCTAACCCCAGCCAGTATCTCGGGTTCGCAAACGGCCACTGTGACGGCCACCGTTACCGGATCGGGGAACCTGGGAACCTCTCCAACCGGCGAGATTGATTTCTACAACAACGATGTGTTCCTCACTTATGCCTTTTGGACGACGGGTGTCACCGGCGCAACCAGCACTTTCACCTTTACCGCAAATCCTGGTTGGTTCTTGAATAGTGGCGCTAACACGCTGACAGCCGTCTATTGGGGCGACAACGGCAACGGCCCCTCCGTCAGCAACGTGGTGAATTTTACGTCGATACAGACCGTTGGCAACTTCACTCTGGCACCGCAGAGCCCGCAGATGACCGTTTCGCAGGGGAATAGCGGAACGGTTGGCCTGAATCTGGCCTCGCTGAGCAACTTCAACGGGACGGTGAATCTCGCCTGTACGCCGTCGTCCACCCTGTTCAGTTGTAGCGTCGGCCCGCCTTCGTTGACGCTGAACGGAACGGCCACAGCAACGGTGACGGTCAACGCCATGGCGCAAACGGCCGGCCTTGCCCGCCGCAATGAGCCGGCAAGGCGACCGGGCTGGCCGATGGCGGCGGGAATACTCGCATTTGGATTGCTCTTCGTGGGCCGCCGGGCAAGGCGCACATTGCTCCGGTCGATGACCCTCGGCCTGGCCCTGCTGGCAGCATTTTCCGCTGTGAGCTGCGGTGGCGGAGGCGCAGGTTCCTCGTCGTCATCTTCCTCGTCGCCCCCGCCGTGGGGCTCGACACCGGCAGGCACCTATAGTCTCCTGGTTACCGGCACAGCGAACGGGGTTGTGCACAACGCGAAGCTCACCGTAGTCGTTCACTGACGGTGGATTCCGAATTCGGCGGGGCGGGTGCATCCGGTCCCGCGGGTCCGGGTGACTTTCCTGACCCGTTTTCCGCGATTTCCTAGTTTTCCTTGCTTTCCAGATGTTCGCCTCGCGCCTACACTCCTTGGGTATGGCTGCGATTCCTGACCTGACGCTGGATGCCGGTTTACCGGCAAATTTGGATGCCGAGAAGACCATTCTCGGCGCAATCCTGCTCGACAATGCCGCTCACTCCGAGGCCGCCGAAATCCTCCAGCCGGACGACTTCTCGCTCGACTCGCACCGCCGTATCTTCTTGCGCATGAGCGAGTTGATGGATTCGCAGCGGGCGGTGGACATCGTCACGCTGGCCGAGGAACTGGCGCGCAACAAGGAGGTGGAGGCGGTCGGGGGCGTGGCCTACCTGGCCTCGCTCACCGAGGGTTTGCCGCGGCGGCCGGTCATCGAGGAGTACATCCGGATCGTCCGTGACAAGAGCCTGCTGCGCAAGCTCATGGCCATCTGCTCGGCGGCCATCGCGCGGGCCGCGGACCAGGCCGAGCCTGCCCTGGACGTGCTGGGCGCCGCCGAATCGCAACTGCTGGAAGTAACCGAGCGGGGCATCTCGCAGGGACTGCAGCCGCTGGACCAGATCGTCGCCAACTCCTTTGGCTCCATCGACAACCTGTACAAGCAGAGCCGTGAGATTACCGGGCTGGCCACCGACTTCACCGAGTTTGACCGCATGACCAGCGGCCTGCAAAAGGGCGAGCTGATCATCATTGCCGCGCGGCCTTCGATGGGCAAGACCGCTCTGGCCATCAACGTCGCGCAGAATGCGGCCGTCAATCACGGGGCCATTGTGGCCGTTTTCAGCCTGGAAATGAGCAAGGAGTCGCTGCTGCGCCGCATGCTGGCCTCGCAGGCGTGGGTGGACCAGCGCAAGCTGCAGACCGGCTTTCTGGGCCGCGAAGATCATGACAAGCTGCAGAATGCGCTGGGGCAGTTGGTCGACTCGCGCATGTTCATCGACGACTCGGCAGGGATCTCGCTGGCTGAGATGCGGGCCAAGGCGCGGCGGCTCAGGCAGAACGCCAAGGGACTCGATTTGATTGTGGTGGATTACCTGCAACTGATGTCGGCCACGCTGCCCTCGGCCGGCGGCAAGCGCTACGAAAACCGCACGCAGGAGGTCTCGGCCATCTCGCGCGGCCTGAAGGCTCTGGCCAAGGAACTGGATGTGCCGGTGGTGGCGCTTTCGCAGCTTTCGCGCGCCAGTGAGCGCCGCGGCGACGATAAGCGGCCGATGCTGAGCGACCTGCGCGAGTCCGGCTCGATCGAGCAGGACGCCGACGTGGTGGCCTTCATCCACCGCGAAGCGTATTACAACCGCGACGAGGAGATGTCGGAGGCGGACCGCGCCAAGTCAGAGGTCATCCTGGCCAAGCAGCGCAACGGTCCCACCGGCACCGTTTATCTGAACTTCATTTCGCGGTATACGCGCTTTGAGAATCCCGACTCCGGGCACGAAGGCTAACCTTACAGCTCATTCAAAATCAGGATCACACGTCCCGCAATCAGTTCGGCAGGCGTTTGTCCCGGATCGATCTCGAGTAGGTCCACCGGAGAAGCGATATTGTGCGGGCGCAGGACCAGCCGATTTGCGAGGAAGTCCACGTAGCGCAGGATGAGGTGCGCGCCATGCCGCACCGCATAGATGTTAGGCCGGTCGGGCCGGTAGGGCATGAGCGAGTTGTAGTGGCGATCGATGAGCGCGATTGCCTCCGGCTTCACAACCGGATCCATGGGCAAGGCGTCGGCCGGCGCGGTGCGCACGGCAACAAAGCGCTCCCAGGCGCGGCGGGGGTGGGAAGCGCGGGTGCGAACGGACTGGAGAACGCCGCCGGGCAGATGGAGCACGGACTGCACCGCGGAGGGGCGGACAAAGGGCTCAAAGAGAGCGACGGCGTGGGAGACCACCGGAACCGAAGCAGGCTTTCCGTCCGTTGCGAGCGAAGAGGCGACCGATTGGATCGCAGGCAACAGATCGGCTACGGTCAGGCGCTGAGCGGCCAGGATGCGGTCCATCGCCTCCAGCGATAGCTGACGCCTGCTGCGCAGGAAATTGGAGAGGTGGGCCTGGCCAAAACCAGTCTGGCGAGCCAGCAGAGACACACTCAGTGTGCCCCGCTGTATCCTGCGCAGCAGTTCCAGACGGAGTCGCTCGTGCATCTGAGTAAAGTTCATTTGTGGAAAATTTGCCACCAGCAACAGGCAGTGGCGTCCTGTGCTTTCCCCCAGAAAAGTCAACAGGCGTGATTGGCCTTCATTTTCGGCGCTTCAAGTAAGAATGAAAAGCTAACCTGCGGAAAACAGGGAGGAAAGATTGACGCTCAGGAATCCTATCTCTAGATTGGGTTTACTTCATCCTGCCTTGGTTTATGGGAATTCTTAAGGAATGGCTTCATAACCGTGCGACTGTTACGGGCGTAGTGTCGCCCGCTTCCGCGGTCAATGAGCATCTGCCGGAGCCGTCTCGTTGTGCGCCGGAATACCTATCCCTGACCCAAACCGCCGGCAAAGGCGATTGGGGCAAACCTGGGCGGAAATTCCTGGATCTGCACGCTGTCAGCATGACCATCAACGAGAGAATTCGGGTGGCAAGCCTCCATCAGAACGATAGAAATCTGAGTCGCTGTGCCCGGTTCTCAGCACCCCACAGAACAAAAAGCAAGACAAATATCTGCTGGGAGAAGACAGAAGGACGGAGAAGCAGTCATGGAATTGCGCGTGTACTTGAAGATTTGCGAGGGGTGCGGTTGTCTTTGGTACCGTGCCCAGAACCAGGGGAGCGTGTATTGCCGGGAGTGTGAGAGCAAACTGAAAGACTTTCCTTCGCCGGAGAGCCGCAAACGGCGCGGCCGTCCGAGCGGAAAACGGCTGGCGAAGGTTTGGGCGGTGGCCGAGGCAGCGGGAGGCGCACAATGAGCGCAGCCCTTCAATTACCCCTCGTGTGGGGAGTAGCTTATGCACAGGAGGCATGGCGCGAGCGCAGCGGACGGAAGCTGCAAGCGCGGAAGGCAACGGGTGGGAGGCCCCGCGAAACGCCCGCTGCAGAGGCGGTGGTCAGCCTGGCCTTCTACAGGAAGCACACGGAGAACATGTTGCGGCGCTATCTGTATGCTTCCATGCAGGTGGGCAGGGCACCATCGATTCTCAGCGATCCGGTGGGGCGGGGGTGGGCATCCAGCCGCCCCGTCCGCACCTTCGAGGACGCCGTGATCTTCGTTCTCGATGTAGAGAAGTGCCTGGCGCAGCTTGGTGAGCTGGACCGGCGGATGTTAAGCCGGATCGTGCTCCAGGAGTATACGCAGGCCGAGGCTGCGACACTGCTGGGAATGAGCGTGCGCGCGATCTCCTATAAATATCCAAAGGCCCTGGACCGGCTGACGGAGAAGCTGCTCAATGCCGGATTACTGATATTGCCACGCTGAATTCATTCGCAAGATCCAGTCAACGGAAGGGTGCGTACACGGATCGCCCCTCCGTTGGCGGGAGGTAGCGAACGCGTCGGGTGTTCCGGCAATCCCCTCCTGAGAGTTCTTGTATCTTGAATTTCAGCGGTAACTGCCTCCAGTAACTTTTCAGTTCGTTGGAACGCCAACCCGCGGTTGTCTTCTCCCGGGACTTGCACGATTCACCGGCAAATGCCAAGTTGGCAGGATGAAGGACGCGTCTGTAATCCTGAAACATGCAGTCCAGTGAAATCCGGAGTTGATTTGACAGATTAGGAGTGGCTGTGCGCACGGCGAGGCTGCGAAAGATGAGCACCTCTCCCGCGTTGATTCGTCCGCAAACCCACTTGCCTTCCGCCACTGCGCGCGCCGGGATCTCCGGTACACGATGAGCCACTCCAACCTGTGCCCGGCATGGTGTGGTCGTCTTTCACTTCTTAAAATCTGACGCATACAATCGAAAAGTCGTCGTCTAGGCGTGTGCCGCCGTGAACACTCATGGAATGTTCGTAAAGAGATCTCAATTGAGACGCAGGCCCGGATGCAGGCTCGTTCAGATGCTTGATCATCTCTTCCCGAGTACTTATTTGCCCCTCGGGCAACTCGATTTCATAGCATCCATCTGAAAATACGTACACCCTTGAAGCAGGCGAAATCTGAACCGTTGCAGGAACATATTCAGTTTCGGCGAACAAGCCAACGGGCAAGCCCTGCGCATCCAGGTCCATTGCCCGGCCGGAATCCTCCATCAACACAGCCGGTGGGTGTCCGCCGTTGGCGTATCGGAGCACACGGTCATATTGATTGAAAACCCCATACCAGAGGGTGAAGTAAAGGCCGTACTGCTCATTCGCATGGAAGCGCGTGTTCAGCCTGGCAAGCACCTGATCGGGGTATCGGAAATCTGCGCCCGGCAGACATTGGGTGCGGATGGTATTCAGCACGGAAACAGAAAGCAGAGCGGGTCCGACTCCGTGACCTGAGACGTCCAGGAGATAAAAGGCAAAATGGGCATCGTCGATCCAGTGGTAGCCAAGTGAATCTCCTCCAAGCCGGGTCGAGGGGACGTAGAGCCAGTCGGACTGAAGAGTCCCGCTCCTGATGGGGGGCGGGATCAGCGATGCCACATAGCTTGCTGCATAAGCAAGCTCGCTATCCAGCGCTTCCTGGCTCTCGCGCAGGGCCTGGTACAACTGGCTCAATCGGTGATTTTGATTCTCCAACTGAACCTGTAGCCGCCGGATGTTCAAGTGGGTTCTGACGCGAGCCTCCACTTCCTCAAATTGAAATGGCTTGCTGATGTAATCAACGCCGCCTGCTGCGAACGCTTTGACTTTGTCGATGGTTTCATGAAGCGCGCTGATGAAAATGATGGGAATCTCCTTGAGGCGATCAATCTGCTTCAGGCGGCGGCAGACCTCGAATCCATCCATCTCCGGCATCATAATGTCGAGAAGAATGATGTCTGGCGGGTCCGCTTCGGCAAAGCGAATCGCCAGCTTCCCGCTCGGAACGGGACGGACGATGCATCCCTGCTCTTTGAGCATTCCTCCAAGCACCTGAAGATTGGCGGGGGTATCATCGACGAGAAGCACGTTCGCTGGACTCTCTGTGGAAGTGGAGCGCATGGGAGTCAATCGCCTCCTTTTAGCAGATCGAAGAGCTTCTCATATTGGAATTCGATCGCCAGATTCCGCAATGCGCGGGCAAGTTGCTCATCCTGTGATTCCGCCTGATCGATCAGTGTCAACAGGCGGTCCTGGTACCCACCGGCTAACGCTTCCCGCATTTCATCCAGAAGGTGTTGCGGCAGCTGTGAGAGCGACGCGGCGGTCAGATTGATTGCTCCTGTTTGGATCTGGCCGGCATCTTCGACCTCTTCTTCCGTATCGAGATATTCAATATGAAGCCAATGGGAAAGCTTCTGAAATAATTCATCCTGCTTGAAAGGTTTACCGATGAAATCGTCGGCTCCGGTCTGTCGAACCTGTTCCCGGTTCTCGTCGAAGACGCTGGCGGAAACCGCAATGATCGGTGTACTGTAACCCTTTTCCGTGGCCTTGATGAGACGAGTGGCTTCGTAGCCGTCCATAACCGGCATGCGAACATCCATGAGGATCAGATTCGGCTGCCACTCCTCAAATAGCTTCACTGCCTCAAGACCGTTGCAGGCTTCGCGCGTAGCAAACCCGGCAGACTGCAGCATCTCGCGGACAAAACGCCGGTTTTCTTCCTTATCGTCCACAACCAGAATCCGTTGGGTAGGCTGACCGGGGCGCAAGACAAACACCCGGCGCGAGGGCCGCGCGGATTTTTCAATCTCACCAGCAAACTCCCGCGCATCAATCTCGAAATGAAACAGTGTGCCTTTTCCGATCTGGCTGGTGAATGTGATGTCTCCGCCCATGAGGCGAACGAATTCGCGACTGATTGCCAGACCGAGGCCGGTCCCACTCTCTGAAGCTACGCCCGCTTCTGCCTGCTCGAAGTATTCAAATATCTTGCCGAGATCTTCCGGCGCAATCCCAGCACCGGTGTCTTCGACCTCGGTGATCAGTCGCAGGCTGTCGGCATCGCCTTTCTTTGCAGCCATGCGCAGGGCGATTCCCCCTTGCGCAGTAAACTTTACGGCGTTGCCGAGCAGATTGATCAGGATCTGCCGCAGCTTTCCTACGTCGGCCAGAACGAAGCGCGGTAGATCATCTGCCATTTCCACCGTGAACAGGAGGTTCTTCTGTTGAGTGCGGATCTTGAACATCATCGCCAGATCGTCAATCAGGTCATGAAGGTTGAAAGCGACCGGGTTCACAACCGTTCGTCCCGCTTCGATCTTCGACATTTCCAGAATGTCGTTGATCAAGGCGAGAAGGTGCTCGCCACTCCGCCCAATCGTGTTCAGCGATTCGCGCTGCTGCGGCGTGAGAGCCGGATCGCGTTGCATGAGTTGCGTGAATCCCAGGATCGCGTTCATGGGCGTTCGAATTTCATGCGACATGTTGGCCAGGAAAGTGCTCTTGGCTCGGCTCGCCGCTTCCGCAGCCTCTTTCGCTTCGCGGAGTTGTTCCTGGGCCTCTTTACGCAGCGTGATGTCTTCGATCGTGCCGTCAAAGCATTCGCACTCGTCCCGCTCGCTTTGAACGACTCTGGCCGAGATACTTCCCCAGATTGCCGTGCCATCGGTCTTCTTCAATCGCAATTCCACTCCCGCAACTTGCCCCTCGGCCAGAAGGCGATCGGAGAGGGCCTGCCAATCTTCCGTGTCCATGCACAGGTCCGACGGCTTGCTCGCCATGAACTCTTCAAGAGTTGTGTAGCCGAACATGCGGGCAGCGGCCGGATTGGCCGTGATGAAACGACCGGGCGTTCCGGTCGTGGTCCGGTACAGGCCCACCGGCAAATTGGAGATCAAGGTGCGGAAGCGTTCTTCACTCTCACGGAGCGCCTCTTCCGCCCGCTTGCGCTCCGTAATATTCGTAACCATGGCGAAGGCGCCTGTCTTTCGGCCGCTTTCATCGAACAGGGGATTGGCGTGGAAGATACACGGGACCAGCGACGCATCCGGCCGGGAAAGAAGAATCTCGTAGGCCCCGCCTTTGCCCTGGGCCCGGCGCTTCACCTCTTCGCGAAAAGTGGCTGCGTTCTCCTCGTTAACGAAATCGAAGATGCTCCTGCCGATGATTTCCTCGCGGGGCCTGCCTAAAGTAGCGCACATGGCATCGTTGACAGCGGTTGTGACAGATTCGTTGTCGATGAGCCAGAATCCTTCGCCCGTGGTTTCAAGGATGCGCCGCAATCTCTGTTCGCTGTCGCGAAGGGCCTGCTCAACCCGCTTAAGGTCCGTCAGGTCATGGAGAATTTCGATGGCGCCGATATACTCGCCCTGCGGACCGCTCATGGCGCGAGCACGACCCTGCAAGTAAGTTTCTCTTCCCCGCACGTGCAGGACGGATTCGCCAATCAGCACCTGCCCGAAGCGCTGGAGACCCTGGTAACCCCGCTCCAGCTCTTCCTGCGGTGTTCTCACCAGGTCAATAAGAATGGGCCGTCTTTCGCCATAGAATGGAATGGCGTACTCATAGTTACCCTTGCCGAGCATCTCTTCGGCCTTCGCGCCGGTCAGCGATTCGGTTGCCCGGTTCCAGGCCACGACTACTCCATTCCCGTCAATTACAAAGGCGGTGTCAGGCATGAGGTCAATCAGCGACGATAAACGCCTCTCCGATTCGCGCAGTGCGTCCTCAGTCTGCTTGCGATGCGTGATGTCCTCCATGATGCCGTCAACGTACTCGGCCTCACCTTGCGAATTCCGGACGATCCTGGCCGTAAAACTTCCCCAAATATGCGTCCCGTCGCGCTTCTTTAGCCGCAACTCCACGCCGGCCACCTGCTCCTCGTTGAGAAGGCGCTGCGAGAATTCCCGAAGGTCATCCATGTCGAGATACACGTTCGCCGCCTCAAGCTTCAGGAACTCTTCGACAGTGTCATAGCCAAACAATCTTGTAAGGGTTCGATTGGCTGCGACAAACCGCCCGTTCTCGCCAGGGGTCCGGCGGTACAGGCCGACGGGAAGATCGGCCATTAACGCGCGGAATTGCTCATCGCCTTCAGGTTGACTAGCGCTGATGGATTTCCGTTTCTTCCCCTGCGCCCGCACATTGGGAGATTGGCGAACCGTCTTATCCACCTTCACGCCAGATGGAGCATGGAACTTCAGTGTCTCTTTCGTGCTCATTGTGCTTGCTATGCCACCTCGCCCCGCCCGTGCGGCTGAACGCTGCCGCTCTGGGCTAAGCTTGCCCTTAGCGCATTCCGGCGGTAAAACCAGTGACGGCTGTCACAGGTGATGCATGTGGCCCCTTTTGTGACTTGCATCTGTAGCGCGGAAAGACTTGTTCTGAATCTACCGGCGCGGTGTCGCATGTGGGCCGGTCGTGCTTCCAAACCCGCAGGTATTGTGACGCCCGGATCGGCCTGATCTTGCCGATGATTTGATGGAGGCTATTGAGTAGTTCATTCATCGCCTTTTGGAGCCGGAATCAGACAGCAATGAATTTGGCTGATGGCGCCTTGGCCAGTCGCTGACGGCGCGATCGCCGACAGTAGGGCCAGCCTGCAGGCCGGCGCTACTTTGCAGGCAGATGCTAATAGGCTTGGTCGAGAAACTGGTACGAGCACAATTAGCTTGCAAATTATGAAACGTTTCAAATAAAATTTCCCGGTGAACGGGGCCCCTCCCGCTTTGGTCCTGATTAACTGTGAGGCTCCAACGAACAGGTTGGCAGGCGATTGATCCTAGAGACGCTGAAGAGAGTAAAGCGGGCAATGCCGTTCTAACGTTGGTAGAAGCGCTCACAAACCAGGGAAGTCTGAGTAAAGGAGGTCGGAAAAATCATGAGAATTCTGCCGCGAACGGTGCTGGTCATTTCAATTTGCGCTGCAGTATTTGTCTTTGGCGGAGGCAGGGCCTACCCTCAGTTACACCTCCGTACATTCAGCCAATCCCCTCAAGGTATGGACAAAATTGAGCATGTGGTCTGGATCATGCAAGAGAATCGCACATTTGACAACTATTTCGGAACCTACCCAAAGGCTGACGGGCTTCCGCTGGGAACCTGTCTTCCTTCCATGCCAGGCAGCACGCACTGCGTCCGCCCTTTCCACATGCCGGCCGGCCAGCCTGTTATTGACATACCGCACACATGGGAGGCGGCGCACGCAGCTGAAGACAACGGTAAAATGGACGCCTTTGTTTACGTGGAAGGTTCCAACAATACGATGGGCTACTACGACCAGCGGGATATCCCCAATTATTGGAACTATGCAAGCCATTACACTTTAACCGATCATTTCTTTTCGTCGTTTAACGGTCCGAGCAGCAATAATCATCTCTATTCCGTGTCTGCTCAGGATGGTGGAATCCTTAATTTCGACTGCACAGTGAAAGATTTGGAGAAAGAACTGGACGACTCCGACGGATTCACGTTCCTTGCCATCGTGGACTTACTCGAAAAGAAGAATGTGTCCTGGAAATATTATGTGGACACGACTCCGACGCCGCCCGGAGCGCAAGACCCCTGCAATTTCTACTATCCAGATCCCAAAAAATATTCACCCTGGAGCCCACTACCAGGCTTTGCCTCTGTAAGGAACAACCCAGAGCGCATGGCCAGGATGGTGGCTCTCAAGCAATATTTTCAGGACCTAAAACAGGGAACATTGCCGGCGGTTTCTTATATTGTTCCCGATTTTGAGGACAGCGAACATCCACCCGCGTCTCCTGAGCGTGGAATGTGGTATGTAACTGAGCTAGTGAATGCTTTGATGGAGAGCCCCTACTGGAAGAACACGGCGATCTTTATTTCCTGGGATGATTACGGAGGATTTTATGACCACGTGATGCCTCCCCAGGTCGATGCTTTTGGATTCGGTCCGCGCGTTCCTACCTTGGTGATTTCCCCCTACGCAAAGCCTGATTACATCTCGCACTACACGTATGAGTTTTCCTCTATCCTCAAGTTCATTGAAGAACGATGGTCACTCGGCCACATGACAATCCGGGATCACAGAGCAGATGATATGCGAGACTGTTTCAACTTCAACCAAACACCGAATGCGCCGGACGTGATTCCGATTCCAGCGCACTTGCCGCCTTTCCGCGGCATCATAGATGAATTTACGCAACCATTGGTGCCCGTTCAGAAACTGACGCCATTGCCGAAGCCAGGACATGTTATCGGGATTCCGGGCAACCAATAGGAGACGGAATGAGCGTCCGGTGCGGCTGTCATTTTGGCGGGGTGGAACTGCGCCTTCAGCCGGTGCGGGGTAGGGAGTGAACTGCGTGGTATTCCATGGAAGTTGAACTCGTGACCTCGGTCATGTGACCGAGGTCTAACCCAAAGATCAATCCTGTGCCAGCATATCTGAAGTGATTGACCTGACCTTGGTCGCAATCGCTTCTAACATGTCCGGAAGTAGAATACTCTCGTCCTCTAAATGAGTACTGAGTTGCAACGTGCTATCCGATATTTTCGTTCGGGTCGCTCTTGCGCAGTGTGAGAACGCGGTGGACTTCTTCGTGCGTTGGCAATGACGATTGCGCGCCCATGCGCGTTACCGAAATTGCAGCGGCCGCAGCGGCGTATCGTGCGCTGTCTTCAACGCTGAGGCCGCGAAGCAGTGCTACGGCAAAAGCGCCGTTGAAGGAATCGCCTGCAGCGGTCGTGTCAATGGCTTTCACGCGAAACGCCGCAATGGAATACGGCTCCATGCTGTTGTGGGCAACAACAACGCCGTTTGCCCCCTGTTTGAGAATGATGTTGCGCACGCCGCGACTCATCAGGTTCTTGATCGTCAGATCGACGCCTTGGGCGCCATTGCCATAAAAATGAGCTTCTGTTTGATTCGGCGTGAGCCAGGTAATGCGGGTTAGCGTCGTGTCATCGAGTTCCTGTGCAGGAGCGGGATCGAGCATCAGGGGCACATCAAATTCCTCGCACATCTGAGCGAGACATTCGACGGTTGGCACCGGCACCTCCAGTTGCGAGAGGACCATCCCGGCTTCGCGCAGGATCTGCCGTTTGCTTTCAAGATAGTTGGGCGAGACGTGCAGATTAGCCGCAGGCGTCACGATGATACTGTTCTCGCCACGGGAATCAACCACGATGCTGGCGGTCCCGGTTGAGCCAGAGACGCGCTCGACTTGCGACATATCGACGCCGGAGGCGCTCAGGACTTCGAGTAGTTGTGATCCAAAGGCATCCTCGCCAACCTTGCCAAGGAGAATGGAAGGATAGCCGAGGCGGGACACAGCGACGGCCTGATTGGCGCCCTTACCGCCTGGATACATCTGAAAATCAGTACCGAAGACCGTCTCTCCGGGCGCAGGCGCATGTTTGGTGACGGAGACAAGATCCATATTAATGCTGCCTACAACGACAATCGGCTTCATTTCATCAGTTTCCTTACGGAAAATGGTCACGGGCGGACGAGCGGAGCAATCGCTATTGCCGTCAGGCCAGCAAGAAAGCAGACATACATCCAGAAGAGCATCATGCGTGTGCGGGGAGTGGGCGACCGAAATTCATGCCAGATAAAGATGCCCCAGGAAGAAGAAACCATCGTCGCGCCCTGACCAATAGAATACGAGATGGCCGGTCCGACAAAATGTACCCGTGATGCGGCAAAATTGAGAATTGCTCCCGAAGCCCATATTGCGCCTCCGAAAATGCCGGCGATATGCCAGCGCGCTGGCGCGCGGCGGTAGCCCTGCATTGATGTGCGTTCACCACCATCGATCGGATATCGCATGAGAAAGGCATTGACCGGCAGCGCGCATAGCGCAACGCCAGCCGCGAACGGAAGTGCGGCAACATATGGACCGAGAGCTTCGGGTCCGCTCATCGCTCTGCTGATCAAAGGGTAGAAACTGCCCATCAGCGCGCCCGAGATCAGGCAAAGTGCAATACCACGGCGATTTCCTTTTCGGCTTGCCGATTCACGTTCACGGTAAGCCAGCGAGTCGCAGAGGATAGCTGTGATTACCAGTGCAATGCCGCCGAAGAGCAGCCATGGGTTGCCCTGTGGCGAGAAGATATAGCTGCCAACCGCGCCGATGATCAGCGCCAGACCGATCCCCACCGGAAACGCCACAGCCATGCCCGCCACTTCAATCGCCGCGACCAGCAGGATATTGGCCAGATTGAAGAGTGCGCCGCTCACTATCGCATCGAGCACTGGGTGGAAATGCGCTGCGCTTAGCCCCTGCAGGAACGGCAGGCCGGTTGAGCCGAAGCTGCCCAGCGAAAGTCCCCACATGGCGACACCTGCAAAGATGCCGACGACATAGTCCCAATAGTAGAGCTGGAAACGGTAGCCTGGGCAGAGCTTCATGGTATTGGCCCACGATCCCCAACACAGCATGCTGCAGATCATGAACGAAAGAGCGAGAAAATAGGTTTCGGGAAGGTACATCGAGAGTCCCAGGTGTACAACGAATCTGAAAAGCGGTGCCCAATGAAACGATTCACCACAAGGATACGTTGATTCCATTGCAGTGTCAATATTGAATCTTCTCTCAGTGGCTCGCGTGCATTTGGATTCCGAATGTAACCTCTGGGTGTGTTGCGCGGAGCCGGTGTTGACGAAGTGGGCTTAAGAAAGCGGGGCAAGGATCCGTTTGCCGTCGCGTTGCTAGAGTGCCGGCAAGGCTGGTGCGATCAAGTTGGCGCCCGGCATGAGCGCTGGCAGCTTGCCAGGCGTGGTGACAGCCTGAGCCGGAGCCTGTACAGCGCCCCCCGTAAGGCCGTGCCAGGGGGCAATGCTGCTTCAACTCAATTTCCAGATGTTGACGCAGATAATCGATGTCCCTTTTGTCTCAGCTGCACTGCCTATCGCATGCGCACGCGTTTCCTGTCCACTGCGCTTCCAATTCATGTAATTCGCTTTGTAACTTGGTTGTTTAATGACGAAATGCGGCCGCGCGCCGGCAACCCGGTTTTGCTGTAAACCTTGTAGACTTAAAGACGACCTGTCAGGATTATGGCCACTATTAAACAGATTGCGAAATTGGCGGGAGTTTCGATCGGTACTGTGTCCAACGTTTTGAACGAACTCCCCAGTGTGCGCGAAGCAACACGGAAGCGTGTTCTCACAGTAATTGACTCGCTTGGCTATCAGCCATCGCTGTTGGGGCGCGCGCTGCGCAAAGACCAGACGAATATGATCGTAATGATCGTACCGGATATCACGAATCCGTTTTTTCCTGGCGTAGTGCGCGGTGCCGAAGACGTTGCCTTCCAGAATGGTTATCGGCTGGTCCTGTGTAACTCTGACAACGACTACGCCAAGGAGTCTGCTTACATGCGCGAGTTGCGGACTTATCGGCCATCGGGATTGATCATTGTCCCGGCGGATTTGAGCAAGGGCCAGGAAGAAGCGCGCGCGTACCTGAATGCCGGCTCCGCCGTAGTGTATGTGGACAGGATTCCGTCGCGGTGGCGCGGAGATGCGGTGACCAGCGCGCATGAAGAAGGCGCCTACGAGGCTACGAAGCATCTAATCGCACTTGGGCACAAGCGCATTGCCACCATCACCGGCCCCCTGCAAGGAACCAGCGCTGTGCAGAGGCTGGCGGGTTTTCAACGCGCGATGAATGAAGCTCGCTTGCCTGTTCCCACCCAATACATCCAGGAAAGCAATTTCAACCGTGCTGGTGGATGCGAGAAGGCCGAGTTACTGCTGAAGCTGCGGGCCCGGCCCACCGCGATCTTCGCTGCAAATGATCTCATTGCGATGGGTGCTATCAAGGCGGCGCGCAGAGCGGGGCTCTCATGCCCGGACGATATTTCGATCTTCGGCTTCGACAACCTGGAAATCGACGACGAGACCACGCCGGCGCTCTCCACGGTGGATCAGTTCATTTCCGAACTCGGCGCACGGGCCGCGCAGATCGTAATTAATCGCGTGGCTGGCGACAAGAGCGCGGCCAAGCACATCTGCATTCCAACCTGCCTGCGTTTGCGCGGCTCGACCGGGGCGCTTAAGACGCGGCGTGCGACGGCGACAGGCAAGAAGGTTGTTGAGCGGAAGTCCTGAACAGAAGGGCGTGCGTCGCTTGTGGCAAACTGATGCCGCGAAAGTCATTTTGAATTCGCTGCATCTACAACGCAGCGAAACCCGAGCGTGCCGGCGCGGTCCTCACTGGGGGCCATCAGCAGGTATTTGCCATGCTCGTGAAGATTGTAGGCCTGGGGAAAGTACCACTTAGATCCCTGTGGTGTATAGTAGCTGCCGCCGCGGAGGATTGCTGCGCGTGTATGCTCATCCTCATACTCATCCGTCCACTGCCACACATCGCCTACCATATCTTCGACGCCGAAGGGGCTCTGTCCCTGAGGATGCGCGTTCACATCGTCAGGCCCCCGCAGCTCGCGGCCTCGATCGGGGACGGGCACGTCGTTCGTCTCCCATATATTCCCCCAGGGAAAGTCACGGCCATCCGTGCCTTCCGCTGCATACTGCCATTCCCATTCATGCGGCAGGCGCTTGCCTGCCCAGGCTGCATAGGCGCGGGCATCCTCAAGCGAGACCCACGTCACAGGCTTGTTGGCCCAGCCCTCCGGATAGGTCCCATTCTTCCAATCGCGCAGGAAATTGTGATCGTCGCGGGGGTGATAGTGGGTAGCGTCGAGGAACTTCTTGAACTCCGCGTTCGTCACAGGGTAGCGGTCAATATCGAAAGGCGCAATCCACATCCTGTGCGCATGGTGACGACGTGGCGCATTCTCCCAAGGATACTGGACATCGACACCCGCCCAATCGCCTCCTTCAATTTCGATGCCCGACACCTTGAAGTTAAAGTAGCCGCCACGGATCGCGACCATGCCAGGAGGAGTTGAGTCAGCGGATTTGGTCGGCTTGATGGGGACCAGCGTCTGCGGCAATACGTGCCACTGGCTTGAGAAGCTATCCAGCCGCACGCTGTCCAACTGATTCATCTCTTTGAGGAATGCCGCCATGTCCGCAGGCAGCGGACCATTCTTTACTGCCAAAACCGCGCCAAAGCCGCAGCCCTCAATCGTAAAACTGAGCCTTGCCTTATCTCCCGCCACGATCGGCTTCAACTGGATGCCGTGCCACACGTCATAGTACGTCGCACCGGGGTTGTACGGAACAACGATCTGCTCGCCGCTCACGTCGAACTCGTTCTGGTTGATGATCGTCCACAGCGTACGCCCGTTTCCCGGCCACTTGCTGGCGTACACCTGGAACTGCAGAGTCGGCGTATGTGGCACCCAATCTGGACTCACCAGCAAATGCGAAAACTTCCGCTCGATCTTCGCCACACGCCAGATGGTTGCCGCATCGCGAGGCGTGATGCCGTTCCAGATACCCCAGATGTTCTCCCACGTCTCCATGCCAACGCCGTTGAAAAATGCATACTGCAGGTCCAGCGTCTTGTTGCGCTGCCAACGGTCCGAAATATTGGTCATGTGCCGCGGTTCGAGCCACTTGTACTTGTCTACATACTCCGGCGCGAAGACGCCCATCTTCGACGCGAAGATCGAAGGCGAGCTGAGCGCGGGAACGGCCTGCCCCCAGTTCATATTGTTGTAAGCGAGAGCCTCATCCACCAGCAGATGCTCGGGCTCGAATGCCAACGGGTGTCCCGTCTTGTCCGAAGCTACACGGAAAGACCGCGGCATTGCGATCATGGTATCGCCGTTCACGCCGTCCGCGCCGACAGCCGCTAGCTCTTCGGCCAGCGCGTCAGCTTCCGGCCTGCCAATATCGCACGTTCCCTGGTCCCACAACATGATTGGAAACAGCACGCGCACGCCGCGGCGATGGAAGTCTGCCACCATCTGCCGGATCCCCCTGATGCCTCCCGGCATGTCGTGGAACATATCAAACTGATTGCGATTATCGATGCCCATGTTCGGATAGGTCGGCCAGATGAGCACCGAATCGATACCGCCGTATCGCTTGTCGAGGTCATCGAGATAGCGGTCCACGGTGTATTTTCCAGACTCGGGGTCGAAGAAGTAGCGGTCCTGAATCATCATCTGCGGCTGCATGAAGCTGCTTTGTGTCCACTTCAGCTCGGGCCGGTCGTACTGGCTGCCGTCGTAGCCCATACGCTTCCACTGCTCGGCGCGCCAGCGCGCCATGCCAGCGATCCACGCTGCGAAATCCGCAGCTTTCGCAGGTCCCTCAATCTGCTCGCCACTGGCGCGGATTGGTGGGTCCTGCGCCGGCAAGGCGGCCGCCACGCTGAAAAGGACACCGAAAGCCAATGCAAGACATGCCTTTCCTGTATATGCCGCCATTATTCTCCCCGCTTTTCCGCCGCGATTTGCTCTCTTCATGACTCGTTAGAAGGATAACCGCAAGGCGAACTGCATGATGCGCCCTACTGGGGCGCTGCTGATCGTGCCAAACCTCGGACTGGTCAACGTCGAGTTCGGCGCATTCAGGTTGGTATGGTTGAACGCGTTGAAAGCCTCCGCGCGGAACTCCAGGTTCATTCTTTCAACGATCGGAAACGATTTAAAGGCAGAAAGGTCGCTGTTGATGGAGCCCGGCGACAGGAGTGAATTGTAGCGAACATCGCCCAGGCCGGTTCCGGTTCCTACCGGCACCTGCGCATACGCGGCGGTATTGAAATCCTCACGAATTTGCTCCGCTTTGCTGCCTTTGGAAAGGTAGGGGTTGCCTATCTGATTCGGACGGTCGGTGAGGGTTCCGTCGAAATTGCTATCCACGCCCGACTGAACATCGAACGGCTGCCCGGAGCGGATCGTCGTAATGCCGTTCACCTGCCATCCGTCCAGAACTTCCTTGCCAAACAACCCGAGAGAGTGAATATTCGGAAGGACGAGGATGTAAGAAGCAACAAAGTTATTCGGCATGTCTACACTGGTTGGGCCGTAGCTGCTGAGGACGTTGTAATTGTTCGTGACGGGCCCCATTCCCATCGACCGCGACCACACATAGGCGGCCTGCAGTGAAAAGTGCCGGTCAAATGTTCTTGTCAGCGTGGCCTGCAGCGAGTTATAGGAAGCATTGCTGTATGGGAGCACTTCATAGATCGACGCATAGGTATAGGAGGAGGGCGGATTCGGCGGATTATTGTAGGGGCGCCGAGCATTCTTCTGCGCCGTACTGTCGCAGGTCTTGCTTGTGCAACTCGGACTGTAGATCGGCGCGTCTTCGTCGACAGAGATCGGCATATGCCGGCTCACGTTGCCCACGTACTCAATCTGTGCGCTCCAACGTGGGCTGAACTGCTGTTGAACGCCCAAACTGAACTCCTGGACCGAAGGAATGTTGTGAAATCCAGGCGCCAGCGCGTAGAGATTGGCTCCCGAGAGGAACGCTGCGTTGCTCGTGCTCAGCAGATAGGGGAACGGATCCGGATGCGGCGCATACGGGTTTACCAGGTTCGGCGTATCCGATATCGTAACCGTCCTCGAAAACGGCTGTTGTACCAGGAGATCTTCGAGAACCCCTTGCTCGAGGGCAGAGTAAAAGACGCCGTAGGCTCCACGCAGCGCCGTTTTGCCATTACCGAAAACGTCATAGGCAAAGCCGAACCGCGGAGCAAACGTATCAAGTGGCGTGTGCTGAATGCCGTCAGGGATGCCCTTGTCTCCGGCGAAGACCAGACCCAGCGGAGCCGAGGGGAAACGCGTTGACCGCTGCCCCGGGACGAACGTTGCAGTGTCGTTCTGGCCTGCGTAGGTGGGAAAGTACTCCCAGCGCAGACCCAGGTTCAATGTGAGGTCCCGCGTCACCTTCCAGTCGTCCTGCATGTAGAGAGACGGGTCCTGCGCGTGGTCGTTGAAAAAGACGCCGTTGTTCTGGACCAGCGTCGTTGCCTGTCCCAGCAGGAAGTTTACAAGTGGGTCCTCTTTCGGATTCCGCGCCGTGAATGTGAAAAGTCCGTTGGAGGATGCACCGCCCGTGCTCGCAAAGCGGTCCCACATAAACGATCCTCCGAACTTCACTTCGTGGCGGCCAATTGTCCAGATGAAGTTATCCGTGAGGCCAAGCGTCGAGGACGGCAGGTTGTCGGGTCCGGCATTATTGGTTCCCATCTGCCAGTAACCAGTGATCTTGAACAGCGGCTGCGCATTGAGGTTGCCGCCCTCCGCAGCCTGGCTGCCCAAAGCAGCCAGCAAATGCTGGTTACCATAAATGTTCCCGATAATGTAATGGTTCAGCGAGTAGAACGCGCGAATCGTGTTGACCTTGTTCGCTGAAATAAGCCAATTGTCGCTGAGTTCACCGTTGTACTGCCCTTCATAGTCCGACATCCCCGCATAGCTGACAATCTGGTTGTGACTGACGGTTGGGGAATTGGATATGCCGCGCGACTCAAAGAACATGCCCGTGATCTGATGTTTATCTCCCAGCCGGTAGTCGACACGGACCAGGCCTTCGTCGTTACTGATGTTTGCGTTGGCCGACTGCTGCGGCGGGTGGCCGTAGTCCGAGAGCACAGAACTGCCCACCGGCACAAACTTTAGCAGATTCTGCGCGACAGGATCGAGTGCATCGGGGCAGATCTTCGGCGCCGCAGCCGTGCCGCACTGCACCTGCACAACCTCGCCGTTGCCATTGATGGTGGTCGCCGGCAGAATCGGCTTCTTTGGGCTCTGGCTGAAGTCTCCGATCCGCTCGATCGAGGTGGGCACGGTCAGTGAGTTCGGCACCACGGGCGTTGGTGTCTGGATACGAAGCCCTTCATAGGATGCAAAGAAAAATGCCTTGTTGCGCAAATGTGGCAACGGCCCGCCGAAATTGCCGCCGAACTGGTTCTGATGAAGCGGCGTGACACCGCCGGTAACGAAGTACGTGCGCGCATCGAAGGCGGTGTTGCGCAAATAGTCGTAGGCCAGGCCGTGGAATTGGTTGGTTCCCGAGCGCGTGATGGCGCTGACCACGCCGCCGGGAGAACGGCCGAACTCCGCATCAAAGTTGCTTGTGATGATGCGGAACTCCTGCAGCGCGTCTG
>JAJZAL010000344.1 GCA_021799405.1 Acidobacteriota bacterium
CCCACCGAACAACGCCACTTCGACCACGGTTACGCCGTCACCAGCCACAGCGCCCAGGGCCTCACCGCCGAGCGCGTCCTCGTCAACGCCGACACATCCGTCCACCCGGACCTGCTCAACTCTCGCTTCGGCTACGTCTCCATCTCCCGCGCCAGCCAAGAGGCAACGCTCTTCACCGACAACCTCGCCAAACTCAACCCGCAGCTCAGCGCCGACATCTCCAAAACCTCCGCGCTGGAGATCAGCCAGAGCGCATCAATGGCTCAGGAGATTGCCATGAACTGATTTTGCAGACAGCGTCTGCGGAATTTGAACCGGCGATGCGGCTTATGCAATTCGCCAGACAGTGTCTGGCGAATTCTCTCGATCCTGTCGAGAGAATTCTGGGTCCAATAACCATCATCGATTGAGCAGGATAGGTAAGTACATCCTGACACTACTCGGCAGTAATGCTTGACGTTTATGTCATGCTAGGCTATTGTGCCTAGAGAAGGGCTAATCTCTATGCCGGATATTCCTCCCTTCGACTGCGACGGCCTTTTGCCGCCAGGAGACTATGAGCTTTCCTTCGATGAATTGCGCAAATCGCGGCTCGTTTGTGGAGGACAAAGACCATCCCAACGACATCGACGGATACTTCGTTTGCGACCTCAAATCTCTCGCGTCTGGCGCGCTGGCGCAGCAGCTCAACCGCCTCGACCCGTACAAGGTTTGGACGTGGGACCCGGCCTCGCGCCGCCCTTATCGCGGCTATCCCAAGCGCCAGCTTCCCATGTGGCATCGCTATCGGGTCGAACTGTATCCGCACGTTCCTGGGCTTGGCCTCGGCAGCGGCATCCGCGACAAGTTCGGCCATGAGCTTGAGTTTCCTTCCGCCTTCCGCCAGTCGCGCCGCGACGGCAAGCCGCGGGGCATCGTGAAGATCAAATATGGGGGAGCGTCATGATTCGCAACGAAGCTGAATACCAGCACGCAACCGCACGTCTTGAGGAAGAGCGCAGCCGGCTCGCCGAGCATCGCGACCGGCTCAAGGCTACGGGGCTCTCCGACGACGAGATCAAGCGGGTCATCGATCCCATCGAGTCCTTCCACCTGCAATTGAAAGAAGAAGTGGAAAGCTACGAGCGGCTGAAGCGGGGCGAATTCGACGAGTTGGAGAACCTCCGCGGCCTCGGCCAGATGCTGATTTCGTTGCGCATCGCCCAGGGAATCTCGCAGCGCGATCTGGCCAAGCGACTCGGCGTTCATGAGTCGCAAGTCTCGCGCGACGAGCGCAACGAATACTTCGGCATCACGCTGGAGCGCACGATCCGGATACTGGATGCGCTCAATGTGCGCCTGCGCACCAAAGTGGAAATCGAGCCTGACAAGCAGGAGATGGCTGTCGCTTGATTAACGCGGAAAATCTGCGGAAGGGCTTGGTCTCGCTTTAAGGCTCAACTTCAATCGACCCTGTCTGGATTGAATTAGCCAAAGCATAATGAGGGAGAACTGCATAATTGCGTCAGCCAATGTATGTGAAATGCTGTCTTTCAGCATCTCAACTTGCCTCAGTTGTTTCGCAGGTAACCAGTGTCCTTTCTATGTAGCCGGCCTTGCGCCACGGCTTTGACTTGAGATGGTTGGCCTGATCACTCACGCTCGTTCCCGGTCCTAAGACCATTCCCCATACAATGAGCCCCTTCCCAAATTGTGCGGCATACATGAACAGGTCGTCTTTGTCTTTGTAGCCACTCTTGTATCCGAACCTTTCTCCGTAATTCTTGATGTTTTTTCTGCCGCCTATCGTCTGATCGGGCAAAAGCTCGCCAAGGAACTTCGTCATCGTGTGATCGCTACCCTGAATCTGGTAATGCTCGCTCAGGTAGGAGTGGGATTTGGTCAGCGATTTTGCGGTTTCCCGATAATACAAGGCATGGGTGAGCTTCCTTTGCAGTGTCTCCATCGTCTGCGCGAAAGCCGCAGGACGCTGCACAGAGATAGCGATCGGATTTGGCGTGATTATCGACCCTACCCGATGGATTGGCACGGACGTTGCAGCATCCGGCAATGCGTCGGGGTAATTGCGTGCGATGGCATCCCGCAGCTTCGTCATTTTTGCGGCATCCTGCGCCGTTCTGTTGGACTCGTTGAAGTCCAGCAGTTGCGTATAGAAGCCAGCGAGCTGGTCGTCTCTCTTGGAGCCCTGATTGCAAGCCGCGCAGGCCGGAAACTCAAATTCCTCCGGCCAATACCCGTCAGGGAAGCACGCTTTGGGTGGAATGTGATCTATAGTCGTGGATACCTCTGTACCTCCGCAGAAACAGCAGTAGGGATGGTCGATAAGGAAACGCTTCTTCTTCCCCAGCTTCCCGTGTGTCGAAGCCATTTCATTTCCTCGATCTTCGAATGGGCACTAGAGTTCCATGACTTCCTTAACTGCGGCATCAGGCAGTCTCTTCCACTTTCCCTTCTTTGGCCGGACAAAACTTTGGAATGTCACGACGGCTGCATTCTCCAACGCGATGTCTGCTTCCTGGCCAATGGGAACGGCGCGGACTTCAAAATCAGTTAGTACCTTGACAATCTCCTCTGGGTCACTGCCAGCAGGAGGCACGTTCAGAGTCTTCCCCTTGAACGCGGGTGGCTTAGCTAACTCTTCCTGGCTGGGCGGCTTCATGTGCTTCTTCCACAAACTCGTGACAAGGTGCGAATCATCATTCGGCGGGTAAGTAGCAAAACCATAGAGACCCTGTTCCTTAATCTCCTCTGGTAATGCCGAATAGTGTTTGTCGAGCCGCCGCAAATCATTCTTCAAATCAGTCCCTTTCACAAAGCTCTGGTCGTCCCGAAGGAAGTACGGGACAATCCGAACATGTAGGTTGTCTTTGGACGTAAAGACCATGCAGAACGGCAGATAGTACAGATATGCAATATCCGCGCGGTTGCTCTTGCGATCACTGCCGATGAGTCCCGCGGCAATGCTCAGGTAAAAGAAGAGATCCACCGTCAGAATATGGGTAAAATAGGGCGCGAAGTCTCTGATCTTGGGCTGGTCCAGACTACGCCACCGCGCGATGATTTGTTCGACCCACTCCTGATTGAACATCATCAATGTCAGTCCGAGTTGGAGCACCGCGAATTGTTCAGGGCCATCAACGATATTGATGGCCAACGCCTTGATTTCCTCAAGCGTCCGCGGTTTACCCGCCTTTTCCCATATCCCCTGGAAGCTCTCTTTCTGCGCTTTCAGATCGACCGATTCCAGTTCGCGCCGCCATTGCTTCGCGTATCCTCTCTCAACTTCGAGAAATTGTCCGTCACGCCAGCGATTGAAGGCTTCCGCTTCGGGACTCTCCTTGTAGACGACGCCCGTGCAGCCCCCCAGCATCACGGGTTGTCCACGGCCCAATATAGGGAACCCGCGCATTTCGATCTTGCCCTTGCCTAGAAGCTCACCCCATGCGAGCGCCATGTGATGCACGTTGGAGCGAGGCGACATATCGGGAGTCTTGTACGCGATCTCGCCCACGACTTGTTCCGGCGTTTTTCCCTTTCTTACCTCTTTCTCCAGGTCGGCAAGGGTCTCGATGAAGAACAAGGGCGTAATGTTTGTCATGAAAAAGTTGTCCAGCCATACCGCCTCGTCAACATTGAGACTTTGCAGCGTGGACTTATCGAAAATAAGAATAGGACCGAGTGACATAGCACTCTTCTCCTTGCAGATTCCAGTCGATAGCAAGCGACCGTTCCGATGATGTACCCGGCTCAGCCTGCCAACAGCAGGCCGAAGATCAAACCGATTCGGCCTTCCCGTTCGAGATGCGCGCCGAGGTCTTCCGCCGCAAGCATATTCACTCCAAGACGTTCCGCCAGTACGGCAGCAGCCGATCCAGAGTTGATGTAGGACTCGATATACCCCATTGGAATCCCTAGCTTGTCCCCAATGCTGGCATAGACACGTCCGTTGAGTAAGCTGTCCAGATCGCCGAGGACTTCACCCGCACTTTCGGCCACGTCAGCGTGAATCATGGCTGCCTCCATTTTTCTCTATCTTCTGCTTCCACCAGAGCAAATACAACAGATTCTTTCTTAGGGAGGAAGTGTCCTGCCCTCGCTTCAGCCGTCGATGATGCCAACGTCTTCCGCTCCCCACCTCAGCGGGCCTGTATCCCGCCCGTAACGCCCCCCCCAAAAAAGCAATGCGGTGCAGCCTTCGGCTGACCCACGCCGCCGACATTCATTTCCCGGCGAACTCTCGGGCTCCGTTCGGCTCCTTCTGTCAACCCCGCTTGTGCAGCTCCGCGCGGCATAAAAGCTGGCGTGCTCGCTTCCGCGCCCCTTCGGGCTCCGGGGGTTGACAGCGCCTCTCTGCGCCCGTTTCGCAGCTATGAAACGAATGTCTTTTTTTAGCCCTCCCGGGGCTGAAAAACGGCAAATCCACACTCCGAAGGAGCCGAAGATCATGACCTACGCCAGCACCAACACCGCCACCACCGCGCCGCACAGCAACAATGCGGCGCTACGCAGCGAATCGCCCTACCAGCAGCGCACCACCGAGCGCGAAAACCCCGCGCAGCAACTCATCAAGCAGGCTGTGGAGTTCCTGCTCCAGCAGCTTGAAGCAGGCAAGAGCGAGACGTTGACCGCGTATCTGGCGGCGATGGCCCGTTTCACAATTACTCGTTCGGCAACATTCTCGCCATCGCCCGGCAGCGCCCGACCGCAACCCGCGTTGCGGGCATCCGCGCGTGGAACGAGTTGGGCCGGTTCGTGAAGCGCGGCGAGAAGGGCATTCAGATTCTCGCGCCAATCATCGGCCACCGGCGCAGGAAGAATGCAGCCAACGAGGAGCAGGATGCAGACAGCCAGGCGAAGCCCGCGCCCGTGCTGATC
>JAJZAL010000069.1 GCA_021799405.1 Acidobacteriota bacterium
TCCCGCAAAGAAAGCAGCAAAGAAGGCTGCCAAAAAAGTTCCGGCAAAGAAGACCGCCGCTAAAAAAGCGCCGGCCAAAAAAGCCGCAAAGAAGTCTGCCGCGAAGTCCAGCAGTAAGGGTGCTCGCAGCGGCAGCAAGGCTCCCGCGAAAGCGGCGGCCAAAAAGAGCACCGGCAGTAAAAAATCAACCAGACGAGGTACTACTTTGGCAGTCAAAACCGCAAAGAAGAAGGCTCCGGCCAAGAAGGCCGCAGCGAAGAAAACCGCAGTGAAGAAGGCTCCGGCCAAGAAGGCAGCAGCGAAGAAGGCTCCCGCGAAGAAAGCTGCCGCGAAGAAGGCCCCTGCCAAGAAGGCGGCAGCCAAGAAGGCTCCGGCGAAGAAGGCTGCCGCAAAGAAGACCAAGTAGTCTTACAGGCAACGCAGTAAAACGAGGCAAGCAAAAGAGCCCGGCAATGCGCCGGGCTTTTTTGCGTCCAAAATCCGCCCTCGACTCAACCTTTCTGCCTCTGCAACTCCTCCAGCACCTGCTGGCTGTGGATCATCGGGTTCACCTTCGCCCATACCTTCACGATCTTTCCTTCCGGGTCGATCAAAAACGTGATCCGCTTATCCATCTTGAAGCCCAGGACGCTGCTCAGCACCCCGTACTCCTTTGACACCTTCATCCCGTCACGATCGCTCAGCAGCGTGAAGTGCAGCTTGCTCTTCGCGCAGAACTTCTCGTGGCTCTTCACCGAATCCAGGCTCACGCCCACGATCTCCGCATCGAGCGCCTCGTACTTCTCCAGGTCGCGCTCAAAGTTGCGCGCCTCGATCGTGCAGCCCGTCGTCATGTCTTTCGGATAGAAATACAGCACCACCCATTTGCCGCGATAGCTCTCCAGGCTCACCGGCGCGCCGTCTTCCTTCGGCAGCGTAAACGTGGGCGCCGTCTGCCCGGCCTTGAACATCGTCGAAGTGCCCGCCGCGTAAATGCGCAGCGCAAGACCGCCCATCAGCAAAACAGCAAAGGCAGCCACGGTATCCATCACCTGAAATTCCGTCACGCTTACACCTCCTTCAGCCAGATCGCCCTCGCGTGCGGCGCGAGACAATCAGCAGGATTCGCACTCCACCGCAACCATCGCAATCCGCGCGGCATTCGCTCGCGCCACCACTCCATCGCGGTCAAAAATCAACGTTCGCTTTGCCTCGATCGCCAGGCATGTCGCTCCCGCCGCCGCCATCGTTTCGATCGTGCGCACGCCGATCACCGGTACGTCGAACCGCATGTCCTGCTTAGGCTTCGCCACCTTCACCACCGTCAGTTCGCGCGACAGCGTCGAAGCCTCATCCTCCAGCGTCCGCATCAGTGCGCCCGCGCGTTCAATCGTCGCATCCGTGCCTTCCATCGCCTCAATCGCCACGCACGCCTGCGCCGCCACCACCACGGTCTGCCCCAGGTCGTAGCCCGCGATCGCCTTGCCCACTTCGCGCCCGTAGGCAATGTCCTTCTCTTCCTCTTCATCCGGAGCACGCTCCGTCAGCACGCCCGCCTCGGCCAGCAGCGGCTCCAGGTACGTCGTCGAAGAAATCAGCTCGATCCCCTCATCGGCCAGCACCTTCGCCACCGCGCCCAGCAGCATGTCCGTGTTCCGCGTCCGCAAATTCATCAGCAGCTTCGCCAGCCGCCAGTCCGGCCGGATGCTCGAGAAGATCTGCTTGTGCCGCACCTGTCCCGCCATCACCGCGCGCCTCACGCCCTCTTTCCGGAACGTCTCAATCAGCCGCGACAACTCGCCCAGCGAAAGCCAGTGCACGCGCACCCCGGCGTCGGCCTCCGCGCGCGCATTCATCTCCTCGTCGGTCTCTTCCTGGATCGCCGCCACCACCACCTCCACGCCGCTCGCACGCGCCGCCTCCAGCAGCAAAAACGGAAACCTCCCGTTCCCGGCAATCAGTCCCAACCTGTCCATAAGAAAATCCGCCCGCTGAAATTCCAAATTCTGCGCCGCTACGGCAGCACACCGCGCCCTACTTCAGCACTCCACGCTCTGACCGCTCAATGAACTCCACCAGGTATGCCACATCTTCCGTCGCGATGCCTTCTTCCTTCAGCTTCGCAATCGCCTGCGTCGTGTTCATCTTTGCCGCCAGCAGCAGCCGGTATGCATGCTGAATCGCCTTCAGCCGCACGCCCTCAAAGCCTCTGCGCTGCAAGCCCACTTTGTTCAGCCCGTACGCATGCGTCTCGCGCTTGGCCGAAGTCAGCGAGAACGGCAGTACATCCTGCGTAATCGTCGTTCCGCCGCCCACGTACGCGTACCGCCCGATCGTGCAGAACTGGTGCACCGGGCACAGCGCACCCACCGTCGCATAGTCCTCCACAATCACATGTCCGGCCAGCGTCGCCGCGTTTGCCAATATGCACTGGTCGCCGATCACGCTGTCGTGTCCTATGTGCGCGTAGGCCATGATCAGGCAGCCCGAACCAATCCGTGTCGTCCCGCCGCCGCCCGTCGTCCCCCGCGATACCGTCACGTACTCGCGAATCACGTTGTCGTCGCCCAGCGTCACGCCCGTCGGCTCGCCCTTGTACTTCAAGTCCTGCGGAGCCACGCCCACGCACGCAAACGAATAGAACCTGTTCCGCGCGCCCGCCCTCAAATGCCCGTCCAGCACCACATGCGACACCAGCTCGCACGCCTCGCCCAGCACCACATGCGGCCCCACCGTGCAGTACGGCCCCACCGTGCACGACGCGGGAACCACCGCACCCTCAGCCACAATCGCCGTGGGATGAATACTCACTCGCCGCTCACCGCTCCGGCTGCCTCAGTTGCCTCAGTCGTGGCCTCGGCCTCCTCGGACGCCTTCTCCTGCCCCGCCTTGGGAATCAGCTGGCACATCACCGTCGCCTCGCACGCCAGCTTCCCGTCCACCAGCGCCCGGCCGTCCATCTTCGCCCGCCGCGGCTTCCAGTTCCGCACGTCGATCTCAATCCGCAACTGGTCCCCCGGAACCACCGGCCGGCGAAACTTCGCACGCTCAATACTGGTGAACATGATCAGCAACTTGTCCCGGTCCGGAACCTCCGGCAGCAGCAGCGTCCCGCCCGCCTGAGCAATCGCCTCCACGATCAGCACCCCCGGCATCACCGGAACCCCCGGAAAATGCCCCTGAAAAAATGGCTCATTCATGGTGACGTTCTTCAGCGCCACAATGCGCTTCTTCCGCTCGATCTCCACAATGCGGTCGATCAGCAGGAACGGATAACGATGCGGCAGGATCTCCATGATCTCCTGCACATTCAGTTCCTGGCGGCCTTCATGTATCGCTTGGATAATGTCCATAGTTCGCAACGGCGATTATAAATCCGTAGCCGCTCATAATCACTCTGCTGCCAACCGCCGCTCTTCCGCATCCCCCGCATCCAGAAGCAACGAATCCCCCATCCCTTCACTCCATCAAGGAGATGTAAATGAGCACGCAGCACGGCACCCTTGCGGCGAAATTCGCGCCCGCAAAGGTCGCGGCCATCATTGGATCTTCAGCGTGACGACGACAGAGCTGGTTACTGTCTGGGTTGGAACCGTGGATTGTGACCCGGAACTGCTGGGTCCATTGCCGCCGCATCCCGAGATAAATATGCTTGCCGCCGTCAGTATGAAGACAAAGCATATCGTCGACAATACCCTTGTCCTGCTAAACCGATTCCGGATTCCTCCCGCGAATGGCAGCAGGAAGAATGGCAGGGACAAGGCGACCGTTGTGGATACGGGGATCGTCTCAGTGAAGACGATGGTAACTGAATACGTTCCCGGCGGAGTTGTTGCTGACGTCTTGATAGTGACCGTGTTTGCCGATGCCGAATACGTACAGGTGGCTCCTGCCGGCAGGTTCAGGCACGTTGCGGATACCTTTGTCGCATTGGAAGGCAATTGGACGGTATAGACAGCCGACGATCCCGGATTGACGGTGACGGAAATGGGCGAGGCTGTCGGTGGAGTGACGAATGATCCGGCCGAATCCACCTCCAGTTCGAAAGAATTAGACGCGCCACCTCCCGGCGATGGCGTCTGCACCGTCACGGCGAGGGTTCCGGCTGAAGAAATGGCGGATGCAGGAACTGGAGCGGTTAGCTGCGATCCGCTGACAAGCGTTGTGGTGAGAGAAGACTTGCCAAGAAATATCGTCGATCCAGGCTCGAAGCCCGAGCCGTTGACCGTGATGGTGAAAGCTGAACCTCCCATGTCGGCGACTGCAGGCGAGATGCTTGAGATTGCCGGGGCGGGGTTCACCACCGCGAGGGCGACGCTGGCGGTCGCCGTCGTATAGTCGGCGCTGTTGGTTGGCGTAAACTTCGTCGTCAGGGTCTGAGACCCGACAGGCAAAACGGTTCCCGCCGCGGGCTGGTAAGCAAAGCTGCCTGCAACCGATGCCGTGGCGTCCAGCTGGGTGGAACTGAGCGCAGTACCTACAGCAATGGCCGCGGGAGTCGGCCACGTAATGGTGGGGGTGGCTTGATTCACGGTCAGAGTGACCGATGCCGTGGACGTCGTGTAGTCCGCAGTGTCGGTCGGCGTGAATGTTGCTGTCAATGTATGCGTGCCGGCGCTGAGAACAGTACCGGCGGCGGGCGAGTAGGCAAATGTCCCTGCCACCGCGCTAGAGGCATCCAGCTGCGTTGCACCAAGGGCCGCCCCATAGGTTATGGGAGCAGGCGTGCTCCAGACGATAGATGGCGTGGCCTGATTAACCGTGAGCGTAACGGATACGGTCGCCGTCGTGTAGTCCGCAGTGTCGGTCGGCGTGAATGTTGCTGTCAATGTATGCGTACCGATGCTGAGAATGGTCCCGGCGGCGGGCGAGTATACGAATGTCCCTGATACAGTGGAGCTCGCATCCAGTTGCGTTGCGCTCAGAACCGTGCCGTAGGGAATCGGGGCGGGCGTGTTCCATGTCACCGGTGGGATAGCCTGGGTGCTGGTTCCGCTGAGATTGACGATCTGCTGGGCATAAGAAGGGCTTGTCTGGTTGGGGGCGTTGTCCGTCAATACCAGCGAGCCGCTTACAGTTCCCAGCTGTTGTGGCGTAAAACTTACCGATAATTCGCACGTACTTCCAGCAGCCAGGGAAGTTGGATTGGCGGAACTCACGATGGCAACCGGACAATCGGATGCCGAATTGCTCGCCAGGCTGAAGCTTTGAGAGGTGTACGGGTTGTTGTTCACGCTCTGAACGGGAAAGTCGAGGGTCCCATTTCCGGCATTCTGAAGGACGACCGACTTAGGGCTGTCCAAACTGGTTGAGCCGAAGGGTGTGGATTCAAATGTGAGGCTCGGGGGATCGGAAACATCGACCCTCCACACGGTGTTGCCACTGTCGTTCGTGACGTAGAGATTCCCGAGGCTATCTACCGTGATCCCCAAGGTCCCATTCATTCCACTTGCGACCTGAGTTTGAATATAACTGCCGGACGAAGGCGTTTCTTTGTAGATGGCTTGACCCGTATTCAGGTAGATATCTCCAAAACCATCCAAGGCCACGGTGAGCACCCCGGAGGATAGCGTAAGTAGCGTTTCTTGCGTGTAAGTCCCGCCCGAATAAACTTCCTCATAGAGAACAGTATTGGTAACGCTGGACGTGGCGAAGATGTCGCCGTTGGCGTCTACCGCAAGTCCATCTGAGTAGATACGATTCGGAAATACACTGCGCACGTATGTTCCGCCGGAAGTGAGAGCTTCTTTGACAAGCCCATAGGCGTTGCTCGAAACATAGACGTTGCCGACGCTATCCGCGGTGAGTGCCGTAAGCGTGCCGAGGTTCGTATCTACCGTCGACTGCGTATACGTTCCGCCTGAGGGGGCTTCCTTGTACACGGTACCCATCTCATCGGCGACATAAACGTCTCCGGCCGGGTCCACAGCCACGCCGACCGGGTAGATGAACCCAGTGGCAATTATGTCCTCCGTCCAACTGCTGCCGTTCCAGGTTTCTTTGACGAGATTATTGCCGGTAGCGTAGGCGGAGCTTGCTTCGGTGATATAGAGATCGCCCGCTTCATCGACAGCTATGGCGTATGGGCTTGTTACTCCCGGCAGCGACAGAGGAGCGACATTTCCTGGTGGGAAGTTGACCATGGGGCCTGTTCCCGTCCCCTGCACATAGGCCGTCGCAATTGGGCTCCCGGAGGAGTTTAGAAGCTCAGCGGCCCCATACCGGACGCCAGGAAATTTGGGGTCAAAGATGATATCGATGGTGCAGGTATCGCCGGCGGAGTAATCGTAGCTGGTCCCGTTGGTGGTACAGGTACCGGTGCCGGCTGCGCTGAAATCCAGGCCGGTGATCCCGTCGGCGACGACCTGAGGCTGGACAGAAGTGACGGTCGTAGCAAAGTTGAAAATTGCTGTGACTGGCTGGGACGGATTGCCAACCTGCGTGGTTTCGAACTTTGCAGTCTGTGTTTCTTCTACGACGCGGCCATTATCCTGATCCGCCACATAAACGTCACCCGCGCTGTCCACCGCGATACCAGTGGGGAAGTTGAGGCCGGAGGATGCTATAGATCCCTGTGTGTAGCTCCCCCCGGAATATACTTCACTCACAATCTGGTTTGTGCCGTTCTCGGCGATGTATAGATTCCCGGCTGCGTCCAGTGCCACCCCCCAGGGATACGAGAGGCTGGAACCGATGGTGGTTTCTATGTAACTGCTCCCGGAAGGTGTTTCCTTGAGAACCCTGCTATTGTGCGTGTCGGCGACATAGATGTTACCGCTGCTGTCCACTGCGACGCCGCTGGGGGCATTCAGTGTGCTGGTCGGAATAACTCTTTGCGTGTACACAGACCCGTTCCAGCTATCTTCGATAATTTCATCTCCGAGCGAACAAGCGACATAGACGTTGCCGTTGACGTCGACGGCGATGCCCATGGGGCCGGATACATTGTTGCTGTCTACCACGGACTGCGTGTAGCCGCTGGTGCCAGGCGTTTCTTTGAGGATGCGATTGCTGCCGTAATCGGAAATGTAGAGGTTGCCGCTTGCGTCGATGGCTATCCCGGCTGGCTGATCCAGACCGGTGACAACCGTGCTCTGCGTATAACTGCCGGCATTCGGTGATTCTTCTAGAACCTCATTATTCGTCTTATCGACGATGAAGATATCTCCCTTGGAGTCGATTGCAACATCACTGGGCGTGCCCAAGCCGCTTGTTGGGACTGTACTTTGAAAGCCGGCGAGCGCGGCGGTCTGCGCCTCTGCCGGCACCGCCCCAGCCAGCAAACCAGATACGAATAGCGATAGAACCAGATAAGCAGCCAAGGGGAGGGCTTTGAAGCAGCGTCGCTCCGAGCTTTGCCGAATGCGATGAACCGCCGATACCAGTGGACGAGAGCAGGTGGATAAGTTCGAGCGATGCATTCCAAAACCCCTTCGGCTGACTGCGCCACAAGGAATTTGCTGAAAAATGCACCAAAGCAACAATCAAGGCGCAGCAGATTGCGAATAACGGAATGAACCCATGCACTTGCGTGCACAGTGCCCCGGTCGCAATCTTGTTTTTCAACAAGCCCTGCAGACGAACCAGAGTTATGTCCCAGTAAAGATATTCAAGTAAGATTCATCGGCAAGAATGCCACGCGGACTCATTTCTGGCAAGACTTAAAATCGGAGGTCCGAAAAATATCTACCCAAGGCTGGATGGGATGTTTGGCGGCGATGCAGTTACGGGAGTCGTATATCCAAAAGCGGCCGGATGCTGACCATGCGACCGCGGCTTTACAGCCAGTTATTCTTTTGGCTATGACCGCAAAAACACGAAACCCCGTGCTTCGGGACCCCAAAAATCGAGCATCGTCAGCGTTTTGAATCCATCAATCCCCGCCCGCAATCGTCATCCCGTCGATGCGCAGCGTCGGCGCGGCCGTCGAACTCCGAAAGACCAGGTCGCTCCCGATGGCCGTGATATTGCGCAGCATCTCTTTGAGGTTGCCCGCGATGGTGACTTCCTGCACGGGGTACGCGAGCTGCCCGTTTTCGATCCAGAGGCCGGCCGCGCCGCGGGAATAATCCCCGGTCACGAGGTTGACGCCTTGGCCCATCAGGCGCGTGACGTAAAGCCCCGTGCCTGTGGAGCTGAGGATGTCCTCCGGCGTCTGGCTGCCGGCCTCAATAAATAGGTTGTAGGAACGCGTGTAAGGGTTGCCGGCCAGCCCCCGTCCGGCATTGGCCGTGCTCGCCATCTTCAGCTTCCGCCCCGTGTATGTGTGCAGGACGTAGCTCTCCAGCACTCCCTTGTGAACCAGCGTGTTGCGGCGCGTCGCCAGCCCCTCGCCGTCAAACGGGCACGAACCGAAGCCGCCCGGCAGCGTGCCGTCGTCAATCAGCGTAAGCTGCGGCACGGCAACGCTTTCGCCCAGCTTGCCCGCCAGAAACGATGCCCCGCGCCACACTGCGTCGCCGCTCGCCGCGTCAAACAGCGCGCCAATAATGCCCCGCGCCATCTCCGGAGAAAACACAATCGGCGCCTGCTGCGTCGGAACACGCTTGGCGTCCAGCATCCGCAGCGTGCGCCGTGCCGCTTCTTCGCCAACCGACTCCGGCGACTCCAGCCGCGTCAGCGAGCGCGCATTCGAATACCAGTAATCGCGCTGCATCTCTCCATTCGCACCCTGTGCGATGGGGCTCGCGACCAGGGAGCAGTAGGACGAGCGATACGCGCCGGCGAATCCGCGCGAGTTCGCGAAGGCGATGCTGCCCGTGGCGGCGTCAAAGCTCGCTCCATCGCTGTTGATCAGCCGGCTGTCGCCCCTGAGCGATGCCTCTTCGGCGCGGCGCGCAAGCCCAATCCGCTCCGCCGCGGGCAGCGAATACACATCGTCGAAGTACAGTTGCAGATCTTCCGTTCGCTGCCCAAACGAACCCGCTTCCGGTAGCCCGGTAAACGGATCTTCCGACGTAACGGCAGCCAGCGCCATCGCTCCGCGCACCAGATGTTCGAGCCCGTCGGCGGTGAAGTCGCTCGAAGAGCTGCTGGCGACGCGGTACCCGTTTTCCCCGGCCAGCAGAACCCGCAGTCCGATCCCGCGCGATCCAGACTCCTTCAGCGTCTCCACTTCGCCCATCCGGACGGTCGTTGAAAACTCATCGCCTTCCCGGATCGTGACTTCAGCGTCGTCTGCGCCCGCGCGCAGCGCGCGCTGCACCATATCCGTAGCTAGCGTGAGGAGATCAGATTGGGGAATGGCAGAAATGCTCATCGTCCGGTGCCCCCCACCGTCATTTTGTCCAGCTTGACCGTCGGCATGCCAACCCCGACCGGAACGCTTTGTCCGTCTTTGCCGCAGGTGCCGATGCCCTCGTCCAGTGCGAGGTCGTTGCCCACCATCGAAACGTACTTGAGCGCCTCGGGGCCGTTGCCGATCAGCGTCGCGTCGCGCACCGGCGCCGTCACCTTGCCGTCTTCGATCAGGTACGCTTCGCTCGCACTGAAGACGAATTTACCGGTCGTGATATCCACCTGCCCTCCGCCAAAATTCACCGCGTAGAGGCCCCGTTTCACGCTGCGCAGAATATCTTCCGGCGCGTCCTCGCCCGAGAGCATGTAGGTGTTCGTCATGCGCGGCATCGGAATCTGCTGGTAGCTCTCGCGCCGCCCGTTGCCGGTGTGCGGCATCTTCATCAGCCGCGCCGACAGCTTGTCGCTCAGGTAGCCCTTGAGAATGCCGTTTTCGATCAGCACCGTCTCCTGCGTCGCCGAACCTTCGTCGTCCACATTCAGCGAGCCGCGCCGGTTGGCCAGCGTGCCATTGTCCACCACCGTCACCTTTGAGCTGGCCACCTGCCGCCCGATCAGCCCCGCGAAAGCAGAGGTCTTTTTCCGGTTGAAATCCGCTTCCAGCCCGTGCCCCACGGCCTCGTGCAGCAGCACACCCGGCCAGCCCGGGCCCAGAACCACCTGCATCTCCCCGGCAGGCGCGGGAATCGCCCCAAGCTGCAGCAGGGCCTGCCGCGTCGCTTCCGCGGCAAAGTGCTCCGGCGTCTTTTCCGTCAGAAAGTACTCCAGCTCGATGCGGCCGCCGCCGCCTGAGGTGCCGCGCGCCGTGCGCTCCCCATCCTGTGCCAGCACAAACAGGCTCATGCGCGCCAGCGGCTGCGTGTCGCTGGCAAACGTGCCGTCTGAGGCCGCGATCAGGATGCGGCGCAGCTCCTCCGCATAGCCGGCCCTCACCTGCGTGATCCGCGAGTCGGCCGCCCGTGCAGCGCGGTCGGCGCGCCGCAGCAGGTCCAGCCGCGCGGTGATGTCGATGTCGGCATCCGCCGCCGGAACCGGATAAAGGCTCGGCGCATGCGTCTCCGTGAACCCCTGCACGGGCTGCCTGGCCGGACCGCTCGCGATCAGCGCGGCGGTGCGTGCCGCCTTCAGCAGCCGCTCGGCAGAAAGATCGTCCGTATACGCATACCCGGTGCGCTCGCCGCTCAGCACGCGAATGCCGCAGCCCGCGCTCACCCCATGCGAGGCAGATTTCACGATCGATTCATCAATACCCAGCGACGAGGCTGTAACTGATTCAAAATAAAGATCGGCATAATCTCCGCCGGCGGACAGGGCTTCCCCCAGGCAGCGTTCCAGCAATCGGTCGGTGATGCCAAACTTCTCAAAAAAATACTGTTTATGGTCCATATGTGCCTCGCCGGCGCTGCCCGGGCGGCCTGGATTTCACTCTGCCGCGTCTCCCGGAATTGCTCCTGTTTCATTAGAGTAACTTGCGCGCCCCTCGGTTTCGAACCCCGCAGGGCACTTACCAATTCACCACAGGCGCGTCCAAGTGATCACCGGGGCCGGTTGTGCAGCTCGATCGCAAATTCGAAGAACCGTGCCCATTTTCATTAGAGACGATAGAGACGATGAAAAAAGCATTCTTCCTTTCTTTGGTGATGCTGATGTCGACCGGCGCATTTGCGGCGAGCATGCATCACAAGACCAAGACGCATCACCACACCAAACACCATTGGAGGAAGCACCACAAGAAGCATCCGAAGATGTAGTGGGCTACGCTGCTCAGGGGTGCGCACCCTGCACGAGCGCACCCTTCGGCAGACCGCTTTCCCGCTATTTTCCCCTCTCTGTGCCGCGCGCGCTTGCGCGAAGTACCGTGGTTTGGGTACCTTGCAGGGCATGGCTACTCCCGGTTCTGATCCGCTCTTTGCTGTTCGCTATCCCATTGGCCGCTTTGACGTTTCTGTGGTTGCCGTATTGAACCGCAAGGCGGCTATCGCCATCCTTGCTGCTCTGCCCGAGAACATGCGTTCCGCCGTCAGCGGACTCGATGACTCCCAGCTAGACACACCCTACCGTGAAGGCGGCTGGACATTGCGCCAGGTCGTGCATCACGTGGCAGACAGCCACTCGCAGGCCTACAGTCGGCTGCGGCTCGCCCTCACCGAAGACTGGCCCACCATCAAACCTTATGACCAGGCGGCCTGGGCCGAACTGCACGACGCCAAAACCGCTCCGGTAAGCCTATCCCTTGATCTGCTGCAGGCGCTCCACGCCCGCTGGGTCATGCTGCTCCAGAGCATCACGCCCGACCAATGGGAATGCGGCTACTTGCACCCCGAGAGCGGCAAGCACACCGTGGCGCAGATGGTCGCGCTCTACGACTGGCACTCGCGCCACCATCTCGCGCAGATCGAGTCGCTGCGCGAACGCAAGGGCTGGTAAAAAACGGGCGCGTCCACGCGGACGCGCCCTCCACGCATACCCTCAACAAGCCGTCAGTACTGAGCGCACGGCAGAGGCGCCTCCCGTGCCGCAAGCCCGCAGCTCAACACCGGAAGCAAGACCCTGACCGTCTTGCCAGAAACATCACCACTCGCCTCTCATGGATCGCCCGTACAAAACGATCACCCTCGAATCCCTTTCGGGCTTCTCTATCGTGCTGGAGCACCACCATGAGCACCACATGGGCGCCGAGACGGTGGAACTCGTTCCGTCTGCACCGCTCCACGGCGTGCATCGATTCCGCACCACCAACGGCTGGGCATTCTACGACGCTTCCACAGACCGCGTATTCCTTTACGACGCCTGTCTGATTCTGGAAGTCGATCCGCACACGCTTCTCTGCCGCCATTGCCGCCCGCCCGAGCCCTGGTACATCAGTGAATTCTCCCGCAACGGCGACAACTTCCGTCTCAGTCTCTACGATGGGAGCGGCGGGCGCGACGAGCAGCAGATACCCTACCACCAGATTTCATGGCTTGAAGGTCTAGGCGCCGCAAGCAGCGGCCGGTTCCCCAGCGCCTATCCGTGATCAATTGAGCAACCACAGGGTTCTGCCGCGAACCAGGCGCGGCGACAGGGCGCCACTCCGGCGGCAAGGACCCATTTGTAACCAGCAATAGAACAAATCCACAGCGGGCGGCAGATCCCTCCAGACATCGTCCCTGCCGCTTTGATCCTGAAGCGCCGGAGTGCGCAACTGCCTATGTATGCAGTGGTAATTTGCCGCGCAGGAGCGGTATCAGGTTCAAAAACCGTCCCGGAAAGAAAGCCGCCCGCGCACTTGCATCTTGCTGGGCAACAGGCGCATATTGCAGTTCTACCCGCTGCGCTCCCCAGAAGACAGCGACATCCTCCCCCCGCAATGCACCTTCCCGCTGGAGGATCCCATGCGCATGCTGATGTCCGTCAAATTCCCCATTGAACCCTTCAACACCGCCGTTCGCCAAGGAACCGTGAGCGCCACGATCAAGCGCATCCTCGATGAGTCCAAGCCTGAATCCGCATTCTTCACCTCGCACGAGGGTCATCGCGGCGGCATTCTCGTGGTCGATGTGAGCGACCCGGCTGACATTCCCCGTCTTGCCGAGCCCTGGTTTCTCCTTTTCAACGCGGAAGTCGATTTCAAAATCGCCATGACTCCGGAAGACCTCGGCCGCGCCAACCTCGCCGGCCTTGGCAAGAATTGGTCCTGACTCCTTCACGCGCTTCGCCCCTTGCCCTGCCCGAAACCGTGACCGGAGGTTGTTCCACAGCAGTGATCCGGCAACGGTCGTTCGGGCAGCCCATGGAAATCTGGCCGTGTCGCTGAAACCAACACCCGGGAGGGTCCTGAGATGCGTCTTTCATCCGTCTGCCGTTTTCTCTCCGCAGCCGCGCTTGCGGTCGCCTGCTGCGCACCGCTCGCTGCTCAACAAGCCATAACGCACTACAGCAGCATCTGCGTCAAGGTCAATCCAGGACGCGAAGCAGACTTTGCCGGGCTTCTGCATGGCAACATCCGCAAGCTCCAGCAATCGCTCGCCGATTCCGGCCTCATCACGGAGTGGCTCGCTCTGCGCGCCGAGATTCCCATGGGAAAACAAGCGCGCTGCGATTATCTCTTCGTCACCTTTTTCCCCGGCCTCCCCGCCGAACCGATGAGCGATGAAGCCTTCACCGCCGAGCTGCACAAGGCTGGCCTCGACATGACGCCCGCGCAGTTCTGGCAGCCGATCCTGGAAGACAGCTACCTCGTCTCCAATACCGTCGCCGAAGAAGTCACCCGCATCGGCGGCATCAAGGTCGGAGACTACGTCGTCGACAACTCCATGAAAATGCCCGATGTGAGCGAGTGCATCGCCACCGAGCAGAAGCTCTGGGAGCCCTTTGCCGAAGCCCGCATCAGCGCGGGCAAGCAAAGCGGATGGCGCATCTGGGTCACCACCTATCCCCGCGGATCAATGGTCAAAGACAGCGCAGGCACCGTCGACATCTATCCAACCTGGGACTCCATCTTCAACACGGGATCCGAATGGATGGACACCTGGGACAAAGTTCACCCCAATGTGAAGCCCGCCGATGCCATGGCCCAGTTCGACAAGCAATGCAGGATCACGAGGTCGATTGTCTACAAGGACGTCGACGACGTGCGGGCAGCCACGGAATAGCACCCCTCGCTCGACGGAAACGGGACAAAAGGCGCTGATCCCGTGCGGTGACAGCGCCTTTCTGTATTCACTTTTCGCGCGTGCCGGAAACCGTCGCGGCGCACACCTTGCAGGCGATGACCGCCCCGCGTCTCGTCACGCTTGCGGCGCGTTCCGCTTGGGCCGCCGGTTCGCCTGCAGCACCTTCTTGCGCAGCCGCAACGACTTGGGTGTTACCTCAACCATCTCGTCGTCGGCGATGAACTCGATCGACTGCTCCAGGTTCAACAAACGAGGCGGCGCAAGCCGAATCGCGTCGTCTGCCGTCGACGCGCGCATGTTCGTCAGCTTCTTCTCCCGCACCACGTTCACGTCCAGGTCGTTGTCGCGCGAGTGCTCGCCGATGACCATCCCCTCGTAAACCTCCACGCCGGGCGGCACAAAAAGCACGCCGCGATCCTGCAGTCCGTCCAGCGCGTAGGCCGTGGTCGTGCCCGGGCGGTCGGCAATCAGCGCCCCCGTGGGCCGCTGCGGAATCTCGCCCTGGTACGGCATGTATCCGTCGAACAGCGAATTCATGATGATCGTGCCGCGCGTCTCGGTCAGCAGCTCGCTGCGCAGGCCGATAATCCCGCGCGACGGCACGCGGAACTCCAGCCGCACGCGCCCCGATCCGTGATTGTGCATCTTCACCATTTCGCCCTTGCGGGGACCAAGACGCTCGATCACCGTGCCCACAAAATTCTCCGGAATATCGATCGTCAGGTACTCGACCGGCTCCATCGTTTTGCCTTCCACCTCGCGGGTCACAATCTCCGGCCGGCCCACCATCAGCTCGAAACCCTCGCGGCGCATCATCTCGATCAAAATCGCAAGCTGCAACTCGCCCCGCCCCAGCACCTTGAACGAATCCGGGCTGCCTGTTTCTTCCACCCGGATCGACACATTCGTCAGCAGCTCCTTGTCCAGGCGCTCGCGCAGGTTCCGCGACGTCACAAACTGGCCCTCCCGGCCCGCCATCGGCGAGTTGTTCACCATGAACTGCATCGCAATCGTCGGCTCGTCAATGACGATCAGCGGCAGCGGAGCCGGATTCTCAATGCCCGTGATCGTCTCGCCGATCGTAATGCCCTCCACGCCCGCCACGGCCACGATGTCCCCGATCTCGGTCTTCTCAATGTCCACGCGCTTCAGCCCGCTGAAGCTGAAAAGCTTCGTGATGCGGGTCTTCTGCAGCGAGCCGTCGCGCTTCGAGATGTACACCTCGTCGCCCGTCTTCAGCGTGCCGTTGAAAACGCGCGCAATCGCCAGCCGCCCCAGGTAGTCCGAGTAGTCAAGGTTGGTCACCAGCACCTGCAGCGCGCCCTCGGCGTCGCCGGTCGCCGGCGGAATCGTCTCCACAATCTGCTCGAAGAGCGGTTGCAGATCCGTACCCAGCACGGCCGCGTCGTGGCTCGCCAGGCCCAGCTTGCCGTTCGTGTAGAGCACGGGGAATTCCAGCTGGTCTTCCGTCGCGTCCAGATCGATAAACAGGTCGTAAACCTCGTTCAGCACTTCTTGCGGCCGCGCGTCCGGGCGATCGATCTTGTTCACCACCAGGATGACCGGCAGGCGCCCCGCAAGCGCCTTCGAAAGCACGTAGCGCGTCTGCGGCAGCGGACCTTCTGACGCGTCGACCAGCAGCATCACGCCGTCCACCATCTTGAGCGCACGCTCCACTTCACCGCCAAAATCGGCGTGGCCCGGCGTGTCGACAATATTGATCTTCCCGCCGTGGTATTCAATGGCCGTGTTCTTGGCCAGGATCGTGATGCCCCGCTCGCGCTCCAGTTCGTTCGAGTCCATGACCCGCTCGGCAACGGCTTCATTGGCGCGGAAAGTACCGGCCTGGCGGAGCATGGCGTCGACCAGCGTGGTCTTCCCGTGGTCGACATGGGCGATGATGGCGATGTTGCGAATCGTGCTCACAGGCACAGCTTCCCTTCGTGGTTGCAGTTGCTTCTTTGGATGTCTCTGAAATTGCGCCAGCGGCGCCGGCACTGTGCCGAAACTTCAGGTGGGATTACCTATTAGTTTACCAATTTGCGATCTTCGCTCGAATACGAAGCCAAGAATGAGCAGAAATCACGCTCAAAAAAGTCGCCGGAACGGGACCCTCCGCTCCGGCCGCAAAACTCCGTAATCACAAGCTCGTGTACACGCCCTCCCGGGCTATCGCCGCCTCACACCCGCGGCGTCCGCAGCGGCGCACCGCCCGGTGAAATGCCTCGCCCGACTGCGACTCCGGTAGACGCCTGCGCCACGCTCTGCCGCGCACCCAGCGACGCGCTCAGGCTGCGCATTCCCGTCCCGTGCTGTATCCCCTGCTGGTGCATCGTCACAATAATCACCACCGCCGGCGTCTTCCCGGCGCACTGGTATGCGTGCGGCGTGCTCGCATCAAAGTAGACGCTGTCGCCCGCCGCGAGCACCTGCGTCCGCTCGCCATGCTTGATTTCCAGTTCCCCTTCCACCACATACAGGAACTCGAACCCCGGATGGACGTGAGCACGAACTTCGGTTCCTTTTTTTAATGGAATGAATTCGGCATAGTAAGGATCGAGCGTCCGGTCCGGCACCATGTAGCCGAGACTCTCAAAATAGTAGGTGGGGTCGTCGACGCCGGTCTGCGGTAAACGAACCCGCTCCTTCTTCCTATGCACGCGGAACAGGGTATGTGGCTCGGTTTCGAAAAAGTACGAGAGGTCCTTGCTGAACACCATGGCGATGCGCGCCAGGTTGCGCAGTGTCGGCACCACCCGGCCCGTCTCCAGTTGCGACAGAAAACTCGCCGAAAGGCCCGTGTGCCGGCCAAGCTCCACCAGCCCCATCGATTTCTTCAGGCGAAGGCGCTTGATGCGTTCGCCGATGCGCTTTTCCGCAATAAAGGCTTCGGCGGTTTCAGGGTCGATCTCAACGGCTGCGGCTTCCTCCCTTACGGCGGCAGGATCTTTCACGGCAGTTTTCATCGTGGATGCTTCTCCTCGAAGGCTCATATCGTTATTCTCTCGCTTCAAAAACTTTTGATGAGATTAAATCTCGCAATTTTCCCGAACGTTTTAGTACGCCGGAAGATCTCCGAAAGGATGTCGACACCATGAAAAATCATGTGCTTTTGAGTGGAGCCTCCGGGCTCATCGGCACCGCCCTGCGCCAGCAACTCACCGCCGCGGGCTGGGAATCTCGCCAACTCGTCCGCCACAAGCCCCAAAATCCGGGCGAGGTCCAATGGAATCCCGGCCAGGGGGCCGGCCCGGACGCGGCTGCGCTCGGAAACCCCGCCGTCGCCATTCACCTTTCCGGCGCCGGCATTGCCGACAAACGCTGGACCGAGGCCCGCAAGCAGCTCATCGTCGACAGCCGCATCCAGAGCACCCGCGCCCTGGTGACCGCTCTCTGCGCCCTCGACCCCAAACCCCGGCTGCTCATATGTGCCTCTGCCATCGGCATTTACGGCGACCGCAGCGACGAAGTCCTCGACGAAACCTCCACCCATGGAACCGGCTTTCTGCCCCACACCTGCGAGCAATGGGAGGCCGCCGCCGCCGAGGCGGCAAACTCCGGAATCCGCGTCGTCTCGGCGCGTTTTGGAGTCGTTCTCGCAAAACAAGGTGGAGCACTGGCGAAAATGCTGCCGCTCTTCCGGCTCGGCCTTGGAGGCCCGCTGGGCAGCGGCCGCCAGTGGATGAGCTGGATCAGCGCGCGGGATACCGCCCGGGCGCTGGCCTTTCTGGCCGATCCAGCCCAGGCCGAAGGCCCCGCGGTCGAAGCGGTCAACGTCGTGGCCCCCGACCCGGTAACCAATGCCGCGTTCACCCGCGCCCTGGGCCGGGCGCTCCATCGGCCTGCATTCTTGCCGGCTCCGGCCTTTGCACTCCGGCTCGCCTTCGGCGAAATGGCCGACGCCGCCCTGCTCGCCTCCGCTCGCGTCCTTCCCCGCCGGCTCCAGCAAATGGGCTTCCGCTTCGAGGACGCCACCCTCGCCGGCGCCCTCCGTTCGGCCATCGCGCATTCAGAAAACCCGTAGGCCGGCGAAACGCTGCCCACTCCGCACTGCCGCCAGCGATTTCCGGCCATGGCCGCCCATCCTTGCACTGCGGCATTTCCGAAAATGCTTTAGCCTCTAGATGATGACGGCCGGGGTCTCGCGCAGGGTTGCGGCAATGGGATTGGGTCTGGCGCTGGCGGCGCTCGTGAGCGGCTGCGCGCTCGAGGCTGCGCCCATGCCCCCAAGCCTGCACATCCCTGTTCCCGTCACCAACCTCACGGCCAGGCGCGCGGGCAACGCCGTCACACTCGCCTGGACCATGCCCGAGCGCGCCACCGATAAGGTCGCGCTCAAGGGCCGTCAGCGGGTCGAGATTTGCCGTCTTCCGCAACCCTCCGGCGCCCCAAATTCCAAACCCAGCCAGGCTCCCTGCCAGCCGGCGGGAAACATCATGATTCTGCCCGGCGTGGCCGGCAGGTTTGTGGATACCCTCCCGCCCGCGCTCGACACCGGCGCGCCTCGGCTGCTCACTTACGCCGTCCGCGTCTATGGCCCCTACAAGCGCCTCGCCGGATACTCCAACCGCGCCACCGTGATCGCAGGCGCCGCTCCGCCGCCCGTAGGCGACGTCACCGCCCAGACCCGTCCCGACGGAATCGTCCTCCACTGGCAGCCGCGGCCGCCCGAGCACGGCATGCAGATGCGCATGGTCCGCACCCTCGTCGAGCCAAAGCTCGCCCCGCACGCAAAACCGCCTCAGCCCAATCCAATGCTGGGCGCGGGACCGGTCCAGCGCCAGGTCCTTGAAGTCAGCCTCGCCGCGCACGACCCCGGACAGGCTCTCGATCGCGACGCCACCCTCGACCACACCTATACTTACGTCCTCCAGCGCGTCATCCAGCTCAAGGTCGACGGCGCCAGCGCCGAACTCGCCGGCGCAAAAAGCCCCGCCGTCACCGTGGACGCCAAGGACGTTTTCCCGCCCTCCGTCCCGCAGGGCCTCGTCGCCGTTGCTGACGCCCAGGCCCGCTCCATCGATCTCTCCTGGGAGCCAAGCCCCCAGCCGGACACCGCCGGCTACATCGTCTATCGCCGCGCCGCCATCGGCGCATGGCGGCGCATCTCACCCGCAAACCAGCTCGTCACCGCCCCGGCCTGGAACGACACCACCGTCCTGCCCGGCGTGCACTACCAATATTCCGTCTCCGCCGTCGACCGCGACGGCAACCAAAGCGCGCGCTCCGCGTCTGTACAGGAGGAACTCCCCCGGCAACAGTAATTCCGCTCGCAGCCGGGCGCAGCCTCCGGAAAGAAAATGAAAGGGTAGATACAAATCATGCGTTATTGCCGGTTCATGACCGAGTTTGGGCCGCAGTACGGGGCCGTCGAATATCGCCCGGGCAATCCATCCGGTGGCTGGTGGATCGAGCGCCTGCTCCCGCCCTTTGACGAAGACAAGTGCGTCGCCCCCTATGAAGGCAAGTTTTCCCCGCTGCCACTCGACCAGGCCCAGTTGCTCCCGCCGGTCGTCCCCTCCAAAATCGTCTGTATCGGCCGCAACTACGGCGCGCACGCCGCCGAACTCGGCAACGATGTCCCCAAAGAGCCGCTGCTCTTTCTCAAGGCGCCCTCCTCGCTGCTCGCCCCCGGCGCAACCATCCTGCTGCCCACGCAATCCCAGCGCGTCGACTTCGAAGGCGAACTCGCCGTCGTCATCGGCAAACGCGCCTCTAAAATCGGCCCCGCCGAAGACGTCCGCCCCTACATCCGCGGCTACACCATCGTCAACGACGTCACCGCCCGCGACCTCCAGAAGTCCGACGGACAGTGGTCCCGCGCCAAGGGATTCGACACCTTCTGCCCCACCGGCCCTGTCGTCACTGACGACCTCGACCCCGTCGCCGGAATCGCCGTCGTCACCCGCCTCAACGGCGAAATCCATCAGGAGGGCACCACCCGCGACCTCATCTTCCCCATCGACACCCTCCTTCGCCACATCTCCGCCGCCATGACCCTCATGCCCGGCGACCTCATCCCAACCGGCACGCCCTCCGGCGTCGGACCCATGCATGCCGGTGATGTCGTTGAGGTTACCGTCGAAGGCATCGGCTCGCTCCGCAATCCGGTCGCCCAGGGATGATGCGCGCATCTAATAATGTTGGGGATCTCTCACAACCGTAACCGGATCGCGCCGGGCCTTCCCTGCGCGGAGCTCCCCGCGATCTCGTTACAATAAACACATAGGTTCAGGAGGAAGCATGGGACAGAGTGAGCTCGCTCAGCTACGCAAAATGACCACCGTCGTCGCCGACACCGGAGACATCGAAGCCATCGAAAAGGTGAAGCCGCAGGACGCGACCACCAATCCGTCGCTCATCACCGCCGCCGCGCAGATGCCCGCCTACCAGAAGATCGTCGACGACACCCTGCTCGACGCCAAAAAGCAGCTCGGCAACGCCGCCACCCACAAGGACGTCGCCAAACTCGCCTTTGAAAACCTCGCCGTCGCCTTCGGCAAAAAGATCCTCGCCATCATTCCAGGCCGCGTCTCCACCGAGGTCGACGCGCGTCTCTCCTATGACACCGAGGCCACCATGAAGCAGGCCCGCTCCATCATCCAGAAGTACGCCGACGCGGGCATCTCCAGGGAGCGCATCCTCATCAAGATCGCCTCCACCTGGGAAGGCATCCGCGCCGCCGAGCAGCTCGAAAAGGAAGGCATCCACTGCAACCTCACCCTCCTCTTCGGTCTCCATCAGGCCATTGCCTGCGCCGACGCCGGCGTCACCCTCATCTCGCCCTTCGTCGGCCGCATCCTCGACTGGTACAAGAAGAACACCGGCAAGGACTACACCGGCGCCGACGACCCCGGCGTCCAGAGCGTCACCCGCATTTACAACTACTTCAAGAAATTCGGCTACAAGACCGTCGTCATGGGTGCCAGCTTCCGCAACATCGGCGAAATTGAACAGCTCGCCGGCTGCGACCTGCTCACCATCTCGCCCAAGCTCCTCGAGGAGCTCGAAGCCAAGCCCGCCGAACTGCCCCGCAAGCTCGACCCCGAAGCCGCAAAAGGCATGCAGATCGAACGCCTCCACATCGACAAGGCCACCTTCGACAAGATGCACGCCGAAGACAAGATGGCCAACGACAAGCTCAGCGAAGGCATCAAGGGCTTCAGCGACGCCCTCGAAAACCTCGAACAGATGCTCGCCAAGCGCCTCGAAG
>JAJZAL010000345.1 GCA_021799405.1 Acidobacteriota bacterium
GGCGTGGTGAGGCCATCGACACAGGGGCCAAGGCAGCGGTGAATGTAGTACTGCAGGCAGGCTCGCGGGTGGTAGCGCGAGAGATCGATCTTGCAGCTCGGCAGGAGAAAGCTGCGGTGGATGAGCTCGACCACGCGATAGGCGAGATTGCCGGGAAAATACGGGCCATAGTAAGCGGCGCCGTCCTTGCGTAAGCGGCGCGTGACGAAGACCTTTGGGAAACGGTCGGCGAGGGTGAGCTTGACGTACGGATAGGTCTTGTCGTCGCGCAGCAGGATGTTGAATCTCGGCTTGCGCTGCTTGATGAGGTTGTTTTCAAGGGCCAGCGCCTCGTGCTCGTTGGCCACGAGAATGTAGTCGAGGTCGACGGCCTCGCGCATCAGCGAGCCGGTTTTGGCGTTGGCCTGCGAGGCTTCCAGCAGATAGGACCGGACTCTGGAGCGCAGGTTGTTGGCCTTGCCGACGTAGATGACCTCGCCCTCAGCGTTCTTGTACAGGTAAACCCCGGGCTGGGTGGGCAGGGCGCGGATTTTCTCGTAGAGATCCATCGGTGCGGGTGGTTTGGAACCTCTGCCTATTAGGATACGGGAGTCCGGATGATGGCTTTTTAGGAATAGCCCCGGGGGCGTCAGGGCATTTTGCGGACAAGCATGACAGGGAAATCCTTACCGAAGTATGTAAGAAATACACGCCGACGGCTCTGGGTCCAGCGTAGGGTGGCCCATGCAAGATGTTGATTAAAAATCAATTAACCGGAACCGGCAAATGGAAACATACGTGCAAAGGCAAATGCAGAAGAATGGATCTTCTCGGTTTGGGGTCTGGCTTTACTCGGTTCCCAAAGCAGAAAAGGAGAATTACCTATGGATCGGCTAGGATTTGCGTTGATGGTGGGAGCTTTGGCATCGTTAGGCGTGAGTGGATGCGCAACCAAGAACTATGTGCGCACCCAAACGGCTCCCCTGGCGGATCATGCGAGCACATTGGAGAATGAGGCGGCTGACAACACCCGCAATCTGAAGGACGTTGACAACCGCGCGCAGTCGGGAATCCAGAAGGCCCAGAGTTCAGCTGACGCGGCGAATCAGAACGCGCAAAATGCAAGTCAGTCGGCAGGGAATGCGCAAAATGCCGCCAATGACGCCGTGCATCGCGCTGACTCCCTCGACAGTGTAGTAAAGGGGTTGGACAACTACAAGCAGGTGGCGGATGTGACCGTGAACTTTGGCTTCGATAAGTCCGTGCTGACCGCCGACGCCAAGGATCAGTTGGACAGCTTTGCCTCACGGCTCGGTTCAGCAAGCAACTTCATCCTTGAAGTCACGGGCGGCTGCGACTCGACGGGACCAAAGCAATACAACTATCAGTTGAGCGTACGGCGCGCGGACGCGGTTGTGCAGTATCTGGCAGCCAAGTACAACGTAGCTCCGCACCGGTTCTACCTGATCGGCATCGGCAAGGATCAGGAAGTCGCATCCAACTCGACCGCTCAAGGGCGGCTGAAGAACCGTCGCGTAGAAGTGCAGATGCTGACGAATATGAGCAGCGATCAACAGACGGCTTCGTCGGCCCAGGGCAGCAACGGAGCGGGAGCCAATTAGGCAGGGACAATCGGGCATCGGGCACGGCTGACGGCGCTGCCGTCGAAAGTTGCGACCAGGGCAGGTGAGCAGGCCATCCCGGCCCCAAGGGATGGCCTGCATGTCTTTTCGGCCGTTGTGGCGTGAATCCCGAGATCAGGAAACAGCCGTGGGGATTTGACGGAGATGTTCCGCCCGCACCTGGGAGGCGGTGAACAGGCGCAGGAACGGGGCATTCCCGGCGGCGGCTTCCACGGCGGGGCGGCCATGAGCGTCCTCGCGCTCCACGATACAAACAACCGCGGCGACAGTCATGCCGGCCTCACGCGCGGCCTCGATCGCATTGATCGTCGACGCTCCGGTCGTGCAGACGTCGTCCACGATGACCACACGGGCACCCTCTTTAGAAAAGCCTTCGATGCGGCGGCCGGTGCCGTGGGCCTTCTCGGCTTTGCGAACCAGGAAGCCGTGGAGCAGCGGCGCGCCGGGATGGGACTGGGCGCGCCAGGCGCTGGCTGTGGCGACGTTGGAGACGATGGGATCGGCGCCCAGGGTGAGTCCGCCAACCGCCTCGGCATCTATGCCGTGTTCTTCAAGCAGCTCAAGGATGGCGTGGCCGGTGAGGCGGCCACCTTCCGCGTGCAAGGTGGTGATGCGGCAGTCAATGTAGTAATCGCTGGTGCCGCCGGAGGACAGCTTGAACTGCCCGAGACGGAAGCTGATGCGGGCGAGGAGAGAGAGCAACTGCTGAGCATAGGTGGTTGTAGGCATCGCTTTCGATTGTAAAGGCAACATTCAGCCAGCGGCGTTCAGCTACGCTCGTGCCGCCTGAAACAATGCAGGATTGGGCGCATGAATTGAGCCCGAGAGATCCGAGCTGAAAGCTGTTTTTTCACATCTTGTCCAGGTGCCGGAATCCATCGGTACCCAGCATCATGAAGGAGAAGAGCAGAAAGTTGTAGCAGGCGTGGACGAGCACGCTTGCGGCCAGAGAGCGGGTGCTGAGGCGCGTCCAGCACAGCACCAGGCTCACGCATACCAGCAGCACAAAGGGCCCGAAGGAGTAGCCGGTCTGCGCGGCATGCATCAGCGCGAAGGGGATGCTGGTGAGGACGGCGGCGATCATCATGGAACGCATCGACCAGACTGGGTGGCCGCTTTCGCCGAGCATTGGCCTGGGCTGGCCGGTGGTACGCTCGGCAAACCAGTCAAAGGCGGTGCAGAGCGCAGGCAGCAGGAACCCGCGAAAGAAAATCTCCTCAAACAAGGGCGCGAAGGTGATGCCGAAGGCGAAGAGCATCCACGCAGCGCCAGGGCGGCGGAAAAGCTTGTCGATGGGCGTATTGGTAGGCCCGGGGAGCAGATAGCCGCTGAGCAGCGCCAGAAGGAAACAGAGCAGGGCCACGCTCATCAAATGACGGCGCTGGCGCAGAGCGGATGCAGCGTTCCATTGCATGCCGGCAAAAAAGCTCTTGTGCCAGACCATGGGAAAGAAGATCAGGCAGGCGCCCAGCGTCACGAGGTAAAGAATGGCCTCGCTGCCCAGGGTGTAATGGATCTCGGTGATGGCCTGTTGTACGGTTGAGACGCCGAAGAGATGGAGGTAAAGCGCGATCCGAATGAGAATGCTGGCGCCTATCAGTCCGAAAAGGGTGAACAGGGCCAGAAGCAGGAGATGGCCAAAATGAGGGATGCGCACCGGCGGGGCAATCTCCGGCTGCATCCAGTTCTGGAAGAGCGGCAGATCCGCGGAAGAGGGCCCGGCTGACCCATCTGTGGAGGGAATGGCGGGTGATGAAGCTCCCCATGGCTCGGGCGGCAATATCTCCGCAGGTTGAGGCTCATGGCCTGGTGCGTCCGCGTGAGTTCCGGCATCTTCCGGCTGAAGCGGTTCACGCTCCGGCAGATTGTTCATGGGCGTCCCGTCCTCTTCTTTCGCGGTTTTGTCTTTGCGGATGCACTCTTGCCATTCCTTTTCGTCGTCTTCATGCGCGGCGCTTCAGGCGCGTCCACGGGATCGGCAGTCACGTCTTCGCTGCCTCCGGTGTTTCCGTCCGCGGAATCAGTTGAGTCGTCACTGCCGTCTGCGGCCAAATTTCCATTGCTGGTAGTGTAATAGCGCATGAGGAACTTGCCGGTATAAGAATCGGGTGTGGCGGCGATCTTCGCGGGACGGCCTTCGCCTACCACCCGTCCTCCATCCTCGCCACCTTCCGGGCCCAGATCGATGACCCAGTCGGCGTTGCGGATCACATCGAGGTTGTGCTCGATGATGATGACCGAGTTGCCCAGATCGGTGAGCTGGTGCAAAACCTCGAGCAACTTGCGCACGTCGTCAAAGTGGAGGCCGGTGGTGGGCTCGTCGAGCAGATAAAGCGTGCGGCCGGTCTGGCGTTTTGAGAGCTCGCGCGCCAGCTTCATGCGCTGCGCCTCGCCACCGGAGAGCGTGGTGGCGCTTTGTCCCAGGTGAACATAACCGAGGCCGACATCGACCAGGGTTTGCAGCTTCTGGCGCACCTGCGGCACGTCGGCCAGTACGGTGAGCGCGTCTTCAATGGGCAGGTCGAGAATATCGGCGATGGAGTGGCCGTGAAACCTCACCGCCAGCGTTTCCTGGTTGTAGCGGCGACCATTGCAAACTTCACACTGCACATAGACGTCGGGCATGAAGCTCATCTCGATACGCCGCTGGCCGTCGCCCTGGCAGGCCTCGCAGCGGCCACCAGTGACGTTGAAGCTGAAGCGGCCAGGCTTGTAGCCGCGCTCGCGGGACTCAGGCAGCATGGCAAAGAGGTCGCGAATGGGCGAGAAGACGCCGGTGTAGGTAGCGGGATTCGACCGTGGCGTGCGGCCGATGGGCGACTGGTCGATGCGAACCACCTTGTCAATCTGCTCGGCGCCGAGGAGCGAATCGTGCGCGCCGGGCTCTTCGCGTGAGCCATAGATGGTCTTGGCCAGGGACCGGTAGAGGATGTCGTTGATCAGGGTGCTCTTGCCGCTGCCGCTCACGCCCGTGACTACGGTCATCACGCCCAGGGGAATGCGGATGGTGATGTCCTGCAGGTTGTGCTCGCGCGCGCCGGTCACAGTGAGCCACTTGCCGGTGAGGGGCCGCGGCTTTTCGCGTTGCAGCATGGTGGCGGCGCCGGAGAGATAGCGCCCGGTAAGCGACTCTGGGCAGGCCATGATCTGCGCCGGAGTGCCTTCGGCAACGACCAAACCGCCGAGACGGCCGGCTCCGGGACCGAGGTCGAGGACGTAATCGGCGTGGCGGATGG